>NZ_JBHSPC010000165.1:23365-47708 GCF_042656345.1 Streptomyces incanus
GGCCCGGTTGAGGTAGAGGAGCACGGCCAGTACGCGGCGGTGGTCCTCCGCGGAGTTGGCCAGGCCGAGCTTGGTGAGGATCGAGCTGACGTGGGTCTCGACCGTGCGGTGGGTGAGCCACAGCCGGCGGGCGATGCCGACGTTCGTGCGGCCCTCCGCCATCAGCGCCAGCACCTCGCGCTCGCGGGCGGTCAGGGAGGCCAACGGATCGGCGGCCCGGTGCGCCCCGATCAGACGCGACACCACCTCCGGGTCGAGGGCGGAACCTCCGGCCGCCACCCGGCGCAGCGCGTCCAGGAAGTCGTCGACGTCGAACACCCGGTCCTTGAGCAGGTAGCCGAACCGCCCCCGGGACACCAGGTCGACGGAGTGCCGGGTCTCGACGTGCTGGGAGAGCAGGACGATCCCGAGCTCCGGATGGGCGTCGCGGATCCGCCGGGCCGCCCGGACGCCGTCGTCGGTGAGATCGGGCGGCATCCGGATGTCGATGACCGCCAGATCGGGACGTGTGGCCATGACCGCGGAGACCAGCTCCGGGGCGTTGTGTGCCTTGGCCACGACCTCGTACCCCGCGTCGGCCAGCAGGCGGGCCAGACCTTCCCGGAACAGCGCCGAGTCCTCGCCGATCACCACGCGCACGGCAGCACCGCCTCCACCAGGGTGCCGCCACCCGCCGGGCTGGACAGCCGCAGCGTGCCCCCGGCCGCCTCGACCCGGTCCGCGAGCCCGGCCAGCCCGGCGCCGGGGCGCATCGCCGCGCCGCCCGGCCCCTTGTCACCCACCCGCACCGTGACCCGGTCACCGACCCGGCTGACCCGGACGCCGATCGGGACCGGGCCGGCGTGCTTGACCGCGTTGGTCATCGCCTCGCTCGCCACGTAGTAGGCGGTCATCGCCACGTCGTCGGGCAATTCGTCGGCGCAGACCTCCAGCGCCACCGGTACCGGTGCCTGGCCGGCCAGCATGGCCAGCGCGTTGCCGAGCCCGTCGTCCAGGCTGCTCGGCCGCAGGCCATGTGCGATCTGCCGCAACTCGGCCACGGCCACGGCCAGTTCGGCCACCGACCGGTCGAGCAGGTCGTCGACGTCGACCGTGCCGTCGTCCAGGTGGCGCTGTGCCAGGCGGATCGCCATGCCCAGGGAGACCAAGCGCTGCTGCGCCCCGTCGTGCAGGTCGCGTTCGAGCCGCCGCCGTTCCTCGTACCCGGCGTGCAGCAGCCTGCCGCGGCCGGCCTCGGCCTCGGCCAGCGCCCGGCTGACCTCGATGCGCAGCCGGACCACCTCGACCAGCAGCGCGCAGGCGGACGCCACTTCGCGCAGCAGTTCCCGGCTGCCGGTCGTGCCCCGCACGATCGCCCCGATGTCGTGCCCGCCGAGCCGGATCGGCGCCACATGCGCCTGCCCCGGGTCCAGCGCCGCGCCCGCCGCGTCGACCAGCCCGGACGCGCTGGGAAGCCGGTAGCCGACCCGGAGCAGCGGATCGCGCAGCGCCTCGCGCAGCGCCTGCTCCAGCTGCTCCGGCCGGGCCTGTCCGGCGTGCATACGGCCGCGCAGCCCCTGAACGGTCGTCAGCGCGGCCTGCCGCGCGGGGTAGAACCGCCCGTCGACCCACCGCTGGAGCCGGGTGCGCAGCGGGGACAGCGCGGCGGCGCAGACGGCGGTGGCCGCGGCGGCCGCGACCGGTGAGGACCGTCCGGCGCCGAGGCCGGCCACGAACGAGGCGGCCGTGTAGAAGCCCAGCAGGATCGTGGTCACCAGGCCGTAGGTGACGGCGGTGCTGATCGCCCGGTCGATGTCGTAGAGGTCGTGCCGCAGGATCGCGATCGTGGTCGCGGCCGGAATCGCCAGGGCCGCCGCCGCCAGGCCGACGACCGCCAACTCCGGCCCGCCGAGGAACAGGTAGCCGGCCCAGCACAGCAGCAGCGTCAGCGGCAGGAAGGCGGCACCGAGCGCGAACCACTTGAGCTGCGCCCGCCTCGCCTCGTCGGCCGCCCGCCGGTAGCGGACGACCACCGCCGCCGCGGACGCGATCAGCAGCCCGAGGAAGACCGGCAGCAGGGCGAACGCCACCACGCGCAGCACCGGGAGGCAGGGCTCGGGCACCCGCACAGGGTGCGGGGTCGCCTCGAACGGCGGCCGGAACGGTGCAGGGTCCAGCGCCGCGATCAGCATGAACAGCGGCGGCACGACCAGCAGTCCGGCCGCCGCCCACCGCCGGCGCCGGCCCGGCAGCCTCCCGTCGGGGAAGACCAGCATGAGCAGCGCGGCCGGGACGTACAGGAACATCCAGTCGCCCTGCGACAGGGCCGCGTACCACTGCGCGAACGGCAGGTCCGTCCGCCGCGCGAGGAGCAACCCGCACAGCTCGCCGACCGTGAGCCACACCGCCGTAGCGCCGACCAGCACCAGCAGCAGCCCGACCACGCTGTCCGGACAGCGCACCGCCACCACCACGCCCAGCACGACGGAGGGCAGCCCGAACGCCACACCGATCGCGAACGCCGTGGTGGCGCCCCCGTCACCGCCGAGTACCGCCAGGATCACTCCGGCGGCTGCCAGCACGCTCGTCAGGACCGCGGCGGCGACAGCGAACAGACCCCGAGTTGCCACGCGCTCAGAGTAGGACAGCGGTCACCGGGAGTGAATACGTGGCAGCACGGAGAACGGTCCCGGGCCCGCCCCGATCCGCGGACCCGACCCGCGAACCCAGACTGCGGACACGACACCAGTGCTTCCGACACCGGTACTTCGTCCCTCACTCAGGAGGACCACGTGAACCGCACCCGCCTTCTTGTCACCGGACTGGTTCTGTCCGGCCTGCTCGGCCTCATCGACGTGATCTCGCTGCCGTTCGGCGACGGTGAGCACCCTCCGGTCGCGGTGGCCGTCGTGGGTGCCGTACTCGGGCTGATCACCCTGGTCGGCGCCGTTCTGGCCTGGCGGGGCAGCCGCGCCGGCGCGGTGGCCGTGATCGTCACCCGGCTGCTGTCGGGGCTCAGTGCCGTCCCGGCGTTCTTCGTCGACGACGTGCCCGGAGCGCTGGTCGGCGCGGTCGCGTTCGCCCTCCTCGTCACCCTCGCCGGCGTCGCGCTGGTCGCCTCGGCACTGCGGACGCGCGCCGTGACGGAGGGGTGACCATGACCTCCACCACGCCGGACACCGCCCTCGGCACGCCGGACACGCCTGGAACGCCGGGAGCGCCGACCCGGCGCCCCGTCCGCGACCTGCGCGGCTTCTGGCAGGTGACGGCGGCGGTCCTCGGACTGACCTCGTAGACGGCGATCCGGTTCTCGGCGGCCAGGGTGCCCACCGCCCTCGGGGCGGTGCCCACCGCCTCGAGTGACCCGTCGGGCCCGGCGTCCACGTGGACGCCGCGGGCGGCCAGGAAGTCGCGCATGCGCTCGGGCTCGGGCGTGCGGATGAGGACGTAGGACCGGGAGTTGCCCGTGATGAAGTCCTCCACGGATGTGTCGGCGAGGAGCCGGCCGCGTCCGATCACGACCAGGTGCCCGGCGGTCAGCGCCATCTCGCTCATCAGATGGCTGGAGACCAGGACCACACGGCCCTCGTCCGCCATGCGCTTGATCAGGTCGCGGATCCGCTTCACGCCCTCCGGATCGAGGCCGTTGACCGGCTCGTCGAGCAGCAGTGCCTGAGGGTCACCGAGAAGAGCGGCAGCGATGCCGAGACGCTGAGCCATGCCCAGTGACAGCCCCTTCGCCCGCTTGTCCGCGACACTCGCGAGCCCGACCGTCTCCAGGAGCTCGTCGACCCGCCGCAGCGGCAGCCGGTTGCTGCGGGCCAGACCAGCCAGGTCTCCCCGCACGCTCCGACCGCTGTGCACCGCGCGGGCGTCGAGCAGCGCGCCCACGGCGGTCAAGCAAGGGGCGGGGCAGGTCCTCGTAACGCTTGCCGTCGATGAGGACTTCGCCCGAGGTGGGACGGTCGAGACCGATCATCGCGCGGATCGTCGTCGACTTTCCGGCGCCGTTGAGCCCCAGGAATCCGGTCACCCGTCCCGGCTCGACGCGAAAGCTGAGCTCATCGACCGCCCGGGTCTTTCCATACCATTTTGTCAGCTCTCACACTTCGATCACCACAATGAGTCCCCTATGATCAACTTTCCGTACATGAACATGGGTGTGGAAAGGGATGGGCCGGCACCCGACTTCCCGTTCAGTCACGTCGCGCCCGTCCCGGTGCCGCGGCAGACCGCGCGGGGCGGGCCTCCCGGGGATCGGAGTCACTCGTGACCTCCGGAATCACCAGGACGCCACGAGTGGTCAGTCGCCGGTCGCGCGGCACGCGCCGTCGCCGCGATCCGCTCCAGCGCCGCCGCGTGCCGCGCGAACGCCTCCCGCCCCTTCGGCGTGAGCCGTGCGAGTGTGCGCCGGACGCCCACACCCACCTGCTTTCGCACCTCGACATACCCCTCGGCCGCGAGTGCCGACAACTGCTTGGACAGCGCGGAGTCACTCGTGCCGATCGCATCCCGGATGAATCCGAACTCGGTCCATCCCGCGGGCGCCAGCAGGGCGACGATCGTCAGCCGTGGGGCCGGGTGCAGGAAGGCGTCGAAGTCGGCGTCCATCAGTACCGCCGCTCCGCCCGACGTCGCAGCCGCGCCTCGGCAGCCCTGCGAGCACGAGGTGCCACCAGCAGGCAGGCCCCGACCACTACCGCGGCGGCGATGAGATGAGGTGTCGGCACCCCGCCCGAGGAGAGCGCCGCCGCCAGCCCCCGGAACACCCCGAACGCGGCGATCCCGCAGGCCAGCCCCACCAGCGC
The DNA here is from genome assembly GCF_042656345.1 of Streptomyces incanus. NCBI lineage: Bacteria > Bacillati > Actinomycetota > Actinomycetes > Kitasatosporales > Streptomycetaceae > Streptomyces > Streptomyces incanus. The sequence goes on from NZ_JBHSPC010000165.1 coordinate 28,153, forward strand.
GGCTCCGGTGCCCAGCCTGTTGCGGACCGGCGCGCCGTGCGTGCGGCGGACCACCATCAGCGCCACCAGCAGCAGCCCCGGGACCAGCACCGCACCACCCCAGGGATTGGGCAGGTCAAAGGACGCAAAGGAGATGAACAGCAGCAGCGCCGCCGTCAGGAGGGAAGAACGGGAGAGGTCGAACCGCAGTTCGGCCACACCCGACTGTTCCTGCCGTCTGCGGATGTCCTCGAGCGCGGCTTGAGCGTCGGCCGGCGTCACGGCCTGCCGATCGAAGGGGTTCCTGTCGTGCTTGCCGTCGAACGCCATCGACCCTCACACCCTCCTGAGGAGCACTTCTGCTTTCCTGTCAAGAAAGTAGCAGGTACTTTCCCGAAAGGAAAATAGACTCCGCGCGCAGATCAACAGCACAGGAAGACGGAAGGGGAGGGCCCGTGAAACCTTTGGTGCTCGAGGAAGTGTCGAAGCGCTTTGGATCCCAACAGGCGCTGGACTCACTCATGTTGACCGTAAGACCGGGGGAGATATCCGGCTTCGTCGGCGGCAACGGGACAGGCAGGACCACTGCCATGCGCATCGGCGTCGGGGTGCTTGCACCGGACCGCGGACAGGTGCTCTGGGGTGAGGCACCGGTCGGGAGACTGGAGTCGGCACGGTTCGGCTACATGCCGGAAGAGCGCGGGCTGTACCCCAGGATGACCGTGGCCCGGCAGCTGATCTACTTCGGCGAACTCCACGGGCTGTCCCATGCCGATGCCTGTGAGGCCATGGTCCGCTGGACGGAGAGGCTGCGGATCACCCAGCACCGCGACAAGCGGGTGAACACCCTCAGCCTGGCAACCAGCAGCGCGTCCAGTCAGCCGCCGCCCTGGTCCATGATCCCGAAGTGCTCATCCTGGACGAGCCGTTCTCAGGGCTCGACCCGCTCGCCGTCGACGACATGAGCGACGTCCTTCGCGACAAGGCGGCACAGGGTGTGCCCGTGCTCTTCTCCAGCCACCAATTGGATCTGGTCGAGCAGCTCTGCGACCGGGTCTCGATCGTGCGCGCCGGACGCCGCGTGGCCTGTGGTTCCCTCGATGAGCTGCGGCCCGCGGAGGCGAGCGGCCAGGTGTACGTCGAGGTCGAGGGCGCCGGCGAGGACTGGCCCGCGGGCTGCACCGCGGCTGCCGGATTCCGGGCGCACCAGCAGGGCGTCCTGGTCGACCTCGCCGTGGGCCGCACCGAGAACGACCTGCTGGTGGAGGCCGTGCGGCACGGCACCGTAAGGCAGATGCGGCGACACGTACCCAGCCTCGTCGAGCTGTTCCGGGACCTGGTCGAACCGGTCGGGGACCCGCCGCCCGCGGGCTCCGCGGCCACCGGCGCTCCGGCCCCGCGGCCTCTCGGTGGATCTCAGCGGTCTGGACGTCCACGGGCTGGTCGAGCTGGTGCTGATCATGGTGGTGGCGGTGGTCGGCAAGACCGGCGGCACCTACGCCGCCGCGCGGATCGGCCGACTACCGGCACGTTCGGCGGCGATGCTCGCCGTCCTGATGAACACTCGGGGCCTGACGGAGCTGGTGGTGCTCTCGGTCGGACTCCAACTGGGCCTGCTCGACCAGGAGCTGTACTCGATCATGGTCGTCATGGCCCTGGTCACCACGGCCATGACCGGCCCGCTCCTCACCCTGCTGGACCGCCGCGCCCCGGCCGGGCCGCCGGTGTCCGGCGACCGCGGGGACACGCGCCGTGAACTTGGAAGCCCTGCGGAACCCTGGACCGCAGGGCCCGCACTTCACCGACAATCCCGAAGAGGCACAGGAGATGCTCGCCCTCGCGAACCTGTTCATGAGACGGCCAGACGAGGCAGAGGCCCAGCTGAGCGCGCACCCGACACAGGCCGCCGGGACGCCGTGCCCTGATCTTACGGCGCGGGGCCGACTGCCTGCGGGGGCACTGCGGGCCTGCGCGAGCTGAACACCGACGCCTGGAGCCGGCCGGCCGGGTGCAGGCCAGTCAGGCCAACCAAAACCCTCTGGACCAAAAGGCCTAAAAACCTAAATCACGACAGACCCTGTTGGGCGAGGAGGTGCAGCCGTAGGGCGACTTGGATTTCGAGGGCTTTGCCGGGGGTGTTCCAGTCGGGGCCGAGGAGTTGTGAGACGCGGTCGAGACGCTGGACCACGGTGTTGACGTGGACGTGGAGGGCGTCCTTGGCCCGGGCGAGGCTGGCACCGTGGCTGAAGTAGGCGGTGAGGGTGCGGGCGAGTTCCGTGCCGCGCTGGGTGTCGTAGGTGAGAACGGGGCCGAGGACGCGGTCCACATACCCGGTGATGTCCGTCCGGTCGCCGAGGAGGACACCGAGGAAGCCGAGGTCGGTCAGGGCAGCGCCGTCGCCGGTGCGGCCGAGTGCTTCGAGCGCCTGGATGCAGCGATGTGCCTCGTCGTGGGTGTGGGGAAGGTGTTCCGGTCCCGTGGCGGGGCCTGCGGCTCCGACCGTGATGGGGGTGCCGAGGCCGCGGGTCAGTTCGTGGGCGAGTTCCTGGGCGAGTGCGCCTGGATGCGAAGTGGGTGCGAGCAGGATGGTGTGCCCGCTGCGGGTGCCGGCCAGGCCGCCGAGCGCGCGTGCACGGCGCGCGGCCTCGGTCAGCAGGCGTGAGCGCAGGGCCGGGTCACAGGTGAGGACGAGGACCGCGTGGGGCCGGGCGAGATTGATGTCCAGCTTTCTGGCGCGCAGCGTCAGGCTGCCCGTGTTGCGATGGCCGCCCGGTGGCTGGGCGGTGAGCAGGTCGTCGAGGAGTTCGCCACGGACGCGGTCCTCCGCTTCGGCCACCGACCGGCGCAGGAGGAGCAGCAGGGCGGTGACCAGACCGGCTCGTTCGAACAGATGCCGGTCGGCGTCCGTGAGATCGGCCCGGCCGGTGAGGACGAGACTGCCGAGGAGTTCCGGGCCCGCCAGGACGGCGCACACCCAGCTGCCGTCGACGGGGACGGCCCGCCCGCCTCTGCGGGACGCTTCGATTCCCTGCTCGGACAGGATGACGGGACCGGTTTTCAGGCGGGCGAGTTCGGTGCCGTCCGCGTCGTGGACGGCCAGGCCTCCGCCGAGGAGGGCCGCGATCTCGCGGGCGACGTCGTCGACTTCGCCGCCTCTGAGGACCAGGTCGGTGAGCCGGTCGTGGGCGTCGGCCGCGCGGTGCAGGGCGTCGCTGTGGGCGCGAGCCGTTCCGTTGGCGGCGTTCAGTTCGACAAGAGCGGAGCGGGTCTCTTCCAGCAGGCGTGCGCTGTCGATGGCCACGGCGGCGTGGTCGGCCAGGGAGGAGAGCAGGGCGATGGCCTCGGGAGCGAAGTCGCGCGGAGTGCGGTCCGCGGCGAACAGGACGCCGATCACACGTCGGCCGACGCGCAGTGGTACGCCGAGGATGCCGCGCAGGCCCTCCTCGTTGACTCCTTCGTCAATGGTTCCGGTGTGCTTGAAGCGGTGGTCGGTGCGGTAGTCGGGGCTTGCGTAGGGGCGGGCGGTCTGCGCGACCAGACCGCCGAGTCCTTCTCCCATGCCGAGGCGCAGTTGCTGGAACTTGGCGGAGACCGAGCCGGCGGTCACCCGCATGAACGTGTCGCCCGCGGCGGGGTCGTTCAGGGTGAGGTAGGCGATGTCGGTGCCCAGCAGGGTGCGCGCCCGGTGCACGATGGCGCGCAGTACGGAGTCCAGGTCGCGCAGCGCGGCCAAGTCGCCCGCGGTGTCGAACAGGGCGGCGAGTTCGGCCTCCCGTCGCCGACGCTGGGCCAGGGTCCGGTGGATGTCCAGCGCGGTCCGGGTGGCCTCGTCGATGACGTCCTGGTCGTGCGGGTCGGCGCCGGCGGCGCGTGCCTGTGCCGCCGGCTGGGCCAGTTGCTCGGCCGGAGCGTCCGCGGCGAGCAGGGCGAGCAACTGCCGGAGTGCTGCCGTCGCCGCGGTGGAGGCGTCGTTCTTGGTGGTCATGACGGCAGTCTTCCCTCCGGCGCCGCGGCTGGTGCGTGGATGGGCTGGGGTGGCTGGTCCAAAGGGCGCTGCGCCCGAAGTGGACGTGCCGCGGTCCGCCCGTGCCCTCCTTGACCGAGCGGACCGCGGCACAGTGACTTCTCAGACCTGGTGGGTACTGGCGACCGGTGCCTCCTGCTGCTGCTTCGGCGGCACATCCGTGGTCGAGACGGTCAGGTCACGGCCACGGGTCTCCTTGATGACGACGACGGTGATGGCGGTGATCACCGCGGCGGCACAGAGGTACACGGCGATGGGAGTCGACGATCCGTAACGCCTGAGGAGTTCGACGGCGATGAGGGGGGCAAGGGCGCCGGCGACGATGGACGCGAGCTGTGAGCCCACGGAGGCCCCGGAGTAGCGGACCTTGGTGTCGAACATCTCGGAGATGAAGGCGGCCTGGGGACCGTACATCGCGCCGTGGAGCAGCAGGCCCGCGGTGACCGACAGGGTGATCACGGTGAAGGACTCCGTGTCGACCAGGGAGAAGAAGAAGAACGACCAGACTGCCATGCCGATGGCGCCGATCAGCGTCACGGGCCTGCGGCCGATGCGGTCGGAGAGTGCTCCCCACAGCGGGATGGTGACGAAGTGGACGGCGGATGCGATCAGGACGGCGTTCAGCGCGGTGCTCTTCGGCAGTTCCAGGTGGGTGGTGACATAGACCAGCAGGAAGGAGGTCACGATGTAGTAGGAGATGTTCTCGCCGAACCGGACGCCGATGGCCCCGAGCACCTCACGCCAGCTGCGGCGGAAGACCTCGATGACGGGCGCCTCGTCCTTGGCTCCCTTGGCGGCGTCCGCTTCGGCCTTGGCCTGGGCGGCGAGGAAGACCGGCGATTCGGTTACCGAGAGGCGGATCCACAGTCCGACCACGACCAGGACGCCGGAGAGCAGGAAGGGGATGCGCCAGCCCCAGGACAGGAACGCCGCTTCGGACTGCACGGAGGCCAGCAGCGCGAGGACGGCGGTGGCCAGCAGGTTGCCGGCGGGGACGCCGCACTGCGGCCAGGAGGCCCAGAAGCCGCGGTGCTTGTCGCCCCCGTGCTCGGAGACGATCAGCACGGCGCCGCCCCATTCGCCGCCCAGGGCGAAGCCCTGGATCAGGCGCAGGACGGTGAGCAGGATCGGGGCGCCGACGCCGATGGTGCCGTAGGTGGGCAGCAGGCCCATGGCGAAGGTGGCGCCGCCCATCAGGAGCAGGCTGAGCACGAGCAGCTTCTTACGGCCGATCTTGTCGCCGTAGTGTCCGAAGACCATGCCGCCGATCGGCCGGGCCAGGAACCCGATCGCGTAGGTCATGAAGGCGAGCAGCGTGCCCACCAGCGGGTCGCTGCTGGGGAAGAAGAGGGTGTTGAACACCAGCGCGGCGGCGGAGCCGTAGAGGAAGAAGTCGTACCACTCGACGGTGGTGCCGATCAGGCTCGCACCGACGATACGGGCGATGCCGCCGGAGCGGGGCGCGCCCGGCTTGGCGGTTGTGGTCTCGGTCATGGGTTCACCGATTCTCGGGTGCGGGTGCGGGGACAGGCGTGGGGGGCAGTCGTGGGGACAGGGTGGCGCATGGGCGGCGCATGGGCGGCGCCCGGGGCGGCGGGTCAGCAGGCTCCCCAGCCGCCGTCGAGGGGCAGTGAGGTGCCGGTGATGTAGCTGCTGTGGTCGGCGCACAGCCACAGCGCGGCCGCGGCGACCTCCTCCGCTTCCAGCAGGCGCTTGATGGGTGAGCGGGTGAGCAGCACATCGGTCAGGACGTCTTCGGGGCTGATCCCGTGCGCGACGGCCTGGTCGCGGATCTGGTTCTCCACCAGGGGGGTGCGGACGTAGCCGGGGTTGACGCAGTTACTGGTCACGCCGTGGGGGGCGCCCTCGATCGCGACCACCTTGCTCAGGCCCTCCAGCGCGTGTTTGGCGGCGACGTAGGCCGACTTGTAGGCGCTGGCCCGCAGTCCGTGGACGCTGGAGATGTTGATCACCCGTCCCCAGCCCTGCGCGTACATGTGGGGCAGGCTGCGGCGCAGCAGCAGGAACGGAGCGGTCACCATGACCTGCTGGATGAGGGCGAACCGCTCCGGCGGGAACTCCGTCACGGGCGCCACGTGCTGCAGGCCGGCGTTGTTGATCAGGATGTCGACCTCGGCCGGCAGCGCGTCGATCGCGGCCGGGTCGGCCAGGTCGGCGATGTGCGCCTCGCCGCCGATCTCGGCGGCGACCGCCTTGGCTGCCTCGGCGTCCCGGTCGACCACGTACACCCTGGCGCCCGCTGCTGCCAGCGTCGCGGCGCACGCCTTGCCGATACCGCTGCCACCGCCGGTGACCAGGGCGGCCCGGGACGTCAGGTCCACGCCGGCACCCGTGGACGCCGAGCGGACGGTGGGTGGACGGAATTCGCTTGTCATGGCCGGAAACAGTAGGGACACCGTCACGTCACACCTATGTATTCGACAGACACAATGAGACCTCGGTCTGTAGCGGGTGCCACCACAGACCGAGGCGTTCGGTCGGGCAGGGCGTGCGGCGGCCGTGGCGCGGGGCCGCGGCCGCCGGGTGGTCACCCGTCGAGACGGCAGCTGGTGAGCAGGCTCGCCGGGGTGGCGCCTTCGGGCCGGACGACGGTGTGGCTCGCGGGCGGACGGTGCCCGGTGGTGAGCCAGCTCTCCAGGGCGGTGAAGGCCGAGCGGTGGCAGGGCAGCAGGGGCCGGAGCCGGTCGGGGAAGCTGTCGACGAGGGAATCGGTGTGCGTGCCGTCCTCGATGCGGTAGTAGCGGTGCAGGTGGCCGCGGCCCGATTCACGGATCATGCGGGAGTAGGCGTCGGAGTTCTCACTGCTGGGCAGCAGGACGTCCAGCGTGCCGTGGACGGTGATCAGCGGCTTGCCGATGCGGCCGGTCAGCGCGACGCGTTGCACGGCCTTGTGGACCTCGGCCGGACGGGTGGCGTAGTCGTAGTCGGCGTCGCAGCCGGGGGTCCTGGGGGCGCAGTACGGTGTGCCGGCTTCCGTCGCACCGTCGAAGGAGGGGTCGAACTCCTCGCGGTAGATGCGCTGGGTCAGGTCCCAGTAGACCTGGTGGTGGAAGGGCCACAGGAACTCCGAGCCGGCCGGGAAGCCCGCGCGGTGCAGTTCCTCGCGTGCCGGTTCGGCGGCGGGACCGCCCGCCGCGTAGGCGGGGTAGTGACGCAGGGTGGGCGGCAGGAAGGTGAGCAGGTTGGGGCCCTTCGCGTGCCAGAGGGCACCTTCCCAGTCGACGCCGCCGTCGTACAGCTCGGGGTGGTTCTCCAACTGCCACCGCACGAGGTAGCCTCCGTTGGACATCCCCGTGGCCAGGGTGCGCACGGGCGGCCGGTGGTACCGCTGGGCGACCACCGCGCGGGCGGCGCGGGTCAGCTGGGTGAGCCGGGTGTTCCATTCGACGACGGCGTCACCGGGCCGGGAGCCGTCGCGGTAGAAGTCGAGACCGGTGTTGCCCTTGTCGATGGCCGCGTAGGCGTAGCCGCGGGCGAGCACCCAGTCGGCGATGGCCCGGTCGTTGGCGTACTGCTCACGGTTGCCGGGGGTACCGGCCACGATCAGCCCGCCGTTCCAGCGGTCGGGCAGCCGGATGACGAACTGCGAGTCGTGGTTCCAGCCGTGGTTGGTGTTGGTGGTCGAGGAGTCGGGGAAGTAGCCGTCGATCTGAATACCCGGCACACCCTCGGGAGCGGTGAGGTCCTTCGGGGTGAGGCCGGCCCAGTCGGCCGGGTCGGTGTGGCCGGATGCCACGGTTCCCGCCGTGGTCAGCTCGTTCAGACAGTCGGCCTGCTGATGAGCGGCACCCGGGACGCGGAGGTGGGACTGGTTGGCGCAGTGGCCGGCGGCGCGGTCGGGGGCCGGCCGGGCCGAGGCCGATGAGGGAAGCAGGGCTACGGCAGTGGCCAGGGCGAGAGCACCGAGTGCGGTGCGCCCTCTCCAGCTCGAACTGACGCCGATGGACAAAGCCATGGAGGACCTCCAGGGGACGGCGGTGGATGGACGGGCTGGAGGCTAGGCGGCAGATCCGGCGCGGGAACATGTGTGTGCCCGCCATGACGACGGCTTCTCTCAGGTGGGCCGCCGCCATGACGGGCACGGGACCGTGGATGCTGTGGGGAGGCGTCCACGGTCATGACCGGCCCCGCGTCAGGTGCAGGTTCCGTCCGCGACGGTGAAGTGGCCGGCGGGTGACTCCTTCAGGGTGTGGGTGACGAATATGTTGTACAGACCCATGTTCTGTTCCGAACCCTTGGCGTAGGTGTAGCCGCCGCTGGTTGTGGCGCGTCCTGCCTGAACGTGGGCGTAGTTGGTGGCGGTCCAGCAGGCGGTCACGCCGCCGGTGGTCCGCGCGGTAATCGCGCCGGAGAGCCGTCCCGGCTCGCCGTCGGCGTCACGGGCGGCGACCGCGTAGGTGTGGGAGGAGCCCGCGGTCAGGCCGGTGTCGGCGTGGGACGTGGCGTCCGCCGTGGTGAGCAGGACACCGTCGCGGTGGACGAGGTAGCCGTCGGCGCCGTCGACGGGGTCCCAGCTCAGGCGGATGGTGGTGTCGGTGGCATCGCTCACGGTCAGACCGGTCGGGGCGGGCAGCTTATCGTCCTCGAAGGGTTCCGACAGGCCGAAGAACTGGCTGATCCAGTGGCTGGAGCAGATGGAGTCCTGGAAGTTGGCGGTGCCGGTGCTGCCACACTGCTGAGCCCCGCTGCCGGGATCGACCGGCGTGGCGTGCCCGATGTCCGGGACGCGGTTCACCTCGACGGCCACCGAGCCGTCCGCGGCGGCGTACTCCTCGTGCCGGGTGGAGTTCGGGCCGATCACGGACGTGCGGGTCGGCTTCTGGGACAGGCCGTGCAGTGCGGTCCACTGGTCGCGCAGTTCGTCGGCGTTGCGGGGGACGACCTTGGTGTCCTTGTCACCGTGCCAGACGGCCACGCGGGGCCAGGGGCCGGACCACGAGGGATGGGCGTCGCGAACCCGCTGCGCCCATTGGGCCGGGGTCAGGTCGGTTCCGGGGCTCATGCAACTGCCGGCGGCTATGGGGTCGTTGGCACAGCCGTAGGGCAGACCCGCGACGACCGCGCCGGCCTGGAAGACGTCCGGGTACGTGGCGAGCATCGTCGACGTCATGGCGCCGCCGGCGGACAGGCCGGTGACGTAGGTCCGCCGGGCGTCCGCGCCGTAGGCGGAGACCGTGTGCGCGGCCATCTGCCGGATCGACGCGGCTTCGCCCTGGCCTCTGCGGTTGTCGGTGGGCTGGAACCAGTTGAAGCACTTGCTCATGTTGTTCGCGAACGTGGTCTCGGCGAACACCACCAGGAACTTGTGCCGGTCGGCGAGTTCGGGCAGGCCGGAGTTGTCGGCGTACGTCTGGGCGTCCTGGCTGCAGCCGTGCAGCGCGAACACCACCGCCGGCCGGTCGGGCAGGGACGCGGGCCGGTAGACGTACATGTTCAACTGGCCCGGGTTGGCGCCGAAGTCGGTGACCTTGGTCAGGCCGACCGCGGCATGAGCCGTAGGCGCCGGACCGACCAGGGCAGCGGCGAGGACGAAGACCACGACTGCCACGAGACGGGACAGCGATCCGCGCCACCCACGCCCCGACGGGCGCGGCAACGCAACCGGTGGCGGTACGGACGGGATACGGGACAGCGGGGCGGTGGTTCCCCAGAACGGCGACTGCATGGCGGCTCCCTCGGTGTCATGGGGGACACCGGGCGCACTCCTGGCTTGATTCAGCCGAAGTGGCCCGGTGTCCGGCACCGTAGGGCGTGGCTGACGAGCCACGGTATGGCAGGGATCCCCACAGCCCGCTTGCCACGACAGGAACGCGCGGGGATTGTGCCACCAGCACGTATCTGTTACTCAGACACCGGCAGGCGCTTCCAGACGTGCGGGCACGAGCAGGTCGGCGCCTGTCGCGGTGCGCACGTCGTCGACACTGACTCCGGGGGCGAGTTCGGCCAGCGAGAACCCGTCGGGGGTGATGTCGATGACGGCGAGATCAGTGATGACGCGCTGCACGACACCCGTGCCGGTCAGCGGCAGATCGCACTTCGCGACGAGCTTGGGGCTGCCGTCCTTGGCGGTGTGCTCCATCAGCACGATGACCCGGCGGGCCCCGTGGACCAGGTCCATGGCACCGCCCATGCCCTTGACCATCTTTCCCGGGATCATCCAGTTCGCCAGATCCCCGGAGGACGCCACCTGCATGGCCCCCAGCACGGCGGTGTCGATGTGGCCGCCGCGGATCATGCCGAAGGACAGCGCGGAGTCGAAGAAGGACGCCCCGGGCAGCACCGTCACCGTCTCCTTGCCCGCGTTGATCAGGTCCGAGTCGATCTCTTCCTCGAGCGGGTACGGGCCGACGCCGAGGATGCCGTTCTCGGACTGCAGCACCACCTCGACGCCCGGCGGCAGGTGATTCGGGATGAGAGTGGGCAGGCCGATGCCGAGGTTGACGTACGTGCCGTCCACCAGTTCGCGGGCGGCCCTGGCCGCCATCTGCTCGCGAGTGAGCGCCATGTCAGGCACCGCCTTCCTGCTCGGTACGCACACACCGTCGTTCGATCCGCCGCTCGGCGGCCGGATCGTCGGGAAAGACCCGAACCACCCGCTGCACGAACACCCCCGGCAAGTGCACCTCGTCCGGATCCAGTTCACCCGGCTCCACCAGGTGCTCGACCTCGGCGACGGTGACGCGACCGGCCAGCGCGGCCAGCGGGTTGAAGTTGCGGGCCGAGGAGCGGAACACCAGGTTGCCGTGACGGTCCCCGACGGTGGCCCGCACCAGGGCGTAATCGGTCCGGATGCCCTCCTCCAGCAGGTACTCACGGCCGTCGAACGTCCGCGTCTCCTTCGGCGGCGACGCCACCGCGACCTGCCCGTCCGGGGCGTACCGCCAGGGCAGCCCGCCCTCTCCGATCTGCGTCCCGGCCCCGGCCGGCGTGTAGAACGCCGGGATGCCCGCCCCGCCGGCGCGCAGCCGTTCCGCCAGCGTCCCCTGCGGCACCAGTTCCACCTCCAGCTCGCCGCTCAGGTACTGGCGGGCGAACTCCTTGTTCTCACCCACGTACGAACTGGTCATGCGCGCGATCCGGCCGGCCCGCAGCAGGAGCCCCAGCCCCCAGTCGTCCACTCCGCAGTTGTTGGAGACGACCTTGAAACCGCCCGCACCCTGCTCCAGCAGCGCGGCGATCAACGCACTCGGTATGCCGCACAACCCGAACCCGCCGACGGCCAGTGACGCCCCCTCGGGGATGTCCGCCACCGCCTCGTCCACGCTGTCGACCGTCTTGTCCAGCCCCATACTGCCCCTCTACGCCAAGGGGCGCGTACGCCCCGAACGGCCCAGGCGCGCACATCGTCCGACCTGTGCGCCGCGGCCCTTTCAACGACGCAACGACCCTAAGGACGCACGACAGCCGACCGGTATGGCTGCCTTCGACACCTTCCGGCGGAGCAGAGTGTGGCTCGCGACCAGGCCCAGCGGAAAGACACATGCCCGGGCTCACCGGCCTCGCGGCCGGCCGCTGTAGCGCCTGCGACCACACCTGCGGCTTTCGGCTGTGCGATCCGGCCACAGCAGCAACGATCCGGCCGTTCGCCACTCGGGCCGGTCGGTCCCGTCCGCACGAGCCGGAAGTATTCCTGCCGCTCGGCCCGGAGCTTCCCGGGCCTCTGTGACTTCCGCTCCTTGCGGATCTCGAAGTCCGTCCCTCCCCTTGAGCCGGGGTGTTGCAACGACCACCGGACCCGGAGTGCTCCGGCGGGACTTCGTCGTCCCACACGCTCTCACACAGGTCTCACCGACTGTGCGGACTCCCCCGGGCCTTGAGGTGAGACTTCGACCTGGCGTTATGCGCCTACCGTGGATCGACTGGACACCCCTGGACAGCCGTTACGACCTGTGCCATGTGGTACCCAGTGAGGGGCCCAGGATCAGCACGGGTGCGCCTTCCGGCTCGTCAAGGCGGTATTGCAGGGTGCTCGGTGGTGTCTCGCTCACCCGTCTGGCCCTCTCTCGTAGCACGAGCTCCCACATGGCTGGGACGGCCCTGGCGGCTTTTTCCCTCCCGTCACGCACCGAGTCGGAACACTGGTGCCGCGTTCGCTCGGTACATGGCTGATGGCGTCCCGCCGGGTGGTGCGGCCGGTCGAGGTGCCGGAATCCGCGGGTCGGGGACGGTGGCTCCGCCGGACCGGGCGTTCAACCCGTCTCAGCGGGGCGCCTCGTGGACCGCCGCCTCTTCGGAGACCGTCAGGGGCCTCGTACCGGAACGCGTCACGCTTGACCCCCTCCGCCACGACGCGGGACACGACCGCATGGCTCGGGCGACTGCACGTCCGCGACGACGGGCGGCCAGGTCGTCCACGGAAGCCGCCTGGAACCGGCCCGCCTACTGCTGGGGGTCGATGGCCCTTCCGCGTCCGCGTCCCCTCGGCGGAATGCCGCCGGAGACGGCACGGCCGGAACACCGGCGCCGTGTGCGAGGGGGAAGGGGACGAAACCGATGACTCCGGCGTGGACGACGCCGGACAGAGCCGACTCGGGCGGCTTCCTCAGGTGATCGACGACGGCGGGGGCGTCCTCGCCGTGCCCGGCGCAGGTACGGTCGCGGTGATCGTCGATCCTGCGGTTCCGAGGTCCGGCAGGGTCTCACACCGCCTTGCGATAGAGCCATACGCCCAGGGGTGCGAACACCAGCACAATGCCCGCGTTCCAGGCGAGCGCCTGCCATACGTCCTGTGCGGCCGGTCCCCCGAGGACCAGGGCACGGACCGCTTCGGCGGTCCTCGACACCGGCTGGTGCTGTGCGAACGCCTGCAGCCATCCGGGCATGGTGTTGACGGGGACGAACGCCGCGGACGCGAAGACCAGGGGGGCCAGAACGGGAAATGCCGCAGCCTGAGCGGTCTCCGGGTCGCCGACCGCCATGCCGACCACCGCAAAGATCCAGGACATCGCGAATCCGAAGGTCAGCACCAGCAGAATCCCGCCGAGCAGCGCCCACACACCAGCGTGGATGCGGAAGCCGATGGCGAACCCCACCCCCGTCATCAGCGCCACCACGAAGACGTTGCGCCCGAGATCCGCTATGGTCCGCCCCACCAGCACCGCGGATCTGGCCATCGGCAGCGACCGGAATCGCTCCATCAGGCCGGTCTGCATGTCGGTGGCCAGGCCGATCGCCGTGTTCATGGCCCCGAAGACCGCTGTTTGCACGAAAATGCCGGGGATCAGGAAGTCGACGTAGCTGACTCCATGGAGGGCCGGCGCGACGACGCCCCCGAAGACGTACCGGAACATCAGCACGAAGACCAGTGGCTGGATGGTCGAAAACACCAGCAGTCGCGGTATTCGTCGCAAGGCGATCAGATTTCGCCATGCGATGGTCAGACCGTCCCCGGCGGTCCGTACAAGTCGCACTCCAGGCTGGGCGAGCAGTCCGGGGAGCCGGGCTGATCCGGTGGCGGCACGGGTCATGACCGGTCCCCGGTCAACTGCAGGAACACGTCGTCCAGGCTGGCTTCCCGTACCGCGACGGTACTGGGCACCAGGCCGTGCGCGTCCAGCAGTCGGAGCACGTCCAGCAACTGGCGTGATCCGTCGCGTGAGGCCAGGCGAACCCGGGACGCGTCGGTGCGGGGCGACTCCGCGAAGCGTCCCCGCAGCAGTTCGGCCGCCCACAGGGCCCGCTCGGCTTCTCCCATGTCGAACTCGATGACGGCGCTGCCCAGGTGCGCTTTGAGGCGGGCCGGGGTGTCGGCGGCGATCACCCGTCCCCGGTCGATGACGACCACCCGATGCGCGAGTCGGTCGGCCTCTTCCAGGTACTGAGTGGTCAGCAGCACGGTTGTACCGCCATCGACGAGTTGGCGGATCATGTCCCAGAGCGCGTTGCGGCTGTGCGGGTCGAGGCCCGTGGTGGGCTCGTCGAGAAAGAGGACCGGTGCGTCAGGAACGAGTGCGGCGGCGACGTCCAGGCGTCTCCGCATGCCGCCGGAGTAAGTCCGCACGGGACGCTCGCCTGCGGTGGTGAGGTCGAACTGTTCCAGCAGTTCGGCCGCGCGGGCCCGGATCCTGGAGCGCCGCACGTGGGTGAGCCGTCCGATCATGCGCAGGTTCTCCCGGCCGGTGAGGTTGCTGTCCACCGCCGCGTACTGCCCGGCCAGCCCGATCAGGACCCGGACGGTCGCCGCTTCGCGGACCACGTCGTGCCCGAGGACTTCGGCGTGGCCCGCGCTCGGGCGCACGATCGTCGTCAGAATCCGAATCGCCGTGGTTTTGCCCGCGCCGTTGGGCCCCAGCAGACCGAGGACGGTACCGGGCCGGACTTCGAAGTCCACCGAGTCCAGTGCCGTCACCGTCCCGAACCGCTTGCTGAGACCGGTAACACTGATCGCTGTCTGGCCCACCGGCCCACCTCTCGGCGCAGCGGAGAACCTGCCCGGTCCATTCTCACCCCGCGGTCGGAAGGCGTCGACCGGGAAGGGCTACGGCGACAGCACACGTCATGTCCTTGGCTCTCTGCGTTCGGTGCGGGCCCGCCGGTGGGAGGCGACCGTGAGGCCGAGCCAGCTCGCCCAGCCGATCGGCTGCGGGGCCCAGTAACTCGCGATCCGATACAGAAGTGTCAGGGCGATGGCCTGATCGACGCGCAGCCCGTAGAACACCAGGAGCGCGGCAAGGCCGGTTTCCACGATTCCGAGGCCGCCGGGCGTGAGCCGCAGGGCTCCCGCCATCTGGGTGAGAACGTAGGCGACCAGCGTCCCCGGCCAGGGCAGCGCGATACCCAGCCCCCATGCGCAGGCGCCGAGGCAGGCCACGTCGAGAACCCAGTTGGACAAGGCCAGGGCGAACGGCGTCAGCCATGGGCGTACGCCGGGCTGCTTCGCTCTCACGTGCCGGACGAGGTGGGACAGCCCTTCCTCGACGCTCCACATGCGGGAGGAGCGGACCCCGATTCGCCGCCACGCGCGCCGGACCCGGCGCCGCACGGGTGGGAAATGCGCCAGGGCGACCGTCCCGGCGGTGACGAGAACGAGGGCCGTCGTCAGCCAGAGCACCGCAGCGCGCAGGCCGGCAGCAGACCCCACTCCCCCACCGGCCAGAACACCGGCCACCAGCAGTGAGAACAGAGCGAGACCGGACATCACACCGGATACCGCGAGGACGGCCCCCGCGAGCACCAGCGACACACGCCGGCGCCGCAACTGCCGGAACAGCCAGGAGGCGGCGAACGCCGCGCCGGCGGGGAGTGCCCCGGCCACCGCGTTGGCCGCCATGACCATCGCAGCCACACGGCCGAACCCCAGACGGGCGCCACCCGCCCTCAGCAGCCACCATTGCATCGCCGCCATACAGAGCAGGGACAGCGCCTCGAGAAGAGCGGCCAATCCCAGCCGCCCCGGCGGGATCGCCCCCATCAGACGCAGGGCCGAGGCCAGGTCGTGGCGCCGGCTCACAGCGACGACCGCGGCTGCCGACACGATGACGGCCGACACCAGCCACCACCCGGGACGCAGGACCCGTGCCACCGGCGGACGGGACACCGGATCCCCGGCGCCGTCCGGTCCGCCCGTGTCCTCCGCCATACAGGCCACGTTACGGGGAGGCTCGCCGCCGACACGGCAAGCTGCGGGCTGCGGCCGGTCAGCGCGACGCCCGGGCCCGCCACCGCTCGGCCTGCCCCGAAGACCGGCTCCCGGCGGATCCGCCGGCCCTGCACGTGATACGGGACGGTGGTGACGACGATCTTCAAAAGCGGCGCAGCGCGTGTGGAAGCCGGGCGGTGGTGCGGCCGGCGGACAGCACCGGCAGGCCACCGGCTTCCGCATCCGCTCGCGCGCGACGGCGGTGCTCTTCGGCGTTCTCTCCGGTGTGCGGGGGCGTCGTGCACTGTCGTGTCGCTCCCAGCCGGGGCGTTGTGTCCGACGGTTCGCGTCACCGTGTCGTGCACGTCGTAGTTGTCGTCGAAGACTCGTGGCTCATCAGATGATCTCCAGAGGGCTGCGGCCCTTCCCGGTACACATGCCGCCGGGGCAGCGGTACTGGACCGTGTGGGACGACGATCGGTTGACGCCCGTACCGGAAGCGGACGAGTTCTTGCGGCATGTGCGCTTCGGCCGTGATCGGGCGGAGTCGACTACGCGTACATGTGCCGGGGCGGTCGTGCTCCATCTGACGTGGTGCCGCTGCGCCGGCCGGGAGGGGACGACGGCGGCGGACCGGTCGGGAAGCTTCGTGTTCTGGCTGCGGCACTCGACCGGTGACGGCAGTCCGGTGGCGGCCGGGCCGGACGGTGAACCCGTTCGCGGGCCGCGCCGGATCAACACCGTGCCGGCCGGCGTCCGCGAGTTCCTCACCCACGGCACGACGCTCGGTGCGGTGCCGACGTTCGTGCTGTCCCAGCTCTACGAGATCGCCGACGGCCGGGACTTGCCGGTCCAGGTCCGCGGCGAGAGAAGCCACCTTCGCTACCGCGCCAAGGCCCGGCACCGGGCCGCCGAACCGCACGGGCCGGTCGGCCGCGCCAGTGACGAGGAGGTCCTTGCCCCGCTGCGGGTCTGCCACCCGGCCCGGGACCGGTTCATCCTCCTGTGGCCGGGGCCGGGAGTCGCACGAAGGCCGTATCCATGATCAATGCGAGCGGGTTCCGACTTCAACCTGGAGGGCGGTTGCCGGTCTCGCGGGCGGCCGCCTCGTGGGCTTCGGAGCGGTCCGGTCGCCGTGCGGCACGTGGCCGGTTTTCGATCCTCCTGCGCCTGGTGCGTCAACCCGGTCGTACAACCTTCACCGGATCGTGGGAGTCTCCCGTGCGGCTGCCCCTTCCGATGGCCGGCCGCCGCCCTGTTTCTCCCCGACGAACAAGGAACCTCCGACTGTCATGCGCACTCCACGTCACTTCTGGAAGACGACCGCCATTGTCGCGGCCGGGCTGTCCGGGGCCCTTGTCCTGCAGAGCATGACGGGTCAGCAGACCGACAGCGCCCCCTCCGACGGCGCACCGGGGCCCGTCACCGGCAAGGCGGAGACGACCGCGCTGCGGATGTCCGGGGACGGTACCGCCGCGTCTCTGGGCAAGCGGGACACCGGACCGTTCAGCATGCTCGGCGTGACCTGGTCCGCCCCGTCCGCCCGCGTCGCCGGCACGGTCGAGGTCCGCACCCGGCAGGCCGGTACGCAGGCCTGGTCGTCGTGGCTGCAGCTGGATGGCGACAGCGGTCAGGGGGAGAGCGGCGCCCTGCGCGGCGGAACCGAACCGGCCTGGGTGGGCCCGTCCGACGGCGTCGAGGTACGCGTCGACGGCGAGGGCACCACCCGGCTGCCGAAGGGTCTGCGACTGGACCTGGTCGACCCCGGCAGCGGCGAGGTCACGGCGCTGGATCCGGCGGCGTACTCGCTCGACGAGGACGAGACGCCCGATCCCTCGGTCTCCGAGCCGGAACCGGGCACGGACCCGGGTGCCGATCCGCAGCCGGATACGACCGTCTCCGAACCCCCTGTCTCCGACAGCCCCGAGCCGGTGGTTCCCGAACCGTCCGCCTCCGACCCGTCCTCCGCTGCCCCGTCGGAGCCGGAGCCCTCGCAGTCCGAGCCGTCCGTCTCCTCCTCGCCCACCGCCTCGCCCAGCCCCTCGGTGAGCGTTCCGCCCGCGCCGCCGTCCACCGCGCCGAGCCCGCCGATCACCACCCGTGCCGCCTGGGGCGCGGACGAGTCGATCAGCCCGGAGGAGCCCGGCTATCTGCCCGGCGGTCGGGTCAAGGCGGTCGTGGTGCACCACACCGCCGAGTCCAACGACTACACCTGCGCCCAGGGCCCGGCCGTGGTCCGCGGCATCTACGCCTACCACGTCAAGCAGCTCGGCTGGAAAGACCTGGGCTACAACTTCCTGGTCGACAAGTGCGGCACGGTCTACGAGGGCCGCAAGGGCGGCGTGGACCGGCCGGTGATGGGCGCCCACGCCTACGGTTTCAACGCCGAGACCACCGGCGTCTCCGTCCTGGGCACCTACACGTCCACCGCGCCCTCCACGGCGGCCATGACCTCCGTCGCCCGCATCGCCGCCTGGAAGCTCGGCCAGTACGGTGTCGACCCCACCGGCACCGCCACCCTCACCGCGGGTGACAGCGGACGCAGCTACTTCGGGAAGACCTGGGCCAAGGGCGCCCCACTGTCCCTGCCCGCGATCCACGGTCACCGCGACGGCTACAACACCCAGTGCCCCGGCGACGCCTTCTACAACAAGCTCGCCACCGTCCGGGCCTGGGCGGGCGGCCCGGTCTCCGGCCTCGCCCTGAAGTCGGTCACCGGCGCCGGGGCGGCCGGCTCGACGACCTACACCAAGAGCTCGGTGACCGTGAACTGGTCGGCCACCACCCCGGCCGCCCTCGTCGCGAAGTACGAACTGCTGGTGGACGGCAAGGTCGTCGCCACCACCGCCGGCACCGCCACCTCCGCCAAGGCCACCCTGACCGCCGGCACCCACAAGGTGGCCGTCCGCGCCGTCCACCAGTCCGGCAGGGCGACCACGACGGCCGCCGCGACCGTCGTCGCCGAGACCACCGCCCCCGCCTTCACCACCAAGCCGAACCTGGCCCTGCGCACCGGCACCGTCAACACCACCGCCGCCCCCCTCACCCTTAAGTGGAAGGCCACCGACGGTGCCGCGCTGAAGGAGGTCCGGCTCACCGCCCCGACCGCGAAGACCTACGGTCCCACCATCACCAGCGCGAGCCACACCGCCAAGTCCGCCACGGCCACCACCTGGTCGCTGAAGGCCTACGACCAGGCCGGCAACACCGCCACCGCCTCGGTCACCGGCACCCCGGTCATCCTCCAGGAGAGCTCCGCCACCAAGTCCGGCACCTGGAGCACCAAGTCCTCCTCCAGTTACCTCGGCGGCAAGTCGTACACCAGCTCCGCCAAGAACGCCTCTCTGACCTGGACCTTCACCGGCCGTTCCGTCGCCTGGGTCGCCTCCCGCGCCACCACCTCCGGTCAGGCGCACATCTACGTCGACGGCACGAAGCTCACCACCGTGGACCTGAAGTCGGCCACCACCAAGTACCGGGACGCGCTCTGGACCAAGACCTGGAGCACGAGCGCCAAACACACCGTCAAGATCGTCGTCGTCGGCACCAGCGGCCGCCCGGCCGTCACCACCGACGGCCTCGTATACCTCAATTGACGTGCTCCCTGGCCTAAAGGCCAGGGATTCCGGCCTGGGTCGTCTGACCCTTCGGGGGGCTTCCTGCTTCACCGCGCTGTGCCGGGACTTTCGACCTGGTCCTACCGGCGCTCCACGAGGCGTTTAGCGTCTCCGCCCGTCCGGCGGCGACGATTCGGCGTCCTTCGAACAGGACGTTGCGGGCCGCGTTGTGGTCACGGTCGTGCACCGTGCCACACTCCTTGCACGTCCACTCCCTCACGTGCAGCGGCTTGGGACCGTCCCGAAATCCGCAGGCCGAGCAGACCTGGGAGGAGGGAAAGAAGCGGTCCACCCTGGCGAAGATGCGTCCGTGCTTGACCGCCTTGTACTCCAGCAT
>NZ_JBHSPC010000166.1:0-5035 GCF_042656345.1 Streptomyces incanus
AACTGGACGTGGTGTACGTGGATCTCCTCGGCGGTGGGCTGTTCATGGAGAAGCCGCAGGAACTGGAGCGTTATAGGTTGGCGTTCGAATACCTGAGCGCACAGGCACTCGACTTCGAGTCCTCCGCCGATCTCATCGACCGGATCAGCAAGGAGTTCTGATGACGGCACCGTCCGAGCCCGACTGGTTCAAGTCCTCGTACAGCGGCGGCAGCGGCACCGAGTGCGTGGAATGCGTCCGCTCCGCCGACGGCGCGCTCATACGTGACTCGAAGCGGGCGGAAGGCCCGGTGGTTCACGTCCGGGCTGGTGCGTGGAGCGTGTTCGTGCGGTCCCTGGCCCGCGATGGCCTCAGTTAGAGCCACGATTCCCGCAGGCCCGTGCCTTCGGGTGAGGGTGGTGGGGATCGGCGCGGTGTCGACTCTCCGTTGCTCACGGCCGTGGACCGCTCCGGGGTCGGTAGTGCGGGTCGCCTGAGGCGGCCAGATGGTTCTCTCCGCGTCCGGCATCGGGAACCGGCCGCGGTTCGGGGCCGACAAACCGCTCGTGGAGCCGCAGAGGGCCGTGGAAGGCTGGTGGCGCATGAGTGACACATCTTCGTGGGCGGGGTCGGATTTCCGGACGACGAGCGGCCCTGTGCGCGGCCGGCGGCCGGTCGACGGTGTGGTGGCCGTCCTCGGCGTGCCGTACGCCGCCGCGCCCTTCGGCCCCCGCCGTTTCCGCGAGCCTCAGCCCGTTCACGGCTGGAGCGGACCGCGAGACTGCACGGTTTTCGGGCCCATCGCACCGCAGTCGGCGGAGTTGCCCGGTTCGCCGAGGTGGCGCGAGGGGGACGAGGACGTTCTCACCCTCAACGTGTGGGTACGGCGGCAGCCGGACGGAGGGCCGCTGCCGGTGCTGTTCTGGATCCATGGCGGCGCGTACACCTTCGGCTCCTCCGCCCAGCCCGATTTCGACGGCACCGCGCTCGCCCGTGCCGGGGTGGTCGTGGTGAGTTGCAACTACCGGGTCGGTTTCGAGGGCTTCGGCCACGTGCCGGGTTTCCCCGACAACCGTGGGCTGCTCGACCAGGTGGCCGCCCTGCGCTGGGTTCGGGAGAACATCGCCGCGTTCGGCGGTGATCCCGGCCGTGTCACGGTCGCCGGGCACTCCGCGGGCGCGGGGTCGGTTGCCTGCCTGATGGCCATGGAGCAGGCGCGCGGGTTGTTCCGCAGGGCCGTCGCCCACAGCGTGCCCCACGGCTTCTTCGCCGTCGAGGCCGCCGCGGCGATCTCTTCGAGGATCGCGGCCGAGGCCGGGGTGGCCCCGACGGGCGACGGACTGCTCTCCGCCTCGCCGCAGGAACTGGTGGCCGCCTCCGACAAGGTCGCGGGACAGTGCGCCGACGACCCCGTAGTGGCGATCCAGGCATTCGACCCGGTGGTCTTCCAGCCCGTCGTCGACGGCGAGGTGCTGCCCGTGGATCCTCTCTCAGCGGCGGCGGCCGGCGCCTCGCGCGACGTGGATCTCCTGGTGTGCCACACCCTGGAGGAGTACTGGTTCCTGCACGAGGTCGGAGGGGTGCGGGAGGTCGCCTCGGAGGCGGAACTCGTCGATTTCACCGGGGCGTTGCGGCTTCCCGCCCGATTGGTCGATGGTTACCGCGCGCTGATGCCCGACGCTCCGGTCCTCGACCGGTACCTCGCGCTCTTCGGCGACGCGGTGTTCGGCGAGTGCAGCAGTCGCCTCGCCGAGTACCACGCGCGAGCCGGCGGCCGGGCGTATCTCTCCCGTTTCGCCCGCAGGCGCGTCGCTCCGGGCGGTGAAGCCAGGCCCTGGCATACCGCTGACGTGCCCTTCGCGTTCGGCAACCTGGACGCGGACGGCGCCGCTTTCCTTATCGGCGGTACCCCCGACGAACAGGACCGGGCCCTGTCCCGGCGCATGCTTCGCGCATGGGCTGACTTCGCGGCCTGCGGCGACCCGGGCTGGCCTCCGGTCACCGCCGACGCCACCACGGTGAAGGTCTGGGCGGTTCCGGGCGACCACCTGGCCGACGACGCCGTCTCCGACGTACGCGCGCTGTGGCGGGGAGTCCCGTTCGATCTCCTGCGGCTGTGACACGGATCGACGCGGCCGGGCGCAGCGTGACACCGGTGGGACCACGAAAGGCGGCGGAACGGTGGGGGCAGGTCAGGGGTGCAGGGGCAGGGGGTAAAGGCCGGATGGGGAACGGGTTCGGTGGTGGGCACGCGTCCGGCGTCGGCGTGTCATTCCGGCTCGATGATGAACACCTGGCCGTTGGCGTCCTGCACGGTGCACCGCTGGGCCACGGCCACCGCGCCCGCCTTGTCGGAGCCCTGGGAGCCGTCGGGGTCCTCGGCGCTCTCGCGGATGCCGACGCACAGGGGTTCCGCGTCCTGGGCCGGCCTGAACCGCCAGTGGTCCGTGCCGCCGCCGGGGGCGCGCTCGATGCGGAACCGTTGGGCGGTGCTGCCACCCTGGCAGGCTTTCCAGGGCCAGGGTTCGAGCATCCCGTGGAACGGCCCCCCGTCGAGGACGGTGAGGCAGCCGGCGCCGTGGTCCGGGTGGTCCCACTTGATGATGTACAGGCCGTCGGACTCCCGTTGGAGATACGTGCGCGGTGGCACCGCCTCCGCGCAGGGCCGCTGCACCGCGACCGTCTTGGTGTCGCCGTCCACCCGGGCCTCCCCGTCGGTCAGGCACAACGTCGGCGCCCCGACCGGCCGTACCCGCGACCACCCGGGAGTCGGCCCGGCCGCCACGGGGGTGGCCGCCGGATTCATGGAGGCCTCCGAGCCACCGCCCTTGGAGTCCCCCGTCCGTTCGCCGTCCGGCAGCAGAACCACCGCCGCGACGGCGAGCAGGACGACCGTCCCGAGCGAGGCCAGCGCGACGAGCGGGGCGAGCGGGACGGTACGCGTACGACCGCCACCGGCAGCCTCGCCCTCCGGGGCACGGCCCGTCCCTGGGACGCGGTCGGACTCCAGAACGCGGTCGGACTCCAGGACTCGGTCGGACTCCAGGACTCGGTCGGACTCCGACGCATCGCCGGCCCCGGATACCTCCGGCCTCTCCGCACCCGCGAGGCGCTCGCACTCCGCGAGCCGTTCCCGGGCGGCGAGCCACTCGGCCACGTCCTCCTCGGGGCCGCAGGCCCGTACCAGCGCCGCGACGACCTCGGCCCGCGGCAGTGCGTCCCGGCGCAGGACGTCCGCCAGGGTGCTGCGCGCGAGTAAGAGCCCGCGCAGAGAGGCGGGGCGGGATACCCGGGCAGCGAGGCGGGCACAGGTCTCCGTGATCATGGAGTTGCGACGCTCTGTGATCACTGGGGGGACCTGTGCCCGTGCTGCCATCATGGCTGACCGACCCGCTCCGGGACCAATTCGCTGCCCTGCTGCCCGAGCACCCGACGGTCGATCCGTCCCACCCACTGGGTTGCCACCGGCCCCGCATCAGCGACCGGATCATCTTCGACAAGCTGCTGCGGCTCCTGCGGTTCGGCTGCTCCTATCAGGCGATCGCCGACACGACCTGCTCGGCGACCACCATCCGCAACCGCCGCGACGAGTGGACCCGGCTCGGCCTCTTCGCCCGGCTCAAGCAGATCGCGCTGGAATCCTACGACCGGATCGTCGGGCTCGTGCTCGACCAGATCGCGGTTGACGGCTCCATCACCAAAGCCCCCGGCGGCGAGGTCGCCGGGCGCTCACCCGTCGACCGCGGCAAACAAGGCCTGAAACGCTCGGGCATGACGGATGGTTACGGAATTCCGCTCGGCCGGGTCCTGGCCGGGGCGAACCGCCACGACTCGCCACTGCTCGCGCCGACGCTGGACCTACTGGACGACCTCGGGCCGTTGCCCGACGACATCACGGTGCACCTGGACGCCGGCTACGACTCGGACAAGACCCGCACCGAACTCACCGTCCGCAACCTGCACGGCCGGATCGCGCACAAGGGCGAGAAGGCACCGATCCAGGCCAGTCAGCGGTGGCATGTCGAGCGCACGCACGCCTGGCAGAACGCCTTCCACCGCCTTGCCCGCTGCTACGAGCGCCGCGCGGCCGTCGTCAACGCCTTCTTCGACCTCGCAGACACGATCATCACCGTCCGTAGCCTGCTCCGCCAAGCCTGGACCACCCACCGCTGGGACGACCGCCCGAAGCGACGCTCATAAGAGCCCGCCTATCTGCGCGGGCTCGTAGCCTGATCCGCCGAGCGTGGACCACCTATCGCTGGGACGCACGCCCCCGCCGCCAGCCCTGACCAGCCGCCTGGCTGCGCAACCTCCAAGACGTTCCATGCGGCGGCGGATGCGCTACGGCGTCCCGGTCAGGCGCAGGCGGGTGCGGGACGGGGCCGACGGCGGCAGTGCGGCGATGATCTCGGCGAGCGAGGTCGCGGCGAGGCTGTGCCGCCAGGCTTCGTTGGCTTCGGCCATCTTCTCGGCGAGGATGCAGCGGCTCCGGCACTCCTCGGCCGGCAGTGCCCCCCGCCCCTGTTGGCGGATCTCGCGGCACTCGTACGGCGAGGACGCGCCGTCGACCGCCTCGACGATCTGCAGGAGCGTGATCTCGGAAGCAGGCCGGGCCAGCCGGAACCCGCCGCGCGGGCCCGTCGTCGCGGCCAGCACACCGGCCTTGACCAGCGCCTGCAGCTGCTTGGCGAGATAGGCCGCCGGCAGGTCGAAGTACTGGGCGAGCTGTGCCGCCGACACGGTGGCCCCTGACTCGAGCTGCGCCAGCGACGTGGCGCAGTGCAACAGCCATTCCGTACTCACAGGCAGCTTCATGGCCTGATCCTATCCCGGATATTGCGGACCTCTTTAGTCCGAGATAGCGTTCGACGGCAGCACGAGAGACAGAGGAGAGATCACCATGCGGACCATGCGAATCGCCGTTGCCGGGGCGACCGGGAACATCGGGGCCCTCACCGTCGCCGCCCTGGAACAGGCCGGATACCACGTCGTGCGCATCAGCCGTTCACTCGGCGTGGACCTGACCACCGGCGACGGCCTGGACGCCGCCCTGACC
>NZ_JBHSPC010000166.1:5058-7287 GCF_042656345.1 Streptomyces incanus
GCCACCAACTGCACGGCGACCGACCGGGACGAAGCGGTGACGTACTTCGGCACCACCACCCGGACGCTGCTCGCCACCGAGGAGCGGGCCGGTGTCCGCCACCACGTGCTGCTCTCGATCGCCGCCGTCGACCGCGTCGAAGGCAACGCGCACTACGCCGGCAAGCGCGAGCAGGAGCGCCTCGTGACCGAGGGCCCGGTGCCGTGGACGATCGTCCCGGCCACCCAGTTCCACGACTTCGCCGCGATGGTGACGAGCTGGACCGAGCGGGAAGGCACCGCCACCATCGCGCCCCTGCTCGTCCAGCCGATCGCACCCGCGGACGTGGCCGACATCCTCGCCGAGATCGCCACGGGCGCACCGCAGGGGCGTTACCGGGAGGTCGCCGGCCCCGAGCCGCAGGACCTGGTGGACATGGCCCGGCGCACCAACGACGCGCGCGGCCGTGCGGTCAAGCTCGTGCCGACGTGGTCAGCGCTGTTCGGCCCGGCGATGGCCGGTGACGTGCTGCTGCCCCGTGCGGGCGCCCGCATCGCGCCGACCACCTTCGACGAGTGGCTCGCACAGCAGCAATAGCGTCCCCCTCCACAGCACCCTGCGCTGCTGCCATCGCGGTAGGCGGTAAGACGGCAGAGCCTGGGAGACAGCTGGGTTGTCGGTGAAGGTGACGCGTCGTCGACGGCATTCCGGCCGTGATGGCAGCGGCACAGGTCTCCCCGATGATCACAGAGCGTCGCAACTCCATGATCACGGAAGCTGTGCCTGCCCTGTCTACCCGCTGGCCCCTGCTGGCCGCCTATCTGCGCGACCTCTAACTCGCCGCGTTCGGCGGCCCGCTCCTCCAACTGCCGGTAGGTCAGCCCGCTGTGCTCCTTGAGCCGCCGCAGCAGTCCGACGTACTCGGCCGGATTCCGCGCCTCACCGGGCTCCGAGCCGCCTAAGATCGCCATTCCGGCATTGTCGTCACGCGTCTCACACCCGGCAATCCCCGTCCCGGCCACGTCGGGCGTCCCGCCTCCGCCGTTCCGGACAGCCTTCCGACCAGCCCGGACGGCCCGGCCCTTGTCCCGGACAGCGCGAACCGTTGCCGGACAAGATCTCGCGGCCCAGGCTCGGTTGGCGTCGCCGCAGGCCGGACCCACGGGGGTGGCCGGCGCAGCCTGCCACGGAAAGCGTGCCCGCGCCGGACTCCTCGGCCAGGGCCTTGCCCTTGTAACTCTCCCCCCGCTCCCGGCTGCGCTCGAGCGGGAGGCACCCCCACTGCTCCGCGTCGACTGCTTCCTGCGGAAAGCTTCTGCCAGGCGAACCGGTCTGGGCTACTCCAACTGTCCGTGGCCATGTCACCAGTCGGTGACAGCGTTGTCCTGGAGCGGAGACGCCGGTATCCCTTTGGCTCGAGGCCCCGTCATAGTGATCGAGCGACCACCGGGAGCCGTCACGGCTTCTGTCTCGACTACCGGGCACTAAAAAGGGGATTTCATGTCCAGCAACCGCCGCAAGGCCTTACTCGTCTCCGCAGCCATCGTGTGCGGCACCCTGCTGATGACCGCATGTGAGGACGGGGACGTGGACGCCGGCGCCGCGCAGGACTCCTCGCCGGCCGCCCCTTCCGATTCGTCGGCCACGGGCGACGGCCAGAGCAGCGACAAGGGTTCCTCCGCGACGGGCGGGGAGACCGGGGAAGCGGCCGGTTCCGGCGCCGACACGGGCGACGGCGAGCGGAAGCCGGTCGAGCAGGTCTGCGGCGCCAACGACATCTCCTGGAGCACCAAGTCCGAGAGCCAGGCCGGCGGCTACATCCTGATCATGGCCAAGGCGAAGTCGGGGATCACCTGCTACCTGCCCGCCGAGCTTCCGACCGTGGCGTTCGGCTCCGACGGCACCCAGGCGGGTCCCGCGGAACAGACGGTCGGCGAGCAGATCAAGCTGAGCGGGAGCACCACCGCGTATGCCGGGGTGAACCCGAAGACCACCAAGGACAACGGTGGCAAGGAACTGAACTTCATCATCGTCGGTGTCGGTAATGACGACCCCAACCCGGTCTCCCTCAAGGTCGGCGCCATCACCGTCGACGGCCCGGTCGTCACCAACTGGCACACCGCCCCGGCCGACGCCGTCCCCTTCAGCTGACCGGATCGCAGTTCGCGATCCGTCCTGGGCCGTGTCCGTGAAGTGGCGTCGTCCGTCCGCAGGGCAGGGCTCGCGGTGTCCGGTGCGTTGTGATCGCAA
>NZ_JBHSPC010000166.1:7305-45753 GCF_042656345.1 Streptomyces incanus
CAGGCCACCAGGCCGTATGAAGACGGGGCAAGGTCGCCTCCGCCACCTTGGGAGGGCGCACGGCGGTCACTCGCGGAAGCGTGGTGGTCGCCGAGCTCCTGGGCCCCGACGAGTCGCACTGGCTCCAAGAGCAGGCCCGCGATGTCCGCCAAGGCTTCATGGATCCGAAGCAGAAGGCGGCGTTCGAGGAGTTCCTCGCCCGACAGCCGTCCCTCGATGAGCAGTGACGCGCCGACTCGTGCCTTGACCGCGGCTTCTGACAGGGGATCACCAGGAGTCATCCGGCGACGCGGCCCTCCTCGTAACGCGCAGCAGCCCCATGGCACCGGCCGCGATGATCTGGGCGTGCTCCCAGCGCTGGGGCGGGGTGCCGAGTACGGCCGGGCGCTCGACGACACCCGAGGCCTGCTGCGGCCTCTCGTACGTAGGGAGTCTGCCGGGTACGGCCCGGGCTCAGCCTTCCCCGTCCACGAACCCCATCCTGCGG
This sequence comes from Streptomyces incanus, assembly GCF_042656345.1. Classification (NCBI taxonomy): domain Bacteria; kingdom Bacillati; phylum Actinomycetota; class Actinomycetes; order Kitasatosporales; family Streptomycetaceae; genus Streptomyces; species Streptomyces incanus. The sequence goes on from NZ_JBHSPC010000166.1 coordinate 7,793, forward strand.
TTCATGGCGATCGCGTTCGCGTTGGCCGGGTGGTGGAAGGTGCGGACCGTGCTCGCTCCGTGTTCCCTGACGAAGGCCATCCCGAAGGTCTTCATGGCGATCGAGATGCCGCGGCCCCGGTAGCCGGCCCGTACGCCGGTCATCTCGTTGAAGACGAAGCCCTTCTGGACCGATGTCGCCGCCAGGCCGATCCAGTCGTCCCCGTCCAGGGCGATCACGATGCCGCGGGGGTCGTAGCCGTCGGCCTCGAAGCGCCGCTCGACGTACTCCTCGAAGGAGAAGAACTCACCGCGCTCCGGGATGTCGGCGGAGCACTCCTTGTTCAGTTCGTAGAGCGCGCGGCGGTGTTCCGGTGTGTCGCCCAGGTCGGCGAACGTGGTCAGGCGGATGCCGTCCGCGCGGCACCGCGTCACATACGTCTCGAAGCGGGACGCGTCGAACGCCGCGACGTCCAGTTCGAGCTTCACCCATGGGCCGGTCATGTGCGCCTCCACCGTGTCGTCCCCTCCGCCGTGTCCTCTCCGCCCGGTCTCCTTCGCCTTCACCGTGCGGCGGCCTCCTCATCCTGCTGCTTGATCGAGCCGGAGGGAAGATCGCCAGGGCCCGCTGGAAGTTCCGTGCGGTGCGGGCCTGGCAGGGCGGAGACTCGTGTCATGGCTGACATGGGGGCGTTCCGGGAAGCGGTCATTGCGTGGGACGCCGGTGGGCCGGGTGAGCCCGCGCGCGAGCCGGCGGCGCGGCGGCTGTCCGTCCGGGCGGTCGTCCTGCTAGAAGGGCCGAGTGGCGCCGCGGCCGTCGACGCGCCCCACATCTCGCCGTACCTGGCCGAGCACATCCGCCGCTTCGGCGACTACTCCACCCATGAGCTCGGCGACGGGCCGGCCGCGTACGACCCGCACCTGAACGTCGACTTCACCTCGCTCCGCGGCCCGGCACCCGGAGCCGAAGGCTTCGGGACGGCCGCCTGACCTGCGATCTCCGCCATACGATCCCAGAGTCCAGCACCCTTCACCCTTCACCCTTCACCCTTCGCCCTTCGCCCTTCGCCCGCCCGACCACGTCTGGCTCACGCCCGCTGCGCAACCCGGCCGCAGCCGAGTATCGCGACAATCAGGCGTGGGCCCTGACGACGGCGGGTGGTCAGTCGCCGCGGTAGAGGCCGGCAATCGCAGCGAAGGCAGCCTTGGACTCCCAGGACAGATCGGGGTAAGTGTCTCCGTCCCAGCCGTCGGTCAAGGTCGGCAAGCGGCGCCCCGTGACCCACCTCAACCCGGCAGAGCGTCCTCAAGCCGCGCCAACTCCTCCGTGCTCAGCTTGAGGTCCGTGGCCCTGGCCGAGTCGGTGATGGAGGCCGGGCGGCTGGCTCCCGGTACCGGGAGCACCGCCGGGGAGCGGGCGAGCAGCCACGCCAGGGCGATCCGCTGCGGGCTGACGCCCCGGTCGTCCGCGATGCGGTGGAAGGCGGTGCCGACCGAGGTGGGGCCGGAGGGGCCGTCGAGGGAGCTGCGCGAGATGCCGCCCAGCGGGCTCCAGGGCAGAAAGGCCAGACCCAGTTGTGTGCTCAGCCGCAGCTCCGCCTCGCTGTCGCGCACGGCCGGCGAGTACTGGTTCTGTACGGAGACGAGTCCGTCGCCGAGGATCGCATGTGCCTCGCGGATCTGGGCGGTGGTGACGTTGGAGATGCCGGCGGCGCGGATCGTGCCGGCGTCGAGCAGCTCGCGCAGCGCGCCGACGGACTCCGCCCAGGGCACGGCGGGGTCCGGCTTGTGCAGCTGGTACAGGCCGATCGCGTCGACGGCCAGGCGCTTGGCGGAGGCCTCGGCGGCTTGCTTGAGATGTTTCGGGGTGGCGGTGACGGTCCAACCGCCGTCGCCGGGGCGGCCGCGGCCGCCCTTGGTGGCGACCAGGATGCCGGAGGTGTCGCCGCCGTAGCGGGCCAGGGCGCGGGCGATCAGCAGCTCGTTGTGGCCGGCCTCGCCGGCGTGCCAGTGGTAGCTGTCGGCGGTGTCGATGAGCGTGACACCCGCGTCGAGGGCGGCGTGGATGGTGGCGATGGCCCGCGTCTCGTCCGGACGGTGCTCGATGGACAGCGGCATGGCGCCCAGGCCGATGGCGCTGACGGTGGTGTCTGCGATGGTGCGGGACTGCACGACGGCTCTGCTCCTCAGGCGGTGGGTGACGGTCGGGCGGTGAGGGCTTCGGCGACGGCGCCGGGCAGCCAGTCGGTGGTACGGGAGAAGGGAAAGCCCAGCTCCTTGGCACGGGCGTTGCTCATTGCGTAGTGGCGGTCGAAGGAGAACGGCGAAGCCTTCTCGCCCGCCGGGACGGTCCGGTGGACGGGCTCCCGTCCGGCCTGCGTGGCGATGACCGCGGCGAGGTCGTGCACGTCGAGCAGGCCGTTGGAACAGGCGTTGAGCGGGCCGGTGAAGTGGGCCGTGGTCGCCCACAGCAGCAGGTCTGCCAGCTCTTCGTAGTGGATGAACACCGTGGGCAGCGCCTTCGCGTGCACGGTGATCTCTTCGCCCCGGGTGATGTGCTCGACGTAGTGTGCGAGTCGGCCGGTGAACTCCTGCGCGCCGCCGCCGAGCACGTGCGCGCTACGCACCGAGGCGGACTCGAAGCCGCCGGCGCGGGCGAAGACGGCCTCCGCCTGCCGCTTGCCCTCGGCGTAGTGCGCCTCCAGGTACACATCGTCGTGCCAGGGAAGGTCCATGGCCACGAGCCAGGTGGCCGGGTCCACGATCTCCTCCGGTACCGGCGTGCCCGGTGGGACAGCCGGCAGTACGGCGGTCGCCGGGTCGTAGACCTCGATCGTGGACGTCATGACGTAGCGCCGGGTGCGGCCGGCGAAGGAGCGGGCGGCGATGGCGGCCTGCACGGGGGTATAGCAGACCTGATCGACAACCACGTCGAAGGTGCGGGAGCCGAGCGCGGCCGTCAGGACGGCCTCGTCATTGCGGTCGACGACGAGGTGTTCGACACCGGCGGGCGGCCGGGCGGAGCCGCGGTTGACCACAGTGACCTGGTGGCCCGCCGCCTGCAGGCGCTTCACCAGGAGCTTTCCAAAGTACCGGCTTCCGCCGATGACGCAGATCTTTTGCATGCCCCTATCCTGGACACGTACCGCCATCAGTAGAAGTGCTCGCTTGCTGGATACGCATTAAGGCAAACTGTTGATCGATGTGCAGCGGCTCCGCGTCCTGCGGGCGGTGGCGGAGCACGGTAGCTTCAACCAGGCGGCCACTGCCCTGCACCTCACCCCCTCGGCCGTCTCCCAGCACGTGGCCGCCCTGGAGCGCAGCCTCGGCGCCCGGGTCGTCGCCCGCAGCACCCGCGGCGTCACCCTCACCCAGGCCGGTCAGATCATGGTCGGCGCCGCCGAATCGGTCGCGGCCGAGCTCGCACACGCCAAACAGCAGGTCGACCAGCTCAGCACGGGCCGCGTACAGCTCACCGTCGCCACCTTCACCAGCGGCGGCCGGCTCCTGCTGCCCGGCGCCCTCACCCGGCTCATGGCAGCCCATCCCCGCACCGTGCTCCACGTCAGGGAGGGCGAGCCCGAGGACACCCTGCCGCTCGTCCGCCAGGGCGCCGTAGACGTCGCGCTCGCCTATCACTTCGACGGCCCGCTGCCGGTCGGGCCGGGCCCCGGCTCCAGCCTGGAGTGGACCCCACTCCTGGAAGACCCCCTGCACGTCGTCCTGCCGGAGAGGCATCGGCTTGCCGGCAGCGACGTGCTCGACCTCGCCGAGCTGGCAGCCGAGCCCTGGGTGCTCGGCTGCCTGAAGACCGAGGCATACCTGCGCCGCTACGCCGAGCGCGCCGGCTTCGCTCCGGAAGTGCGCGGCACCACCACCGACTACTTCTTCGCCCGCTCGCTCGTCGCCGCCGGCATGGGAATCTCCCTGATCCCCTCTATTGCGCTCGCCCCGGAGATCCCTGGCCTTCGCACCGTCCCGATCAAGCTGCCGGGGCCGATCCGGCACATCGGCGTCGCCGCGATCAGCCGTAGCGACCGGCCCCACGTGACGACGCTCATCCAAGCCCTTCGTGAGCAGGCGCTGCAGCAGCACTAGCCAGGAGAGGCGTTGATCCCGCTTCACTTTCGCTTCGGGTGGCTCCCGACCGAATGCCGGCCGGCCCGGCGTTTCATAGATGGTCCCCGTTGCAACATCGCGCGGCCGGGACATCCGTGCAAGCCGCCCTGTTTCACAGGCCGTTTCCTTCCTCTCCACTTGTGAAACGCACTCCTGAAACGATCCTGGCGTGAAAACCGACCCGCACCGGCTCGCCGCAGCGCACCACTGCCCGATGTCCACCTGCCAGGCCCCGGCGGGCTCCCCATGCCGTACCACCGCGGGCAAGGCCGCACTCAAGTACCGCACCGCCCGCTTCCAGCTCGTCGCCGCGCTCCACTCCGAACCGCACGTCGCCACCCCGGCCGTACGGCATCCCGGCTCGCAGTGGACTGCCCTGCCGGCCGCGAAGCCCGCGGCGACGTCCACGCCGATGGAGGTCCGCCTCGGCTACGCCCGACAGCCGGGCATGAGACGTGTCCGGCCGCGGGCATGAGACGTGTCCGGCCGATTGATGTCGACCACGCGCCTGACGGTTTGCCGCCCCCGTCGGCGGGAGTGCGCGAGGCCGTGTCTCACGTAATCGGCCTCTAGGGCTGGGATCCTTCAGGGCTGGGATCTTTTAGGGCTGGGATCTTTTAGGGCTGGGATCCTTCGAGGATCGCGGTCAGTCCCTACGATTGCGTGATCCGGTCGCGCAGCCAGGAGTCGACGCCGCTGAGCGCCGTCCTTGCCATTGCCGTGGGGTGGCCCGTGAAGCCGTGGGGTGACTCGGGGTAGACCCGGAGCTCGACGTCATTGCCGGCCGCTGACAACCGACCTGCCAGCGCCAGGTTGTCTTCCAGCAACACGTCTGCGCTTCCGACGATCAGCAGTGTTGGGGGAAGCCCGCGAAGAACGCCGTAGAGGGGAGAGATGTCGGGAACAGTGCGGTCTTCCACATGGCCGGCGTACGCCTGGAGGAAGTATTCGTCCGCGATGCGGCGACCGGCCGGGGTTCGTGCGCTCAAGTCGTAGGTCCCGAATTGGAGCGCAGCGCCGGTGAATCGGCCAACGGCACCTCTGTCTCTCAGCCGGAGCAGGGTCGCCAAGGCGAGTGTGGCTCCTGCGGAGCTCCCGCCGATCGCAAGTCGGGACGTTCCGAAGCGCGCGTCGGCTTCTTCGACGAGCCAGAGCGCCGCCGCCTCACAGTCGTCGGGTGCCGCCGGCCAGGGATGCTCAGGGGCCAGCCGGTAGTCGACGCTGACGACGGCGAGGTGCAGGGCGTCTGCGAGCTCGCGGTTGCGTTCGTCTCCTCGCGCTGCGGAGTCCATGTAGAAACCGCCGCCGTGTATGTCCAGGTAGACGCCCCGCGGCGGACCGTCGACAGGAGTGAAGATCCTGACAGGGACGCGTACTTCCGCGGCTTCGATCGTCTCTTCGACGGCAGGCGGATCGGCGGCACGAGGAACAGACCTCCTCGTTCGTGCCTCCTTGAGCTCCTCCGGTGTGCTGGGTCCACGGCCCGCCGCCCTCGACTTGTAGAAGTCACGAGCTTCATCGACCTGCTCCGCGGGCACGTCAGCGAACAGTGCGTCCAGCGCGAATCGCACGCGCCCTCCTCATCACTCGGGTCTCGACTCCACGCTATCGCCGACCTGCGGCGCCGGATCCGCCGCACCTGGCGGCCGGCCACCGACCGGCCGTCGACCGACCGCCGACCGGTCGTCGACCGTGTGAACAGCGCTGCGGGGCTATGCCTGGCGCACCAGGCAGGGGCGCCTGGCGTCGAACGTCCAACCGGGTATGAGGTACTGCATCGCCTCGGCATCGTCCCGCGCCCCCAGCGCCTTCTCCCGGTAGAGCTTGTGGGCGGCGAGGAGACGGTCCATGTCGATTTCGACGCCCAGGCCGGGGGTGTCGGGGACGGCGATCTCGCCGTCGACGATCCGTGGCGGGGTGACGGTGAGCCGTTCCAGGCCCTCCTGCCAGATCCAGTGCGTGTCCAGGGCGTTGTACTCGCCCGGGGCCGCCGCGCCGCAGTGGGTGATCATGGCGAGGGAGATGTCGAAGTGGTTGTTGGAGTGGCAGCCCCAGGTCAGGCCCATCGCGTTGCACAACTGGGCCACGCGCACCGAGCCCTGCATGGTCCAGAAGTGCGGGTCGGCCAGTGGGATGGACACCGACTGCAGGGCCAGGGCATGGGCCAGCTGGCGCCAGTCGGTGGCGATCATGTTGGTCGCCGTCGGGAGGCCCGTGGCGCGGCGGAACTCGGCGAGGACCTCGCGCCCCGAGTAGCCGTCCTCCGCCCCGCAGGGATCCTCGGCGTAGGCGAGCGTGCCCACCAGTGGTGAGCACAGTTCGACCGCCTCGCGCAGGGACCACGCGCCGTTCGGGTCCAGGGTGATCCGGGCTGCCGGGAAGCGCTCCTTGAGCGCGCGTACGGCCTCGACCTCCTCGGCGCCCGTCAGGACTCCGCCCTTGAGTTTGAAGTCCCGGAAGCCGTACAGGTCGTAGGCCGCCTCGGCCTGAGCGACGATCGCCTCCGGTGTGAGGGCCTCCTCGTGCCGGATGCGGTACCAGTCGACGTCCGAGTCGCGCTCCCGGACGTAGTCCAGGTCGGTGCGATCGGGGTCGCCGACGTAGAAGAGGTAGCCCAACACCCGCACGGATTCCCTTTGCTGACCGTCACCCAGGAGCGCCGCGACCGGTACGCCGAGGTGCTGGCCGAGCAGGTCGAGCAACGCCGACTCGACGGCCGTGACGGCGTGCACGGTGGTCCGCAGGTCGAAGGTCTGGGCGCCTCGTCCACCCGAGTCGAGGTCCGCGAACCGGCTTCCCATCTCGCGCAGGACGCGCTTGTGGTCGCCCACCTTCGCGCCGACGATCAGCGGTCCGGCGTCCCGCAGCGTCTGGGTGATCTTCTGCCCGCCGGGCACCTCCCCCAGTCCGGTACGGCCGTCGGAGTCCGTGAGGACGACGATGTTGCGGGTGAAGAAGGGCCCGTGGGCGCCGGAGAGATTCAGCTCCATGCAGTCGCGGCCTGCGACGGGATAGACGGCGAAGTGGGTGACGGTCGGCTGGCTCATGTGTGTCGGCTCCTTGGGTCGGGCTTGGGTACGGGGCCGGGGCGGGGCTCTGCTTGGTGTCCGCTCTGTTTGGGGTGCCGCTCCGTTTCGGGTGCCGCTCCGTTTCGGGTGCCGCTCCGTTTCGGGTGCCGCTCCGTTTCGGGTGCCGCTCCGTTTCGGGTGCCGCTCCGTTTCGGGTGCCGCTCCGTTTCGGGTGCGTCAGAGGCTGAGGACGTCCAGGACCCATTCCCCCGCCAGGACGCCGCCCAGGCCGAGCACCGCCAACACCGTCGTATAGCTGGTGCGGACCTTGATCGCCTCGATGACCGAGAGGTTGAAGTACTCCTTGAACAGCCAGAATCCCGGGTCGTTGACGTGGGAGAAGGCGATCGACCCGCACGAGACGGCGAGCACCATCATCTCTGCGTGGGTCCCACTGCCCGCCAGGAGCGGCAGCACCACGCCGGAGGCCGTGACGACGGCGACCGTCGCCGAACCGAGCGCGATGCGGAGGATGACAGCGATCAGCCACGCCAGGACGATCGGGGAGATGGACCAGCTCTCCGTGACGTCCTTGATGTAGTCGGAGATCCCGCCCTCGACGAGGACGTTCTTGAAGGCGCCGCCCGCGCCGATCACCAGGAGGATCATCGCCATCGCCTGGGCCGCCGAGGCGCAGGAGGCGCTGACGTCCGCCATGCTGCGGCCGATCCGCGGACCGAACGCCCAGGCCGCCAGGATGAGGGTCAGCAGGAGCGCGATCGGTGCCGAGCCTATGAAGGCGATCGTGTTCAGGAAGGCGTTCTCGCCGGACGTGACCATGTCGATCACGGCAGCACCGGCGATCAGCACCACCGGGAAGACGACCACGAACAACGACCAGCCCATGCCGGGCATCTCCTCGTCGGTGAACTCGCGCTCACTGACCAGGCCCTTGGGGACGGAGGGGTTCATCGCCCTGACGAACGGCAGGCGCGGCCACACGAGCGCGATGAGCGCACCGGCCGGTACGGCGATGAAGAGGCCGTAGAAGAGGGTGTGTCCGACGGAGGCGTGGAAGGCGGCTGCCACGGCGGTCGGGCCGGGGTGCGGCGGCAGGAAGCTGTGCATCGTGGACAGGGCGATGGACATCGGGAGACCCACCCACAGCAGGTTCACCCTGGTGACCCTGACCAGCGTGAACGCGATGGGCACGATGATGATGAAAGCGACCTCGTAGAACATGGTCACCCCGACGAGCATGGCCGTGACCACCATGGCCACCTGGACCCAGCGCGGCCCGAAGGCGTCGAGCAGCCGGCCCGCGATCCGCTGGGCGGCTCCGGAGTCGCCCATGACCCGGCCGACCATGGCCCCGATCCCGATGATGAGCATGGTGTCGCCGATCTGGCCCCCGATGCCCTCCGAGAGGACGTCCGGGATGCCGGCCACCGGAATCCCCTGGACCAGCGCGACGCCCACCGCCACGATCAGGAGCGCGGCGAAGCCGTTGAGCTTCAGCCGGGTCATCAGGAGCAGCAGCACTACAACGCTGATCCCTACTACGAGGAGCGGCATGTCAGTTCCCCTTTGAACTGTCTGATGGTCGGTTTCGTCGGACGGTCACACCGCCGGGTGGGGATCGCTCCTCGCCGGATGGGGGCCGCTCCTCGCCGGATGGGGGCCGCTCCTCGCCGGAGTCGGCGGTCGGGGCAAAGGGCGTGCGGTCTCAGGCGCCGCGCCGGCGTGTGGCGCCGACAGGTGCAGTCCGGCGTCGAGGGCCTTCTCCCACTCGGCCAGGCCAGGCCAGGCCGGCCCGGCAGGGTTCGGTGAGCGGGGCGCGCACTGCCCTCGCGCAGCCGCTGAGCGACACCCTCGGTTTCCGCAGCACTGAACCGCCCCACGAGCGTCATCCCCATATGCAGACGGCGAACACGTACGGGAACGCAGCTAAGTGGTTGAACGGGGGAACGGTCAAGGGGCGTGACAGGACCGGATTTACGATGTGGCCATGCCTGGGAACAGCGGGGTCCGTGGAGTGAAGTCGGCGGCCCGTACCGTCGCACTGCTCGAACTGCTCGCCACACGGGGCGACCGGCCGGCTCGTCTCGACGAACTCGCCGAGGAACTGGACGTACCGCGCAGCAGCATGTACCAACTGCTGCGGACCCTTGTCGACTGCGGCTGGGTGCGCTGCGACACGACCGGCTCCCTCTACAGCATCGGGATCCGCGCCCTGTACACGGGCACGAACTACTTGGACAGCGACCCCCACGTGCGCGCGGTCCGCCCCTTCCTCGACGAGGCCTCGGACCTGCTCGGCGAAACGATCCACCTGGCCCGGCTCGACGACTCGAACGTCGTCTACCTCGCCACCCGCGAGTCCCACGAGTACCTGCGCACCATCAGCCGGGTCGGCCGCCGGATCCCGGCCCACGCCGGGGCGCTCGGCAAGGCGCTGCTCGCCGAGCGCCCCGACGACCAACTCCCCCTCGCCGACGGCAGTTTGGCGGCTCTCACGGAGAACACGCACACCGAACGCGCCACGTTGCTCGCCGACCTCGCCGCGGTGCGCGAGCGCGGCCACTCCATCGACCGCGAGGAAACGGTGGTCGGCATCGCCGGCTTCGGCTTCGCCCTGCGGTACCGCTCACCGGCCACCGACGCGATCAGTTGCTCAGTGCCGGTGGCGCGACTCGGCGAGGATCACGAGGCCCGGATCATCGCGGTCATGCGGGAGACGCGAATGAAGATCGAGAGCGCCCTGTCGCCCGCCGCAGGCGCCCCCGACTGGCGCTGACCCACCGCCGCGCCCTCTTCGCCGTGTGATCTTCGCCGTGCGACGGCCTCCTCATCCTGCTGCTTGATCGAGCCGGAGAGGAGATCGCCTGGGGTCCGGTGGAAATTGCGTGTCGTGGTGGCCGGGGAAGGCGGAGACTCTTCCCATGGCTGACATGGGGGCGTTCCGGGAAGCGGTCACCGCGTGGGATGCCGGTGGGCCGGATGAGCCCGCGCGTGAGCTGGCGGCGCGGCTGTCCGTCCGGGCGGTCGTCCTGCTCGAAGGGCCGAGTGACGCCGCGGCGGTCGACACGCTGGCCGAGCGCCGCGGACGGGACCTGGAGGGTGAAGGGGTCTGCGTGCTGCCGATGGGCGGTGCGATGAGCGTCGGGCGCTTCGCCCGGCTCCTCGGGCCACCGCCCGGCCTGGGCCTCCGTCTCACGGGGCTGTGCGACGAAAGGGAACGGCGCTTCTACGCCCGCGCCTTGGAGGGGGCGGCTGCGGCGGCCGGTGCGGCACAGCGGCACCGGTTCTTCGTCTGCGCGGCGGATCTGGAGGACGAGCTGATCCGCGCGCTGGGCGTGGCACGGGTGGAGGAGCTCATCCGGGAGGAGGGCGACCTGCGCGCCCTGCAGACCTTCCTGCACCAGCCCGCACAGCAGGGCCGTACCGCCCAGCAGCAGTTGCGGCGCTTCCTCGGCACGAAGAAGGGGCGCAAGATCCGGTACGGCCGTGTTCTGGTCGAGGCCCTCGAACCCGACCGCGTGCCCGCCCCGCTCGACGACCTGCTCACCGGCCCCTGACCTCAAGGGCCTGCACGTCGTGGGCGCCGCGCTCATCATGGGGACGGTCGACTTCGGTCTCGTGCCGGCGGGGTTCGGCCCGGCGGACCGTGTGCCGGGGCGCACGCTGCGCCGGGTGACCGGCCTGCCGGGGATCGCCGCGCTCCTGGCCTTCGGACTGTTCCCGTCCGGTCACCACCTCGCTCTCGGCATGGGAGGCATAAAACGGGTCGCCGCGTATCCCTTCCTGTTCTGGGTCCTGGCCCTCGGCCTGCGGGGACTCGCCCTCGTCCTCCGCCGGGCAGGCCGTACGCGCGCCTCGGTGGCAGAGGCCCGTGCGAGAGGGGACCGTGTCGGGGCGGGTCCTTCCGGGGGTTAGCCTCAGGGAAGTGAGATCCCGCCTCGGCTATGGGCGGGCGTGGTGGCAGGAGGCGCACGACATGGCGAAGGTTCCCGGCTCGGTACTGGCCGCGAGTGGACTCGTCGGCGGGTACGGCGTGGCCCGCTGGACCCGGAAGCGGCCGCTGGGCGGTGTCGTCCTCGCCGTGGCGGGGGCCGCCGCGGCGCGGGAGTGGCGGGAGCGGGCCGGCGGGAAGACCGCCGGAGCGCTGTCGGTCGCGTACGTCGCCGCCTTCGCCGGGTCGCATCCCCTGGCGAAGAAGGTCGGCGCCTGGCCCGCCGTGTTCGGCGTGGCGGGTGCCGTGGCACTCGCGTCGTGGGCGGTCGCCGACCGGCGCGGGTGAGACACGGGCACGGTGGCCTGGTGGCGGTGGCCTGGCGGCGCGGTGGGACACAGGTACGGCTCGCAGCCGGAACGGGGGACGCGAGATGACCGATGGGCGCACAGCACCAACCCACCGGGCTCTGGAGCAGGCCCGCTCGGCAGGTCTTGAGGTGGGCGAAGCCGTGCTCGACTGGTGCGCGTCCGACGGCGAGGACGCGTTGGCGTCCTTTTGGCCGGGGGTGAGTTTGCGGGCACACCAGACCTGTGACCGGCGTCTTCAAGTTGGGCGGAGGCTCACTGAGACTCATGGGGCGGGTCAAGCACCTCGTCGGCGCTGCGGGGCTCTGTGCGAGGTTGCTGGTTGAGCTTGTGGCGCTCGATGGAGGATTGCCGGTAGACCTCCTTGCGGGCACGCATGATGTTGCCCAGCGGCCTGTGTTCGGCGGTGACCCGCCAGGGCGTGAAGGACAGTGAGTCCATCTTCGCCAGGTTCTCCGAGCCGGAGATGTCCTGCCGCGGCAGCCGTAGCTTCGCCACGGTGACGGACGGCGAGAGCTGCTCGGGCCACTCGACGGTGGTGTCCTCCACCGGCATCCGCTCCAGGTCGGTGCAGAGCTGGACCTGGAGGTCGAAGGCGTAGGGCCGCTCCTGCAGCTCGGCCTCCAGGGCCGGTCGGAAGACCTCCGCCGCGGAGGCCGGGTCGATGTTGCGTCGGATCACTGCGGCGGCGGAGGACGGGTCGGGGATGATGCGTACCTTGGCGATGTAGTCCCCGTGCCGGACCGCGCCCATCGTCCAGTAGCTCGACAGCAGTACGTTCGCCGGAGGGGTCTTTGACAGGCGCAGAAAGGCCAGGAACTCGTCCCACGCCCAGTTGTCCTGGTCCAGGGTTCCTTTTCCGGTTACGAACTCGGTGAAGAAGCGATGTGCTCCGGGTCGTCCCTGGGAGAAGTAGGCCGGCGCGTTCAGGAACAGTTCCTGGATGAACAGGTAGTGCTCGACCGTGTTGCAGAAGAAGATCGGTCCGTTGATGTTGGCGTAGTCGAAGGTGCCTGTGTCCGGTTCGTCTTCCAGCAGCGTTGGGCCAGGGATGTCGAACATCTTCAGCGCCAGTCCGGTGGCGGCGCCCAGTCGTGCGTCGGCTCCGGCGTGAGGCGAGCCGTTGGAGAAGCGGATGAGCGCATCGTGTGTTCCCGGCGTCGCGTAGATTCCCTGGGCGTACTCGGGGGGCAGCCCGTCCAGGATCTCCACTTCCCCGCGGACCAGCCCGTAGCCCTTGGCATGGGCGTCGCGGAGAGCCCGTCCGGTGCCGCCGGCCTCGACCGACTCGGCGATGTAGTTCTCGGTCTTTTCGATCACGGTCTGCACGTTCTTGTCGAAGTGCGGATCGTCGTCTTCGATGTCCGGTGTGTAGCGGACGAACCGTGCTGCCATGACTTCGACCTCTCCTCCAGAAGACCGTGACCGCACTTCAGGGGCTACGAGTAGTCCCTCATTCCTCCAGTTCGGCGAGCCAGCGCAGGGCGCGCAGACCCGGCACGAAGCAGTACTCACCGCCTCGGGTGACGACGAAGCTGGGCAGGTTCTGCAGGCGGCGCCGGATCGGCTTCTCCGGGATGGTGACGCTTCCGGTTCCGCCGTGATGCCCGGCTACCGGGTCTTTCTCGCCGGGGTAGCCGATGAAGTTGCCGTCGTTGACCCATTCGGCCTTGATGAATTCAAACTGTCGTTCAAGGTGGGCTCCGAGGAAGACTCCGACCAGCCCGCGGTCGGCACTGTCGTCCTCCAGCACGCCCTCGGGCAGAGGCGGGCCGTAGGTGGTGCCGCGCCGGATGAGGCGGTGCATCCGGGCGTCGCCGATGATGGTGGCGTCGCGGGGGTTGGTGCGCCGGATGTGTGCACCGGCGGGGCACCGGTATCCCCGGTCGTCGTTCTCCCGGTACAGGAAGTTGTTGACGCGGTGCGGATCCGCTGCCAGCTCCGGGTCGTCGTGCTCCGGTGTCAGCGCCAAGGGCGCCCCGCTGGGCCAGCGCCCGACCATCTTCGCCGCCAGGAGGGCTTCCTCCTCGGCGCTGGAACTGTTCGCGCGCAGGTAACGGCGCCAGGCCGCCACGTTGGTGTGGACCTTGCGAACCGCCGCGTAGGTGCCGTTGCGGCCCAGCACATCGGGTTTGGGTACGGGGGGCAGGCTGCCGGTTTCGTCGGGGTAGCCGAGGATGAACTCGCCGGCCTTGATGGGGGCCTCCTGCGGGTTGGAGCCGGGCAGTCCGACCCCCTCGATGTTCGGATGGCTGATGCCGTCACGGAACCCGAAGGTGGTGCGTCCGGTCGGGAGCTGGCGGACCTCCTGCTGCCAGATCACCTGGACACCGGGCGTGTCCTCGTAGGCGACACGGGCCCGTGCCAGCTCCTTGTCCAGCTGCGTCGCGTCGGAAGAGAGGGCACTCAACGCGATGTGGACATCGCCCGTTCCGAACGGTGCTTCCCAGTGGGAGGGCGCACTCTCGCCCACGTCGCCGATCAGCTCCGCCCGAGCGGCCATGCCCTCACGAAACGCCTGCGGAAAGCTGTCCAGCGACTCCTGGGGTACCCCCAGGGCCTTCAGCCCCTGATAGGTGAAAGCCACAGCGACCCAGGCGTCCCCGCTTCGGTCCGCACTTGGCAGACCTCCTGAGGTCACCGGGAGCAGCCGGCGCAGCAGGGCACGTCCGGCGTGGCGGTCGTCGACGCGCAGGAAGATGTACTTGCCCTCGTACGGGACGGGCCGCGGGCGCAGCGCCCCGCTCTGGACGTCCTCGATCTCGACGCGCACACTGGCGGAGCCGCCGCTGTCTGCCGTGTTCATGATGTTCGTGCCTCCACATCGGTCCCTGTCCGGGCAGCCCCGCAGGCGATTGGTGCGCGCCCGCCGACGCGGTTCACCGAAGTGGGGTCGGCTCTGAGGGGTAGCTGTGTCCGGGTTCTAGGCCGAGGCTTCTTCCAGCAGCTTCTGGAAGGCAGGTGTGGCCACCAACTCCGCGTTGGCCGGGTTCTCCAGCGTCGCCCGGAACTCAGGGGTGTCGAGCACCTCCTCGAACGCCTCTTCCACGCGATGATCCTTGTAGATCTGCTGAACGGTGAGATCGGGATAGGCGCTGACGAAGACGCCCGCGGGCGCCTGGTGGGAGACGAACCAGTCCTTCACCCCCGGATCAGTGATGCCGGGAAACCCTTCGCTGTGCGAGAAGACCTTGTCGAAGCGTTCCCCGACCACCGTCTTGGCGAAGTCGTCGATGTAGGCGTCCCAGGAGCCGTCGAAGACACTGGCGAACATGAACCGGGTGTCGTTGTCGAAGATCACGTGCCGTGCGTCATGCAGGGTGCCGATCTGGCGCACCGCCGCATGAACTTGCTCGTCATCCGCCGCATCGGCGAGCGCGGCGAGAACCTCACGCAGTGCATCAGCCTCGCCCGGCTTGATCTTGGTGAAGACAGTGAACTCGCTGCAGACCCCATCCGACCTGCCCGGACGCTCGGGGTGAGCCGATTGAGCTGCGTGTGCCGTTGCAGTCATCGTGAGACTCCCCTGCCACGGATCGGTGTGAGGGTCGCCAAACGCCGGAGCACGGGGCGCCATCGCCCTCACCACTCCATCCTCACCACGGATGCGCGGCCCCGCATCTTGGCCCCTGAGGAAGGCAACACGGGTGCGGCACGCGGTCGTGTCCCGCGTCGTGGTGTAGGGGATCAAGCGTTACGGGTTCCGGTACAAGGCCCCTGACGATCTCCGGAAAGGGGCAGTCCACGAGGCGCCCTGCTGAGGCGAGTTGAACATCCGGTCTGGCGGAGCGACCGCCCCCGACCTGCGGATTCCGGCGCCTTGATCGGCTACACCACCGGGCGGGGCGCCATCAGGAACGCCGATGCCACCGTCTTCGCGTCCCAAGAAGCTCCCGAGGACAGACCGCGCCGGGCGCAGGAAGATAGGACAGGGGCGTGCGTGCTGACTACGGGATCGTCACCTTCTCGGTCAGCCACTCCCGCGTGGCCGTGAAGCCGCGGCGCAACCGATCGCACAAGAACCCGTCGCGCCGTCCGGACGGCCGGGGCATCTGCCTCCGCTGGACCTTTCCTCGAATGGATCACCGCCCCGACCCCAGCTGGAGGCAACCATGGGCGCAGTTCTCGGTGACGTGCTGGGTTTCGCGGCCGGCGTCGCGGTCAGCCCGCTTCCGATCATCGCCGTCATCCTCATCCTCGCCACGCCTCGGGGACGTCTCAACGGAATCCTCTTCACCGTCGGCTGGATCCTCGGACTATCGGCACTGGGCGCGGTGATGCTGGCGATCGCCTCCCCCGCAGGTGCCTCCGCCCACATGCAGCCGGCCACCTGGGTGGGAGCGCTCAAGCTCGCTCTCGGCGTGTTCCTCGTCCTCTTCGGTGCCCGGCAGTGGCGTCGGCGCCCCAGGGATCCCTCGCAGGCGAAACTGCCGAAGTGGATGGGCGCGATCGACCGCCTCACGCCGGTCAAGGTCTTCGGGCTCGGCACGGCTTTGGCAGCGCTCAACGCCAAGAACGCCCCGCTGACCATCGCCGCGGGCGCTGCCATCGGCTCGGCCGGACTGCCGGTCGGGCAGCAGATCGCATCACTGGCGATCTTCGTCGTGATCGCCACGCTCGGCCTGCTGGCCCCGCTCGGAGTTTTCCTCTTCGGGGGAGAGCGGGCCAGGGCCACGCTCGGAAACTGGAAAGACTGGGCAGCTCAGCACAATGTCGCTGTGATGGCCGTCCTGTTCTTCGTCCTCGGGCTGAAACTGCTCGGAGACGGCATCTCCATCCTCTCCTCCTGACAGAGCCACCACACGTTGCGGTGCGGTCCGATCACAGACGTAGGCCGGCGGGAGCATGGGCTCCCCCACGACCGGCGCGGTGCGGGCTGAGCATCACCGCCCGTCCACCCACCTGCCCGGGCGACGCGGCCGAGGTGCGCTCGTCGGCGAGCTGCTCGCTCACCCGCTCAAGGACACGCCCGGCGACGGCGAGTCCGTCCCGCTCGACCCGCACCTCCGCCGGCTGCTTGGCCAGCTGTTCTTCGAGTTCGTCCAGTTCCGCGCGCCCCGCGGTGATCCGTTCCAGCAGCTCGGGATCCATGCGCCGGATCGTAGAAGGCCGGTCGAACATAGCGAGCAGAAACCAGAGAGCCGTCCGGCCCCCGTCAGACGATCTACTCCTCAGACAGCCGCCCACGACCAGCGTGAGCACCCCAACAGCCGAACACACCATCCCTTTGACCTGAGACTTCAGGTTGGCAGAGGCTCACTGAGGCTCTGGAGCCCCGAGACGTACACCGCTCGCCCCGATGCCCCGGACCGCCCGCGCCGCGAACACACCGAGCAGGTCATGGGGCTCGCCACGGCCCTCGGCCTCGCCGGCCGCCCCGTCCTGGTCAGCGACAGCGGGGGCGAGTACTGCGACAACTCGCACTCCCTCCACATCCGCCACGTTCGGGGCCTTGCCACCGGGCACCCCATCGGCGAGCCCGCCCCCTCGTACGAGAGGCCGACCACCACCGCGGCGATCACCCCGGCCGAGCCGGTGCCGGTCGACACCGCCGTACTCGACGGCTCCCCCATTTCGTTCTCCGTGCACGGCTCGGACACCATTCGCGCCCGTGACGCCGCCACCGGCAGGGACATCGCCCGCCGTTGTGCCTCCCGCTCACCGTCGGCTCGCTGACCAGCACGGACGACCGCCACCTCGCCCTCGTCTTCGGGCGCGAGGTGGCGGTCCTGGAGTGGCAGGGTTCATCACACGACCGGCGGCAGTAGTACCCGGGCGCGCGCTGCCCGACGGCTTGGAGGACCACCCTCAGCGCCCTTCCGCGTCGGACGTGACGATCTTCTCCGGCAGTTCCGCACGCGAGTCGATGCGCAAGGACCTGTCGTTCCGGGACCGTGCCCCTCCGAGGGCCTCCAGGTGATCGGAGGGGCACGGGGGGGGTGGTCAGGTCGCAGGCCGTCTCGGGTCGCCGTCTCCGGACCGGCTGGCCATGCTGGTGCTGGGAGCGGCCTTCTTCCCAGTGACAAGGAGCACGGCATGTCCACGGACCCGGTCGGACGATTCCTGACGGCTTTGGACCCGGACCACCGGAAAGCCATCAGCGCCAAACCGCGCGAGGAACAGGAACAGCTCGCGGCAGCCTGGGAACGGGAGCTGGAGGAGGACACCGAACTCGACTCCCTCGACGAGCTGTCCCCGGCGGCGGCAGAAGCCGAGGCGGCCCGCCGCGTCCTGGACCGCGGGACCGGCTCAGACCTGTCCGGCTGAGACCTGTCCGGCCGATCACGCGTCTCGCCGGGGTGATCCCGGCTGAGCTGTGCCCGGTCACGGGACGGTGCCCGGCGCACCGGACACCGTCCCCCTGCGGATGTGTGACATCCATGAGCGGTAGCGGGTGTCGCACGGCCGGCCTGTCCCAAGGAACGGGTCGCCGGCATCTCGTGTTCGTCCAGTGCGATACCGCGAGCGCGAGTGAGGACGACGTCTGCGCTTGTTCCTCCGTCTTCCGGCTGTGGAAAGCTTCTCGCGTGCCCACCTGGATAACCCCGCGCCGCTTAGGCGCCACCGCCGTCCTGTACGCCGTGTTCGTCGGCGGCTGGTATCTCGGCCAGCCCCTCCCCCACGTCGGCTGCGGCTCCCCCGAACCGGTGACCGCTTCCGAGGTGACGATCGCGGAGCCCGGCGACGTCACCAGGGACTTCGGCCGGGGTCTCTACGTCTTGTCCCAGACCTTCACCGCGGAGATCATCTCCACCGAGAGTGTCGTGTCGTGCGACGCGACACCCGACCCCCGCCTCCTGGCCTGGCTGACCGGCGACTGGCGTTGACCCTCGGCGGTGACCGGTCGTCTCACCCGCGCACGCCCTCCGCCTTCGGTTCCGTGGCGGAGAGCGGTGTGGCGATGTCCTCCAGGGAGCGGCGTTCCGCGTTCACCGCGAGGAAGGCGGCCACGATGCCCGCCGCGCACATCAGCCCGGCGCCGATCCGGAAGGCCAGGGCCGTGTCGCCGACCACGCCGGACGCGGTCAGGTCGGCGAAGATCAGCGGGCCGCTGATACCGCCGGCGGCGGTGCCGAGGGCGTAGAAGAAGGCGATGGCCATGGCGCGGGTCTCCATCGGGAAGATCTCGGAGACGGTCAGGTACGCGCTGGAGGCGCCCGCCGACGCGAAGAACAGCACCACGCACCAGCAGGCGGTCATGGTCGTGGCCGTGAGCGAGCCGCGGTCGAAGAGCCAGGCCGTGCCGAAGAGCAGGATGCCCGACAGCAGATACGTGCCCGAGATCATGATCCGGCGGCCGACCGTGTCGAAGAGCTTGCCGAGGAGCAGCGGGCCCATGAAGTTGCCCGCGGCGATGACGGCGAAGTAGTAGCCGGTGCTGCCGGTCGGCACGTCGAAGAAGGTGATGAGGATGGCGCCGAAGCCGAAGGTGATGGCGTTGTAGAGGAAGGCCTGACCGATGAAGAGGGAGAGGCCGAGGACCGCGCGGCGCGGGTAGCGGCCGAAGACGGTCTTGGCGATCAGGCCGAAGCCGATGCTCTTGCGCTGGTGGATGGTGATCTCACCGGCCGGCGGTGGCAGCGGTTCCCCCTTCTCCTCCTCGATCTCCCGTTCGACGGACGAGACGAGCGCGTCGGCCTTCTCGCCCTGGCCGTGGATGAACTGCCAGCGTGGACTCTCCGGGACATGCCGGCGGACCAGGAGGACGACCAGGCCGAGGACGACGCCGAGGCCGAAGCTGAGCCGCCAGCCGAGGTCCTTGGGGAAGATGTCGGTGTCCAGCATCACGATGGACAGCAGGGCGCCGCCGATCGCGCCGAGCCAGTAGCTGCCGTTGATGATGAGGTCGACCCGGCCCCGGTAGTGGGACGGGATCAGCTCGTCGATCGCGGAGTTGATGGCCGCGTACTCGCCGCCGATGCCGAAGCCGGTGAGGAACCGGAAGAGGAAGAACCACCAGGTCTCGAAGGAGAGGGCGGTCAGCGCGGTCGCCACCAGATAGACGATCAGCGTCGCCATGAACAGCTTCCTGCGACCGTAACGGTCGGTCAGCCAGCCGAAGAACAGGGCCCCGGAGCACGCACCCGCCACATACAGGGCAGCGGCGAGACCCGTGATCTGGGCGGAGCTGATGTCCAGGCCGCTGCCTTCCTCGGCGATGCGGCCGGCGACGTTGCCGACGATCGTGACTTCCAGTCCGTCCAGGATCCAGACGGTGCCCAGGCCGATCACGATCATCCAGTGCCACCGTGACCAGGGCAGCCGGTCCAGGCGGGCCGGGACGGCCGTGGTGATGGTTCCGGTGGAGGCGGGCACCGAGGCCGGCGACGGTTCTGCTGTCATGGCTCCCTCTCCGTCGAGCTCCGTCGGGCGAATGCCTCCCTTGTGCCCTGGGCCAGGAGGAACACGCCCGCAGCGCCGGAGGCCGGGGCCCGCCGGACGGGTCCTACGCCCCCAGCATGCGGGAGACCGTGTAGATCAGCAGCCCGGCGAGGGAGCCGACCACCGTGCCGTTGATGCGGATGAACTGGAGGTCGCGGCCGATGTTGGCCTCGATCTTCTTCGTCGTGTGCTCGGCGTCCCAGCCCGCCACGGTGTCCGTGATCAGGGAGGTGATCTCCCCCTGGTAGGTGGTGACGACGTACACCGCGGCGCTCTCCAGCCAGCCGTCGACCTTGCCCTGCAGCCTGGCGTCGGCCGACATGCGCGCGCCCAGCGACAGCAGCGAGGCGCGTACGCGCAGCCGCAGCTCGCTGCGCTCGTCCTCCGCCGCGGAGACGATCATGGACCGCACAGCCGTCCAGACGGAGGCGATCAGGTCCTGGACCTCGTCACGGCCGAGGATCTCGCCCTTGAGGCGTTCGATCCGGGCGCGGGTCTCGGTGTCGGACTGGAGGTCGGAGGCGAAGTCGGTGAGGAAGCGGTCGAGGGCGCCGCGCGCGGGGTGGGCGGGCATGTCGCGCATCTCGGTGACGAAGCGCAGCAGCTCCTTGTAGACGCGGTCGCCGATCTTGCGGTCCACGAACCGCGGGGTCCAGCCGGGGGCGCCGCCCTGCACGGCGTCCATCACGGAGTCGCCGTGCGTCACGAGCCAGTCGTGGGCACGGGTGAGGATGACGTCGACGGCCTTCTTGTGGCCGCCGTCGGTGACGATCCGCTCCAGCAGCTTGCCCATGCCGGGCGCGATCTCCTGGGCGTCCGCGCGGCGGGTGATCGCCTCGCCGACCACCGCCTGGACGTCGGAGTCGCGCAGGACGGTCAGCGCGCCGCGCAGGGCGGCCGACAACTCGGCGGTGACCCGGTCGGCGTTGTCGGGCACCGCCAGCCAGGCGCCGAGCCGGCTGCCGATGCCGACGGAGCGCAGCCGCCCGCGGACGACGTCCTCGGAGAGGAAGTTCTCGCCGACGAATTCGCCCAGGGAGACGCCGAGTTGGTCCTTCTTGGTGGGGATGATCGCGGTGTGCGGGATGCGCAGGCCCAGCGGGTGGCGGAACAGGGCGGTCACGGCGAACCAGTCGGCGAGCGCGCCGACCATGCCCGCCTCCGCCGCCGCGGCGACGTAGCCCGCCCATGCTCCGGCGCCCGCGTGGGACGCCCCCTTGGCGAGGACGTACACCACGGCGACGAACAGCAGCAGCCCGGTGGCGATGAGCTTCATCTGGCGCACTCCGCGCCGCTTCTCCTCGTCCGCCGGACTGAACGTCGTCATCGTGCGATGTGTGACGCCACCGGCGCGGGCCTGCGCACGCCGGTCTTCACCGCCCCGGTCCCGGCCCCCCGCGGTCCCGATGGCTTCCGAGCCCTCGGAGCCCTCCGGGCCCCTCGTGCTCCCCGTGTTCGCGGTGCCCGTGGCGTCCGCCTCGCTCATCCGCTCGATCCGTTCATCCGTTCCGCCCTGCTTCATCCGCTCCGCCCGTTCGGTGATCCCTCACACATTGTCCCTTCCTGACCGACTCCCGGAACGGAACAGGAGTTCCCGGCGTCTGTCCAATGAGCGACCCGACAGCGACCCGACAGCGACCCGATGAGCTCCCCGACAAGGGACTTCGGAGGGAATTCCGCCTGGAGATCAGGAGGAACGCAGGACGAGACCAGGGGGGAAACCAGGGGGAAATCAGGGCAATCCGCGACGCGAGCCCAGGGTGGACCTCAGGGGGAAGTCAGAGGGAAGTCAGAGGCGGAGCCGGGTGACTGCCAGAGGGATCTCCGTGGGGATCTCAATGGGGATCTCCGTGGGGTCCCGTCGGACCGCCGCCCGCCCATGACGCATCATGGGCTCATCCGTACGGAGCCTCGGGCTCCGACCGTCCGAGGAGAACAGAACAGCATGACCGGGGGACGTGACGGGGGCTCGGGGGCGCCCACCGCGAAGTACCGCGCCCTGCTCGCCGCGGTGATCGCCGCGATCGTGGCGGTGTCCGCGGCCATATACGTCGGGGTGGCCGGGGTACCGTCCGGCCGGTACGCCGACGGCACGAGGGACCGTGACACCCTCGCCGACGGCCGCGACGGGCGCCGGAACCCGGCCGCACCGGCCTCCACCGGAACCTGGGTCTCCTCCTGGGCGACCTCCCCGGTCGGCGGCGAGCCCGGGACCGGGACGACCGGCCTCGCGGACCGCTCGCTGCGCAACGTCGTGCACACCAGCGCCGGCGGCACCGCCGCCCGGATCACCCTGTCCAACCTCTACGGACAGTCCCCGCTCACCATCAGCCACGCCTCGATCGCCCTCTCCGCAGGTCGAGGCAGCGCGGCGGCACTCGCCGACACCATGCGGCAGGTCACCTTCCGGGGCGAGACCACCGTCGTCGTCCCGGCCGGGGACCAGGTGACGAGCGACGCCGTACACATCGCCGTCCCGCCCGACGGAGACGTACTGGTCACCACGTACTCCCCCACCGGCTCCGGACCGGTCACCCGCCACACGTACGCACGCCAGACCTCGTACGCCGCCGTCGGCGAGCACACCAAGGACACGACCGGCGCCGTGTACACCGAGGAGAGCACCTTCTGGCGCTACCTGACCGGACTGGACGTGCTGAGCAGGGACTCGGAGGGCACCGTCGTCGCCCTCGGCGACTCGCTCACCGACGGCAGCACCTCCACCGCCGGCGCCAACAACCGCTGGCCGGACGTCCTGTCCGACCGGCTGCGCGAAGCGGCCGCGGCAGGACGGGACGTACCGCGTTACAGCGTCGTCAACGGGGGCATCAGCGGCAACCGCGTCCTCGCCGACGGCCTCGGCCGCCCCCCGGAGAACCCCAGCGCCCTGAACCGCTTCGACCGTGACGTCCTCGGCCGTACGAACGTCAAGGTCCTCGTCGTCGACCTCGGCATCAACGACATCCTGCGCGACCCGGACCTCGCCGACCCCGACGCGGTCGTCGGCGGCCTGAACACCCTCGTCGACCGGGCCCACGCCCGCGGGCTGAAGGTCGTCGGCGCGACGCTGATGCCGTTCGGCGGCCACCGCGGATACACCGACGCGCGCGAGGCGGTACGGCAGCGGATCAACGCGGAGATCCGCGCGGGGCACGTCTTCGACGCCGTCGTCGACTTCGACCGGGCACTGCGCGACCCGTACGACCCGCGCCGGCTGCGCCCCCTCTACGACTCGGGCGACCATCTGCACCCGAGCGACCGGGGGTACACCCGGATGGCCGAGATCTTCGACCTGGACGACCTGTCGGGCGGACCGCCGGCGCGATTGTAGGGAGCGGCCGGGCCGGCCCCACTCCCTGCGGGACCTGCCGGTGACCGGTCAGCGGTCCCTGTCAGCAGTCCCGATCAGCGGTCCCGGTCGCGGCGGCGTTCGCCCTGCTCCTCGGCCCGCCCACCGTGCGGGGAGTCGAAGCCGAAGGAACCGTGGCCGAAGCCGCCGTGGCCGAAGGAGGCATGACCGGACGAGGAGGCGTCCAGCTCACGGCGGTCCACACCGTCGCCCGCCACCTCCCCGCGGCGGTCCGCCTTGCGCTCCAGCTTCTCGCGGCGGCGCTCCTCGCGGAGCCGCTGCTTCTCCGCCCGGGGCAGCTTGCGCTTGACGCCGACGCCGCCCCAGAAGGCGAAGCCCGAGACGATCACGCGCGGGGCGCCCGGCTCGCCCGACACCCCCTCCTCACTGTGGTCGAAGCCGCCCATGACGCCGATGCCTCGGACGACGACCTCGACACCCGGCGGGACGACGACCTCGATCCCGCCCATGATCGCGACCGCGTTGATCGCGATCTCGCGGTCCGCGAAGTCCGCCTCGCGCAGATCGATCTCGCCGCCGCCCCAGAAGGCGAAGCAGTTGAACTTCCGCGGCGCCGTCCACCGGCCCTTGCGCTGGAACCCCGACATCACGGCGACGGCCCAGGTCGACGGCGCGTCAGCGCCGACGCCCACCCGGCTCGCCCAATCGCCGCCCGGCTCGGGGGACTTCGTCAGGGAGACGACGGGGACGGACACTCCGGGGGCGGGCAGGTCACGGGTGATCGGCTCGAGTTCCCGGTAGGTCCGCGCCTTGTACGTCGCGTCCAGCCGCTCCTCGAACTCCTCCATGTCCAGGCGCCCTTCGGCGACGGCGTCCCGCAGAACGGCGGCGACGCGCTCACGGTCGGCATCGGAGGCGCGGAGGTCCGGGGTTGCGTCGTCGGTCATACCCAGCAGCCTACGAGGTCCCCCCGACCGAGGGCTACGAGACCACCCGCCCGACGTCCTCGTCCCGGCCCTTCGAGGAGTCCTCCGAGTCCCCGGCGGCCGAGACGCCCCGGGCGGCGGCCTCCCTCTGATCCGCCTGCCCCGCCTGCCCCGTCCGTTCCGCCTGCCCCGCCCGCTCCGCGTACATCTTCGCGATCACGGTCTCGATGTCCGGCTCCCGCACCGAAAGGTCCACCAGCGGGTACTCCGCCGCGATCCGCGCCACCAGCGGGGCCGCCGACTCCGCCGCCGGGAACGCCAGCCACTGCCTCGGTCCCTCCACCCGCACCACCCGCGCGGGCGCCGGCGCGTCGATGGGCGGCACCTCCCGTTCCAGGTCCACCACCAGCGTGCGTTCGCTCTCCCCCGCCCGGTGCAGGCCGGCGAGCGGACCGTCGTACATCAGGCGGCCGTGGTCGATGACCATCACCCGCGAGCACAACTGCTCGATGTCCTGCAGGTCGTGCGTGGTCAGCAGTACCGTCGTGGCCCGTTCGGCGTTCAACTCCCGCAGGAAGTCCCGCACCTTGGTCTTGGAGATGACGTCCAGACCGATGGTCGGCTCGTCCAGGTACAGCACCTCCGGGTCGTGCAGCAGCGCCGCCGCGATGTCGCCGCGCATCCGCTGCCCCAGGGAGAGCTGTCGTACCGGCGTGTCCAACAGGTCGCCCAGGTCGAGCAGTTCGACGAGCCGGTCCAGGTTCGCGCGATAACGGGCGTCGGGAATCCGGTACATGCGGTGCATCAGTCGGTACGAGTCGAGCAGCGGCAGGTCCCACCACAGCGTCGTCCGCTGCCCGAACACCACCCCGATACGGTGCGCCAGCCGCATCCGCTCCCGGGTGGGGTCGATGCCGGCCACCCGCAGCCGGCCACCGCTGGGGGTGAGAATCCCGGTCAGCATCTTGATCGTGGTCGACTTGCCCGCACCGTTCGGCCCGATGTAGCCGACCATCTCACCGCGTGCCACGGAGAACGAGAGCGAGTCCACGGCCCGCACCCGCCGCCGCTCCCGCTTCAGGAACCCGCTCTTCTTCCGCACGTCGAAGACCTTCTCGACCCGGTCGAGAAGGATGAACTCCCGCTCGTCGCGGCCCCCGTCGCCATCGCCGCTGCCATCACCTTCGTCATACGCGTTTGTGCTGTCGTTGCCCACGGCTAACTCCCTGTACTCCGATACGAACGCAGCCCCGCCCGCCACGCCAGCCCCGCCAGCGCGCAGCACACCGCCGCCACCGGCGGCGCCATGAACGCCACCCATTGCGGCAGGTCCAACGGATACGGCCGCCCCAGCACGTAGGACGCGGGCACCCAGTTGACGAAGGCGAGCGGCAGCACGAACGTCACCCCGCGCACCAGTTCCTGCGCGAACACCACCGGCGGATACTGCAGCATCGTCTGACCGCCGTAGGTGAACGCGTTCTGCACCTCGGACGCGTCCTGCGCGACGAACTGGAAGGCCGCACCCCCCACGAACACCGCGCAGAAGATCGCCGCGCCGCTGACCACCGTCACCGGCATCAGCAGCAGCTTCGGCACCGTCCAGACGATGTCGAGCGAGGCGACGGCCCAGCCGAGGACCAGCAGCCCCTGCACCAGGCGCCCGACGCGGCGCAGGGCGAAGCGGTCCGCGGCGATCTGCGCGAGCACCGGTACCGGCCGCACCAGCAGCGTGTCGAGCGTGCCGTCACGCACCCGGCGCCCCAGCCGGTCCATCGAGCCCAGCGCCAGATCCGCGATGCCGAACGACACGATGGACAGGCCGTACAGGAAGGCCACCTCGGCCAGGGCATGGCCGGCCAGCACGTCAACGTGCGAGAACATCAGCGCGATGCCGACGAAGTCAAGGCCGGTCACCACGACCCCGCCGACGGTCGTCAGTACGAACGACGTCCGGTACACCATGGTCGAACGGATCCACATCCCCGCGATCAGCCCGTACGCGCGCACCCCCTGCGCCGGCCCGAACCTCCCGCCGAACCTCCCATCGGACCTCCCATCGGCCCCCTCACCGGCCCGCCCGCCGTCCTCGGCCGTCCCGGCCCGCCCGCCGTCCTCTGCCACGCCGGACCGCCCTCCGCCCTCAGCCACCCTGGACCACCACCCGCCGCGTCGCCGCCGACTGCAGCAGCCGCCCCGCCGCCAGCAGCGCCACCGCCCAGGCCCCCTGGAGCGCGAAGACCCGCAGCGCGCTCGTCTCCCCCAGCAGGACGTCGGCCGGCCCCTGGAGCAGCGCCGCCCAGGGCAGCATCCGTACGACCTCACCGAACACGCCCGGGAACACGTTCAGCGGCAGCACCATGCCCGAGCAGAGCATCCCCACGATCATCAGCATCTGCATCGCCCCCGTACCGTCCAGCAGCCAGAACGCGCTCAGCGCCACCAGATAGCGGATCGCGTAACTGACCACCATCGCGAGCAGCACCGTCGTCAGGAAGGCTGCCCAGGTCAGCGGATCGTCCGGCAGCGCCACCGGGAAGACCGTCACCCCGAACAGGAAGGGGATCACGCCCCGCCCCAGCAACTGGAACACCGACCGGCCCAGATCCTGCGCCAGCCACCACCCCTGCAGGTCGGCGGGCCGGTACAGATCGATCGCGATGGCACCCGTACGGATCCGCTCCATCAGCTCGACCTCGAAGCCGCCGCCCTGAATGGCCAGCGTCGCGTACAGCGCCTGCCCCAGCCACACGTAGGTGACCGCCTGCGCCTGCCCGTACCCCCCGAGGTCCGGCCGCTCGTTCCACAGCGCCAGATACGTGTACACGAGGATCAGGCCGAAGACGGTGTTGGTGAACACCCCGGCCGCCGTCGCCGCCCGGTACGTCGCGTACCGCCGGAAGCCGCCCACCGCGACCGCCCCGTACAACCGGGCCGAGCCTCCCCCCACAACCCGCCTCCGGTCCTCGCCTCGCCCAGCGTCCTCGCCCACGCCCAGCGTCCTCGCCCACGCCCAAGCGCACGAACCTAGTACCGGCAGCCGATGCCCTGCCAGGCATTTTCCGGTTACCCGAGAGCCATACGGGTGAGAAGCCGTACGGCGGGCCGACACGCGCCGCCGACGGGAACGAACCGCCGGATGCGACAGTCTTCTCCAAGGGGGACGCACGATCCGTACAAGCACGTATCACGTGTACCGGCTGAACCAGCCGTAACAGCCGAACCGGCTGTAACAGCCGAACCGGCCGTAACAGCCGAACCGGCCGTAACGGCAGTAATTGCCGAAATAGCCGTACCCTCAGGAAAAAAGCGAAACAGGAGTCCGTGCACGACATGAGCGACGAGCCGCAGCCGCAGCCACAGCAGCCCAGCCAGGGCAAGCGCAAGCGCACCGGATGGCGCCGGATCGTCCCCACCTGGCGGATGGCGCTCAGCACCTTCCTCCTCGGCGCACTCCTGCTCATCGGCGGTTTCTTCCTCGGCTACCAGCTCGTGCACATCCCGTCCGCCAACGCCCTCGCGATCAAGCAGGCCAACGTCTACCTGTACGCCGACGGCTCCGCCATCGCCCGGGACGGCGAGGTCAACCGGGAGAACGTCGGTCTCGGCCGGATCTCCACGGCGGCACAGCACGCCATCCTTGCCGCCGAGGACCGCGACTTCTACACCGAGTCCGCCATCGACCCCCCGGCGATGCTCCGCGCCGCCTGGAAGACCGCCACCGGCAAGGGCAAGCAGTCCGGCTCCACCATCACCCAGCAGTACGTGAAGAACTACTACCTCCAACAGGAGCAGACCGTCACCCGCAAGGTGAAGGAGTTCTTCATCGCGATCAAGCTGGACCGCGAACAGAGCAAGGACAAGATCCTCGAGGGCTACCTCAACACCAGCTACTTCGGCCGCAACGCCTACGGCATCCAGGCCGCCGCCCAGGCCTACTACGGCATGGACGCACAGGATCTCGACGCCGGCCGCGCCGCCTACCTCGCCGCCCTGGTCAACGCCCCCAGCCAGTACGACGTCGTCGCCCACCCGGAGAACCGCCCCGCAGCCGAGTCCCGCTGGAACTACGTCCTGGACGGCATGGTCGACCAGGGCTGGCTGAGCCGGACGGAGCGCGCCGGCCTGAAGTTCCCCGCGCCCAAGGAGGACACCCACTCCACCGGCATGTCCGGCCAGCGCGGCTACATCGTGCGGATCGTGAAGGACCACCTCATCCAGAACAAGATCGTGACCGAGGAGCAACTCGACACGGGCGGCTACCGCATCACCACGACCCTGCAGAAAAACAAGCAGGACGCCTTCGTCGACGCCGTCAACGACAACCTGATCGACCATCTCGACCAGAAGGAGCGCAAGGTCGACACGTACGTCCGCGCGGGCGGCGCCGCCGTCGAGCCGAAGACCGGCAAGATCCGCGCGATGTACAACGGCATCGACTACGTCAAGCAGTACACCCCCAACGCCACCCGCAGGGATTACCAGGTCGGCTCCATCTTCAAGCCGTTCGTCTTCACCGCCGCCGTCGAGAACAGGTCCAGCACCCAGGACGGCCACCCCATCACCCCGAACACCGTCTACGACGGCACCAACAAGCGCCCCGTACAGGGCTGGTCCGGCGGCCGCTACGAACCGGCCAACGAGGACGACCACTCCTACGGCAACATCACCGTCCGCGAGGCCACCGACAAATCCGTCAACGCCGTCTACGCCCAATTGGCGGTCGACATCGGCTCCGACAAGGTCCAGCAGACCGCCATCGACCTCGGCATCCCCTCCACCACACCCGAACTGACCCCGTCCCCCTCCATCGCCCTCGGCGTGGCCACCGCCAGCGCCCTGGACATGGCCGAGGCGTACGCGACCCTCGCCAACCACGGCGTGCACGGCGACCCCGTCCTGATCGAGAAGATCACCAAGAACGGGAAGGAAACGGTGCCGCTGCCCGAGCGCAGGACCCGCCAGGCGGTCAGCCGCGAAGCCGCCGACACCACCACCGCCGTCCTGCGCGGCGTCGTCCAGAACGGCACCGCGACCGCCGCCCTGGGTGCGGGCCGCCCCGCCGCCGGCAAGACCGGCACCGCGGAGGAGGACAAGGCCGCCTGGTTCGCCGGCTACACCCCCGAACTGGCCACCGTCGTCGCGGTCATGGGCCAGAACCCGGTCACCGCCGCACAGGAGAAGCTGTACGGCGCGATGGGCCTGCCCCGCGTCAACGGCGGCGGCGCCCCCGCCGCGATCTGGGCCCAGTTCACCCGGGAGGCACTGGCGGGCGAACCCGTCAGCGACTTCGACCTCGAACCGCAGGCGGACGCCGAGCGGACCGCGCCGCCGACCGCCGATACCAGTTCCAGCCCCACCGCGACCAACCCGGGCGACCGCACACCCACCACCCCCGGACCGGACGAGAACACGAACCTGAATCCGGGCCCGGGCCCGGGCCCCGGCACCGGCGAGGACCGCACCGAAGGCGGGACGAACGAAGGCACCGGCGGCGACACCACGACCGGCGACACCACGGACGGAACCACCGGCGGCGGCACCACGGGCGACGCGGACAGCGGCGGAACCGGGGAAACCGGCGCGACGGACGGCGAGAACCCCGACACAGGCAGCCGCGGCGGCCTCACCGGCTTCCTCCCACGCCCCCGCGGGGAGTGACCGCGCCGCGCAGAAAGCGACCGCTCCCCATGCTGAGCGCTCAGCGCTCAGCGCTCCGCCCCTCATTGCCCCGACGTCGCCTTCAGCCCCACCACGGCGACCACCAACAGGCACACGAAGAAGATCCGGGCCGCGGTCACCGGCTCCCCCAGCACCGCCATGCCCAGCACCGCCGCCCCGGCGGCACCGATCCCCACCCACACGCCGTACGCCGTACCGATCGGCAGCGTCTTCGCCGCGTACGACAGCAACACCATGCTCGCCACGATGCCGGCACCGGTGAGCACGCTGGGAACCAGCCGGGTGAACCCCTCGGTGTACTTCATCCCGATCGCCCAGCCGACCTCGAGCAGACCGGCAACGATCAACAGAACCCACGCCACGACAGGCACCTCCGGGACACACGTCGACGAATCAACGAATCGTCGAATCGAAACGGGAGTGCGTCGTCTTTGCCTCACCCCGGTACGGCGCGTCTCGTCGGGGCCCAGTGGGTCCTCCCACCCTAAAGCCCTGGCCAGGACAGCCGGAAGGGGTTGGTGACCATGGTCACCAACCCCTTCCGCCCCGACAACGGCCGTGCTCCGACGACCCACGGACCCACGGATTTACAGGTACAGGCCCGTCGAGTCCTCCGACCCCTCGAACCGGTCCGCGGCCACGGCGTGCAGATCACGCTCCCGCATCAGCACGTACGCGGTGCCCCGCACCTCGACCTCCGCACGGTCCTCCGGGTCGTACAGCACCCGGTCACCCGGCTCCACCGTCCGGACGTTCTGTCCCACCGCGACGACCTCGGCCCAGGCCAGCCGGCGGCCGACCGCCGCCGTCGCGGGAATCAGGATGCCGCCCCCGGACCGCCGCTCGCCCTCACTCGCGTCCTGCCGCACCAGTACGCGGTCGTGCAGCATCCGGATGGGCAGCTTGTCGTGCCGGGGGTCGTGCTCGTTCTTCTTGGCGCTCACACCTGAAACCTACCTGCCTCGGCCACGGCCGTACGCGATCGGGTCCGGGTACGGCTCAACGCCTGCGCCGGCGCGACCCCAGGGCCAGCAGCCCCACCACACCCACCACCAAGACCGCCGCCGGCACGACCCGCTCCAGCCGCGGCGCACCGTTCAGGTCCACGAACTGCGCCTTGACGTCGCTCACCACACGATTGACACCGACGTACGCCCTGCCGAGCGTGTGATCGACGTTGGAGGCGACCCTGGCCTTCGCGTCCCCGACGATCGTCTTCGGATGCACCCGCGCACCGATCTCGTCCAGGGTCTCGGCCAGCACCGCGCGACGGCGCTTGATGTCCGCCTCGATCTGCGCCGGGGTTCTGGTGTCCGCCGTGTCCGCCACCGTGTCGCCTCCGAAATCCGCTGAAACCATAAAAGCCGTACCTGTGCCGGACAGTCTGTCAGCTTCGCGCCGCACCGCACTGTCAGGGCACCCGGATACCCTCGATCCCGGCACCCGATCCACCCAGCGTGTACGTACGAGGAGACCAGACCGATGAGCGAACGCCTCGAGCCCGGAGCCACGGCCCCCGCCTTCACCCTGCCCGACGCCGACGGCAACGAGGTGTCCCTGGCCGACCACAAGGGCCGCAAGGTCATCGTCTACTTCTACCCGGCGGCGCTCACCCCCGGCTGCACCAAGCAGGCCTGCGACTTCACCGACAACCTCGAGCTGCTGACCGGCGCGGGCTACGACGTCATCGGCATCTCCCCGGACAAGCCGGAGAAGCTCGCCAAGTTCCGCGAGAAGGAGTCCCTGAAGGTCACCCTCCTCGCCGACCCCGACAAGCGGGTCCTGGAGGCGTACGGCGCGTTCGGCGAGAAGAAGCTGTACGGCAAGACGGTCGTCGGCGTGATCCGCTCCACGATCGTCGTCGACGAGGAGGGCAAGGTCGAACGCGCCCTCTACAACGTCAAGGCGACGGGCCACGTGGCCAAGATCATCAAGGACCTGGGCGTCTGACCCGCCCCCTCGCGAACGGCCCGCACCGGCAACCCGGTGCGGACCGTTCCGCGCACCACGCGTGACCGTCCGATAAACGGTTCGTTACTCCGTACGAGGCCACGAACGGGTGGCCAGGAACGGAGGGGATCCGATGGGGACCAGTGCGTACACGAAGGAACGGCTGGAGGAGGCGGCCCAGGGGGCACGGACGCTATCGGAGGCGTTGGTGCGGTTGGGGGTGGACCCGAGGAGTCCGACGCGGCGGTACGTGCTGGGGCGGATGAAGAAACTCGGTGTCGACACGGCGCACTTCCAACGTGAGGGGGTGAAGTGGACCCGGGATGTCCTCCAGAAGGCAGTCTCGGCCTCGACGAACATGTGCGAGGTGTTGCGGCATCTCGGTTTGGAGGTGGTCGGCGGACATCACACTCACATCAGCCGTCGGATCAAGGCGTACGGCATCGACATCTCGCACTTCCAGATGCCGACCCGGAGGGGTAAACCCTGGCGCCCGCGGACGCCGGAGAGGCTGCTCGTTGAGCAGCCACCCGCTCATGCCCGGCGTATCCCGAGCGACCGGCTCAAGTGGGCAATGACCACCCTGGGCGTACCGGAGCGGTGCGCCCTCTGCGGTACCGGAAGCCTCTGGCGGGGCCGCCCGCTCCCCTTGGAGGTCGACCACGCGGACGGCAACTGGCGTGACAACCTCATCGATAACCTGCGGCTCCTCTGCCCCAACTGCCACTCGACGACGGACAATTACCGAGGACGTGGCAAGGGACGTGCGAGCTGATGAGCAGTGGCGTGCGGTACACCCGTGATCGGCTGGCAGAGGCTGCGGCGCAGTACTCCAACCTCGATGAGGTGATCGCCTTTTTCGGCACCCAGCCGTACGGTCACCTTCGCAAACACCTCACAAGGCGGTTTGCTCACTTCGGGATCGATATCTCGCACTTCAGGCCTTCTGTCAGGATTTTCCAACCCACCGCCGAAGAGCTGCGTACGGCAGTCGCCGAATCCGTTTCGATCGCTGCGGCACTTCGTCGGCTGGGGCGTCCTGACAGCGGTACGCAGCGCACCCTCCTGCGTCAGTGGGTCACCGAGGAGAACATCTCAATGGCGCACTTTCTGGGACAGGCTCATCAGCGCGGCAAGCTCAGCACAGTGAACCCGCTCAGGCGGCCTGACGACATCCTGGTCAAGCACGCCGGTAAACGTCGGACGAAGACCGCGCTCCTGCGCCGGGCACTCTGCGAAGTCGGCGTGCCCAATGAGTGCGCCGAATGCGGTACGGGTCCCGATTGGCTCGGCAAGCCGATGACTCTGGAAATCGATCACATCGACGGGGACTGGAGCGACGACCGACGGGAGAATCTGCGGCTGCTCTGCCCCAACTGCCACGCATCCACAGATACCTGGTGCCGAGGAGGTCGGGATAGGCAAGTGGCCGTCGACCGGTAGCATGGCGGCGATGCGGCCGTGGCGAAATCAGGTAGCACGCGAGGGTTTTAGGTGCCCTTGGGCGAAAGCCCGTGTGGGTTCGAATCCCACCGGCCGCACAAACAGAGGGGCCACCCCGAGAGGGGTGGCCCCTCTGCCGTTGCTCAGCCCAGCAACTCCCGCACCGCCGGTACCAGCGCCCGGAACGCCTTCCCCCGGTGGCTGATGGCGTTCTTCTCCGCCGCGGACAGCTCCGCGCACGTGCGGGTCTCACCCTCCGGCTGGAGGATCGGGTCGTAGCCGAAGCCGCCGGTGCCGGCCGGGGTGTGGCGCAGGGTGCCCCTCAGTTGGCCTTCGACGACGCGTTCCGTGCCGTCGGGGAGGGCCAGGGCGGCGGCGCAGGCGAAGTGGGCGCCGCGGTGGGTGTCGGCGATGTCGGAGAGCTGGGCGAGGAGCAGGTCGAGGTTGGCCTTGTCGTCGCCGTGGCGGCCGGCCCAGCGGGCGGAGAAGATGCCGGGGGCGCCGCCGAGGACGTCGACGCAGAGGCCGGAGTCGTCGGCGACGGCGGGGTGGCCGGTGGCGCGGGCGAGGGCGTGGGCCTTGAGGAGGGCGTTCTCGGCGAAGGTGGTGCCGGTCTCCTTGACGTCGGGGACGTCGGGGTAGGCGTCGGCGCCGACGAGTTCGTGGGGCAGTCCGGCTTCGGCGAGGATCGACCGCAGTTCGGTGATCTTTCCGGCGTTGCGGGTGGCGAGGATCAGGCGGGTCATGGGGCCAGTATTCCGGGCCCCGTTCCCCTGCCCCACCCCGCCACCGGCTTCTGCCGTGTGCTACGGGGTGCAGACCTTGGTCAGTTCGCCGGCCGCGTCGGTGACCGCGCTGAGGTCGGGGGTGGTGTCGCCGTTCTCGACGGAGGTGCGGACGGTGCCGACGGCCTTGTCCAGGTCGTCGACGGCCTTGCCGACGTCGGCGTTGTCGGTCCGGTCGCCGATTTCGCCGAGGTTCTGGTCGATGGAGTCGAGGGACTCCTCGAGCTGGGTGGCGTCGTTGGAGGCGTTCTCGGCGGCCTGCTGGAGTTCGGTGATGCTGTCGGCGATGGCGTCGGCGGTCCGGACGCAGTCGAGTGCCTTGTCGACGGCGCTGCAGCCGGTGGTGAGGGCGGCGGTGAGGGCGACAGCCGCCAGTGTGGCGGCGACGGCTGTGGTGCGGCGTCGGCGGCTCTCGGCCATGGAACGGTCCCTCCCTGTGGGGCCGGGTGGCCCTCGTGGCTGACCGGGTGTCCGGAGTCGATCCGTACGCCCGCACCCCTACGGACGCGGGGGTGGCCGGCGCGGTTGCCCGCGTCGGCCACGTCCTTTGGTACGTCCTTTACCTTTCGAGGACGCTATCAAGTGCGGTGCGCTGCACGGTAGTCAGTTCGACGCAGCCGGTGAGGGCGAGGTCGAGGAGGGCGTTCAGTTCGGTCCGGTCGAAGGGCTGGGCCTCGGCGGTGCCCTGGACTTCGACGAAGCGGCCGTCGCCGGTGCAGATGACGTTCATGTCGGTGTCGGCGCGGACGTCCTCCTCGTAACAGAGGTCGAGGAGGGGGACGCCGTCGACGATGCCGACGGAGACGGCGCTGACGGTGCCGGTGAGGGGCTGGCGGCTGGCGCGGATGAGCTTGTTGTCCCTGGACCAGTTGATGGCGTCGGCGAGGGCGACGTAGGCGCCGGTGATGGCGGCGGTGCGGGTGCCGCCGTCGGCCTGGAGGACGTCGCAGTCGAGGACGATGGTGTTCTCGCCGAGTTGCTTGTAGTCGATGACGGCGCGCAGGGACCGGCCGATGAGGCGGCTGATCTCGTGGGTGCGTCCGCCGATGCGGCCCCGGACGGATTCGCGGTCGCCGCGTGTGTTGGTGGCGCGGGGGAGCATCGAGTATTCGGCGGTCACCCAGCCCTCGCCGCTGCCCTTGCGCCAGCGGGGGACGCCTTCGGTGACGGAGGCGGTGCAGAGGACTTTGGTGTCGCCGAAGGAGACGAGGACGGAGCCTTCGGCGTGCTTGCTCCAGCCGCGTTCGATGGTGACCGGGCGGAGTTGTTCGGGGGTGCGGCCGTCGATTCGAGACATGGTGTCGAGCCTAGTCGTATACGGGAGGGGCCCCTTCCCGTGCGGCGGGTGCGTCGCCGTTGGGAAGGGGCCCTCGGATGCCGGGAGTTCCCGGTGTCAGGGTTCTCCGGACATTTCGTGGATTCCGGAGATTTCGGCTGTCACATCATGTCTTCGATCTCGGCTGCGAGGGGGTCGGCGTCGGTGCCGATGACGACCTGGATGGCGGTGCCCATCTTGACGACGCCGTGGGCGCCGGCGGACTTCAGTGCGGCGTCGTCGACCTTGGCGGGGTCGACGACTTCGGTGCGGAGGCGGGTGATGCAGCCTTCGATCTCTTCGATGTTGTCGATACCGCCGAGCCCGGCAACGATCTTCTCAGCCTTGGTGGCCATGTTCGCTCTCCCTGATCCGAACCGCTTTTGTCGCAGTAACCCACAGTTGGCCCAATTGTGCGAGCGGTTGTGCCGTCTGTGCCGAAGGGTGGCGTCACGACAGCGGAACCGTCTCGAACTGGTCTACACCACAGGGGGGACCGTCGCCAAACCCTCTGGGTGAGGGGACGGATGAGTGCGCGGAGTCCCGGCGGCGGTGGTCGGGTTTCTCGTCCACCGCACGGTGCCGCGTCAGTTCCCGCAGGACCGCCCGGAGGGTTCCAAGGCGGTTCCGGACGTCGGCTGCCGGCTGTCGGCTGACGGACGGGACGGTGACGGTTTTCGAGTGCTGGAATCCGGGGGTGTTCGGCGGCATCGTCATCGGGCTGACGGCGGCGTACTTCTGGCGGCGGTTCCGCCGGACGAAGCCGGTGGACCGGCCGGGCTTCTTCAACGGCCGGCAACGGTCGGCGGCTCGTCCCGATCATCATGGCGTTCGCGGCGCTCGTGTTCGCCGCCCTGTGTCTGTGGATCCGGCCGCCGATCGAGTACTCGTTCCCGTTCGTCGCGCCGGCGTTGTACGCGGTGCACGCGGCGCGCGCGGTGCTGACGGGTGTGTCGATGGCGGTGACCTGAGGGCTGGGGGTGCATGACGGGTTCGGCTTCTCGGCGGGGCTGATCGGCTACGTCATCAACTGGAGCCTGGCGACGAGGCCGTGGGCGATCATCCCGATCGGGCCGTGCTTCGCGGTGGCGCACTACGTGATCTTCCGGTTCGCGGTCACGAAGTTCGATCTGTTGACTCCGGGCCGGAAGCCGGAAGCCGGAAGAGGAGGACACCAAGGCCTGCCCGCGGGGGCGCCGTCCGTGGGAGCGGCCCTGCGGGCGTCGCGTTTGCGGGCGTCGTCTCCTACTCTGGAACCGGTCGTTCAAGCCCTCGGACCGTGGGTCCGGGGGCCTTTCGGTGCGCCCGGGGGAACGGTGGCGGACGAACTCGGGACGGGTACGGAGCGTAGCGCTTCGGTTGCGGAATCCGAGGGTTCCTTATACGGCCTTCACCATGCTAGAACAGGTCTACACCACTGAGTGGTGTAGACCACCACGATGGAGGAAGTATGAGCACCGCCACCGCCTCGGCGGCTCCCGCGAAGAAGCGGGGATCCGGCCTGTTCCAGGGCCTGCAAAAGGTGGGTCGCAGTCTCCAGCTCCCGATCGCCGTGCTGCCGGCGGCGGGCATCCTGTTGCGGTTCGGCCAGACCGACGTCCAGGAGAAGCTGCACCTGCCCGACAAGGTCACGGCGGTGTTCGCCACGGCCGGTGGCGCGATCTTCGACAACCTGCCGCTGCTGTTCTGCGTCGGTGTGGCCATCGGCTTCGCCAAGAAGGCGGACGGCTCCACCGCGCTCGCCGCCCTGGTCGGCTTCCTGGTCT
Organism: Streptomyces incanus; assembly: GCF_042656345.1. NCBI lineage: Bacteria > Bacillati > Actinomycetota > Actinomycetes > Kitasatosporales > Streptomycetaceae > Streptomyces > Streptomyces incanus. The sequence goes on from NZ_JBHSPC010000166.1 coordinate 44,777, forward strand.
ACAGCAACGTCCTGAAGGCGTTCCCCGTCACCGAGGCGAAGGTCCAGGACGGCGCCGACATAGCCGCGACCTACAACAACCCCGGTGTGCTCGGCGGCATCCTGATGGGTCTGCTGGCAGCGATGCTCTGGCAGCGCTACCACCGCAAGAAGCTGGTGGACTGGCTCGGCTTCTTCAACGGCCGCCGGCTCGTGCCGATCATCATGGCGTTCGTCGGCACCGCGATGGGTGTCTTCTTCGGCCTGGTCTGGGAGCCGATCGGTGACGGCATCTCGACGGTCGGTGAGTGGATCACCGGGCTCGGCGCGGTCGGCGCGGGTCTGTTCGGCCTGATCAACCGCGCGCTGATCCCGATCGGCATGCACCAGTTCGTGAACACCGTCTCCTGGTTCCAGATCGGTGACTTCACCAACGCCGCGGGCGAGATCGTGCACGGCGACCTGAACCGCTTCTTCGCGGGCGACCCGGACGCGGGAATGTTCATGTCGGGCTTCTTCCCGATCATGATGTTCGGTCTGCCGGCCGCCGCGATCGCCATCGCGCACGCCGCCCGCCCGGAGCGCCGCAAGGCCGTGATGGGCATGATGGTCTCCCTCGCGCTGACCTCCTTCGTGACCGGTGTGACCGAGCCCATCGAGTTCGCGTTCATGTTCATCGCCCCGGCGCTGTACGTGATCCACGCGTTGCTCACCGCCCTGTCCATGGCGATCACCTGGGCGCTCGGGGTGCACGCGGGCTTCACCTTCTCGGCGGGCGCCATCGACTACGGGCTCAACTGGAACCTGGCGACCAGGCCATGGCTGATCATCCCCATCGGTCTGGTGTTCGCGGCGGTCTACTACGCGCTCTTCCGCTTCGCCATCGTCAAGTTCAACCTGCCGACCCCGGGCCGCGAGCCCGAGGAGGAGGTCGAGGACACCACCAAGGCGTGAGCGGTCCTCGTCGTCCCACGGCGACAGCGTGACCGAGGCCCCGGA
>NZ_JBHSPC010000166.1:45797-59867 GCF_042656345.1 Streptomyces incanus
TCCGGGGCCTCGGTGCGAGCGGGCGGGCCTGCGGGCGGGTACGGGTGGTCAGATCACGTACGTCACGCCGGGCGCCGCCAGTTCCACCGGCCCGTCGTAGACCGCGCGCGCGTCGGCGAGGTTGACCTGCGGGTCGGTCCACGGGGCGATGTGGGTGAGGACCAGCCGGCGGGCACGGGCGCGGGCCGCCGACTCACCCGCCTCGCGGCCGTTGAGGTGCAGGTCGGGGATGTTCTCCTTGCCGGCGGTGAAAGCGGCCTCGCACAGGAACAGGTCGGTGTCGTGGGCGAGTTCGTCGAGCGCCGTGCTCACCCCGGTGTCGCCGGAGTACGTCAGCGACTTCCCTCCGTGCTCGAGACGGATGGCGTACGCCTCCACCGGGTGCGCGACGCGTTCGGTGTGCACGACGAACGGGCCGAGCTCGAAGGTGGACGGCTTGACCGTGTGGAAGTCGAAGACCTCGCTCATGGAGGAGGCCGAGGGGGTGTCGGCGTAGGCCGTGGTCAGCCGGTGCTCCGTGCCCTCCGGTCCGTAGACCGGGAGCGGGTCGCAGCGGCCTCCGTCGTGCCGGTAGTAGCGCACCACGAAGTACGCGCACATGTCGATGCAGTGGTCGGCGTGCAGGTGGCTGAGGAAGATCGCGTCCAGGTCGTAGAGACCGCAGTGGCGCTGCAACGCGCCCAGGGCGCCGTTGCCCATGTCGAGGAGCAGCCGGAAGCCGTCGGCCTCGACGAGGTAGCTCGAACAGGCCGATTCCACGGACGGGAACGACCCCGAGCAGCCGACGACGGTGAGCTTCATGAAGCAGAAACCTCCGCTGGCGGGGGAGTGAAAACGGGGGTCGTGCGGTTTGTCGAGCGTAAGGCGCAAAACCTGTGGTCGCTCCTCCGCCAGGGGCTGTTGTGGGGGAACTCACCTGTGCTGTCACTGGTTCGGCTGGAAGCGGGTCACGTGGGGCGTGCGAGAGAGCGCACGGCTGTGGCCCGCGCCGGTACGGTCGGGTCATGAACACGTCGTGGTGGCTCGCACTCGTCGCGGTGGTACTGCTCGCGCTGGTCGCCGCGCTCGTCGACGGATGGGGCCGGGGGCACCGGCCCCGCGTCCGGAGTGCGCCGGCCGGAGCGGGGCCCGGTGCGGACGAGGGGGGTGGTCGGCCCCGGCCCACGGAGATCTGGTGGGCGGACGTGCCCTACGAGGATGTGCCGCGGGTGGGGGACGGGGTGTCGGGGGGAGACGGGGCGTCGAAGGACCGGCCGTGCCTGGTGCTGGCGGTGCGCGGGGAGCGGGTGACCGTCGCGAAGATCACGACACGCTTCCGGGACGGACGTGCCGGGGTGATCCCGCTGCCGCCGGGATCCGTCGGGGACGCCCGGGGCCGGGCGAGTTTCCTGGAGACGGACGAGCTGCGCGAGGTCCCGGTACGGGAGTTCCGGCGCAGGGTGGGGGTCGTCGACCCGGCGGTGTGGGACCGGGTCCGGTATCTGGCTCGGTGACCACGCGCGGCGGAACGGCGAAGGGGCCGGAGTGGATCTCCGGCCCCTTCGTCCTGCCCTCGTGCTCGGCCCGCCCTCGTGTTCGGCCTGCCCTCGTGGGTCACGCCCAGAGCTGGCCCTGGAGCGTTTCGATGGCTTCCTCCGTCGTGGCGGCGGTGTAGACACCGGTCGACAGGTACTTCCAGCCGCCGTCGGCGACGACGAAGACGACATCGGCGCTCTCCCCCGCCTGGAGTGCCTTCTTCGCGACGCCGATCGCGGCGTGCAGGGCGGCCCCGGTGGAGACACCGGCGAAGATGCCTTCCTGCTGGAGGAGTTCACGGGTCCGGGTGACGGCGTCGGCGGAGCCGACCGAGAACCGGGTGGTGAGGACGGAGGCGTCGTACAGCTCGGGGACGAAGCCCTCGTCGAGGTTGCGCAGCCCGTAGACGAGGTCGTCGTAGCGGGGTTCGGCGGCGACGATCTTCACGTCCGGCTTGTGCTCGCGCAGGTAGCGGCCGACGCCCATGAGGGTGCCGGTGGTGCCGAGGCCGGCCACGAAGTGCGTGATCGAGGGCAGGTCGGTGAGGATCTCCGGGCCGGTGGTCGCGTAGTGGGCGCCCGCGTTGTCCGGGTTGCCGTACTGGTAGAGCATCACCCAGTCCGGGTGCTCGGCGCCGATCTCCTTGGCGACCCGCACGGCGGTGTTGGAGCCGCCGGCGGCCGGGGAGGAGATGATCTCCGCCCCCCACATGGACAGCAGGTCGCGGCGTTCCTGCGAGGTGTTCTCGGGCATCACGCACACCATGCGGTAGCCCTTGAGCTTGGCGGCCATGGCCAGGGAGATGCCGGTGTTGCCGGACGTCGGCTCCAGGATGGTGCAGCCCGGGGTCAGCCGGCCGTCCTTCTCCGCCTGTTCGATCATGAACAGGGCCGGACGGTCCTTGATCGAGCCGGTCGGGTTGCGGTCCTCGAGCTTCGCCCAGATACGGACGTCTGCGGACGGCGAGAGCCGCGGCAGACGCACCAGCGGGGTGTTGCCGACCGCGGCCAGGGGGGAGTCGTAGCGCATTCGGATCAGGCCGCGCCGCCGGCCACGGCCGGCAGGATCGTGACGCTGTCGCCGTCGGTCAGCTTGGTGTTGATGCCATCGAGGAAGCGGACGTCCTCGTCGTTGAGGTAGACGTTGACGAAGCGGCGCAGCTGGTCGCCCTTGGTGTCGTCGATGAGGCGGGCCCGGATGCCCGCGTGCCGGGTCTCGAGGTCGGCGAAGAGCTCGGTGAGGGTGTTTCCGGTACCCTCCACCGCCTTCTGACCGTCGGTGTACTGGCGGAGGATGGTGGGGATCCGGACCTCGATGGCCATGGCGTGGGACTCCTGTCGGTGTGGTCGTCTGGTCGGTGGGCGCGCGGCGGCGCGGGTGGTGCGTGGGTGTGCGTATGTGGTGAAGTCGCCGGGGCTCACGGGCCGTACGGCGGGAGGCTCGGTGTCAACAGATGGCGCTGGCGAGTCTGCACAGGTCGACGTGCAGCCGCGCCACGAGCAGCTTGCCCGGCGTCCTGTCGCTCACGTCATGGAGAACCATGGGCTCATCGTATCGATTCCCGATGGCCGGATCCGAGTGCCGTCTCACACTTCGGAAGATGACCGGTCGGTATGTGGGAAGGGGCGGGCCGGGGCCCGGCCGGTGCTGCTCGAGCGGGCGTCGGGAGGGGGTCAGTAGGCCTCGACGACCTTGACCTCCTCCTCGGTGACCTCGCCGTCCACGATCCGGAACGAGCGGAACTGGAAGTCGCCGAGGCCGTCGGTGTCGGCGGTGGAGACCAGGACGTAGTGGGCGCCGGGCTCGCTCGCGAGGGCGATGTCGGTGCGGGAGGGGTGTGCCTCGGTCGCGGTGTGCGAGTGGTAGACGATCACCGGCTCCTCGTCGTTGTCGTCCATCTCGCGGTACAGCTTGAGCAGGTCCTTCGAGTCGAACTCGTAGAACGTGGGTGAGCGGGCCGCGTTCAGCATGGGGATGAAACGCTCGGGGCGGCCGGAGCCCGCCGGGCCCGCCACCACTCCGCACGCCTCGTCGGGGTGGTCCTCGCGCGCGTGGGCGACGATCCGGTCGTACAGCTCCTGGGTGATGGTCAGCATGGGGCTCAGGATAAGCATGCGGGCCACTCCGTACCGAGGGGTGGTACGGAGTGGCCCGCATGCCGGACGCGGGGTGGGAGCGTCCTAGTCGTCGATCTTCTCGAGGTCCGGCTCACGGCCTTGGGTGACCTGCGGGTTTCGGTCCCTGAGGACTGCCCAGCCGGCTCCCAGGGCGGCGGCCCAGCCGGCCATCACGTAGAGGCAGATCCTCGCGTCCGCGTCGATCGCGATGAGGACGGTGACGAAGAGCAGGAAGGCGATGGCGATGTAGGAGCACAGCGAGCCGCCCGGGGCGGGGAAGGAGGAAGCGGGGAGCCTCCCCGCGACGACCTCCCGGCGGTAGCGGACGTGGCTGAGGAGGATCATCAGCCACGTCCAGATGCCGGCCGCGGTGGCGAGGGAGGTGACGTAGCCGAACGCCTTCTCCGGGACGACGTAGTTCAGGACGACGCCGATGCCCATGAAGACCACGGAGGTGGCGATGCCCAGCGCCGGGGTCTTGGTGGAGGACAGCCGCCGGTAGACGGCCGGGGCCTCGCCGTTGTCCGCGAGGGTGCGCAGCATGCGGCCCGTGGAGTACATCCCGGAGTTGCAGGAGGACAGGGCGGCGGTCAGGACGACGAAGTTGACGATGGCGGCACCGGCCGGGATGCCGATCCGGGCGAAGGCCGCGACGAAGGGGCTGACCCCCGGCGCGAACTCGGTCCACTCGACGACGCACAGGATGACGGTCAGGGCACCGACGTAGAACAGGGCGATGCGCCAGGGCAGGGTGTTGATCGCCTTGGGGAGGGTCTTCTCCGGGTTCTGGGACTCGCCCGCCGTGACGCCGACGAGTTCGACGGCGAGGTAGGCGAACATGACGCCCTGGAGGGTCATCAGGGACGAGCCGATGCCCTTGGGGAAGAAGCCGTCGACGGCCCAGAGGTTGGAGACGGCCGCGGTGTCCCCGGCGGCGCTGAAGCCGAAGGTGAGGACGCCCAGGCCGATCACGATCATGCCGATGATCGCGGTGACCTTGACCATCGAGAACCAGAACTCGATCTCGCCGAACAGCTTGACCGAGATCAGGTTCGCCCCGAAGAGGAGGACCAGGAAGACCAGAGCGGTGACCCACTGCGGGATCTGCGGGAACCAGTAGTTGATGTAGATGGCGGCGGCCGTGAGTTCGGCCATACCGGTGACGATCCACATCAGCCAGTACGTCCAGCCGGTGAAGTAGCCGAAGAACGGGCCGAGGAACTCCCGCGAGTACTCGGCGAAGGAGCCCGAGACCGGGCGGTAGAGCAGGAGCTCGCCGAGCGCCCGCATGATGAAGAAGATGATCACACCGGCGAGGGCGTACATCACGATCAGGCTGGGTCCGGCCTTGGCGATGTTCGCCCCGGCCCCCAGGAAGAGACCGACGCCGATGGCGCCGCCGATCGCGATCATCTGGACTTGCCGGCTGTTGAGGCCGCGCTCGTACCCTTCTCCGGGTACGGACTCCGTGTCGACCTGCGGTGAGGCCATATGTACCGCGCCTTTCTCCATGCCGGTCCGGGCCGTTGTCCGGCCCCGGACCGGGTCTCGATCCCCCCCGGACTGATGGAGCTGAGCGTGTCCGCTCGTGCCTGGCCGGCGGTCGCCGGCTCGGTGGCGCACCCGGCGAGTACACCTGTGGTGTTCGCCGGGCGGTCGTGCAGATTTATCACGGCCGCAACACTGATCAGCAGCCGCTTGTGTCGCACAACACAGGAAGAAGCGGACGAACATCACCTGAAGAGCGCAGGAGCGGCGGAGACCTTGACAGGATCGTCACGCGGACTTGAGTGTTCTCTGAGCGAACACGTCGGCGGACTTTTCCGGACATCCCGATCAGATGTACGGCATGGGCGGCGTTCCACGCCGAGAGCGCGGCGCCGCACCGCGGCGGGCGCCGCGGCCGCGTTGCAGGGCCGCGCCGCACGACCTCGTCGCAGGGCCGCGCGGCGCTGCGGCGGGCCTGGCGCGCCTGGCTCGCTCTACGGCATCAGTGTCGAGACGAGGGTCTCCTGGAGGCCGCCGAGCCACAGGTACGCCATCACCATGGGCTTGCGCGGATCCTCGTCCGGGAGGTGGAAGAGAAGGTCGGTGTCGTCCTCCTCGTCGATCTGCAGCCGGGACCCGATCGCCAGGCGCAGGTCGTTCAGCGCGCCGAGCCACTGCCGGGACTCCTCGGCGGAGAGTTCGAGCACCGCCCCTCTCCCGCCGGCCGCGGTGAGTTCGTCCAGGGAGCGGATCACCGCGAGGGCGTTCTCGCGCTTGCCGGCCCGCAGGTCGTTCTCGGTGAAGCGGCGGAACTCCGCGGAGTGCGCCCGCTGTTCTCCGGTGTCCTTGACCGAGGCGGGCTCCTCGGGGTCGCCGTAGGCGTCCGGGAAGAGCCGGCGCAGCACGGGGTCGGCGGGCGGTTCGCTCGGGCCTTCGGCGAAGAGTTCGGCGAGCGGGTCGCCGGAGACCTCCGCGGCCGGGCCGGGGCCGATCAGCTCCATGAGCTGCACGGCGAGGGACCGGATGATGGAGATCTCGACGTCGTCGAGGGCGACGGCCGCGCCGCCGCCGGGGAGCGGTTCGAAGTGTCCTGACATGGAGGCGATTCGCTACTTCCGGTCCTGCGGGCGGGGGCGGGTCACGGGCGGGCTGCTTTTCGGTCCTGTCGGCGGGCTACTTCCGGTCCTGCTGGAGAGTGGCCCACAGGCCGTAGCCGTGCATGGCCTGGACGTCGCGTTCCATTTCCTCGCGGGTGCCGCTGGAGACGACGGCCCGGCCCTTGTGGTGGACGTCGAGCATGAGCTTGGTGGCCTTGTCCTTGGAGTAGCCGAAGTACGTCTGGAAGACGTACGTCACGTAGCTCATGAGGTTGACCGGGTCGTTGTGGACGAGGGTGATCCAGGGGACGTCGGACTCGGGCACGGCGAAAACCTCTTCCGCCGACTCGGTGCGTTCGATCTCCAGGGGTGCGGGTGACGTCACACTGCCCATGCTGCCACCGGAAGGGGCCGGGAGTACAAACCGGCGTACGCGGGCCGGGACGGCGAACCTAAATCGTCAGAGCGACGAAAAGGGGGTAGCATCCGTCGTATGAACACAGCGGACCTTGGGCTGCCGGTGACTGTTCCGTCGACCGCACTCTTCACCGACCACTACGAGCTGACGATGCTGCAGGCCGCCCTGAGCGGCGGGACCGCCGAACGGCGCAGCGTGTTCGAGGTCTTCACCCGGCGCCTGCCGGACGGCCGCCGCTACGGCGTGGTGGCCGGCACCGGGCGGGTCCTGGACGCGGTGGAGAACTTCCGTTTCGACGGGCCCGTCCTCGACTTCCTGCGCGAGAAGAACGTCGTCGACGGGCGGACCCTCGACCGGCTGGCCGGCTACCGCTTCTCCGGGGACATCTGGGGCTACCCGGAGGGCGAGGTGTACTTCCCGGGCTCGCCGATCATGCGGGTCGAGGGCAGCTTCGCGGAGTGCGTGCTGCTGGAGACGGTGATCCTGTCGATCCTCAACCACGACTCGGCGATCGCCGCGGCGGCCTCCCGGATGTCCTCCGCCGCCGGGGACCGGCCGCTGATCGAGATGGGCGCCCGGCGCACCCACGAGCTGGCCGCGGTGGCCGCCTCCCGGGCCGCCTACGTGGGCGGCTTCGCCTCCACCTCCGACCTGGCGGCCGGCTTCCGCTACAACATCCCGACCGTGGGCACCTCCGCCCACGCCTTCACCCTGGTGCACGACAGCGAGCGGGACGCCTTCCGCGCGCAGGTGGACTCCCTCGGCGCCGGTACGACGCTCCTCGTGGACACCTACGACGTGGCCGAGGCGGTCCGTACGGCCGTCGAGGTCGCCGGCCCGGGCCTGGGCTCGGTCCGGATCGACTCCGGTGACCTGCTCCTGGTCGCGCACCGGGTGCGACAGCAGCTGGACGAGCTGGGCGCCACCGGCACGAAGATCACCGTGACGTCGGACCTCGACGAGTACGCCATCGCCTCGCTGGCCGCCGCGCCGGTGGACTCGTACGGCGTCGGCACCCAGCTGGTGACCGGCTCCGGGCACCCGACGGCCTCCATGGTCTACAAGCTGGTCGCCCGCGCCGAGTCCGCCGACACCGGGGCGCCGCTGGTGCCCGTGGCGAAACGGTCCACCGGCGGCAAGACCTCCATCGGCGGCCGAAAGTGGGCCGCGCGACGGCTGGACGAGCGCGGTGTCGCCGAGGCCGAGGTGATCGGCACCGGGCAGGTGCCCGAGGAGCTGGTCGACCGGCAGCTGCTGGTGGAGCTGGTCAAGGGCGGCGAGGTGACCGCGACCGCGCGCGAGCCGCTGGACCGGCTCCGCGAACGGCACGCCGCGGCCCGCGCCGGCCTGCCCCTGTCCGCGACCCAGCTGTCCCGCGGGGAACCCGTCATTCCGACGGAGTACCTGCACCTGGGCTCGGGTAGCTAACGGCTGTCCCGCGATCCCCGGCCCCCTGTCCGCGATCCCCCGTCCCCTGATCCCTGTCCCCCTGACCGACCCCTGGCTGAAGGAATCCGACCATGCGCCGCGCCTTGATCGTCGTTGACGTGCAGAACGACTTCTGCGAGGGGGGCAGCCTCGCCGTCTCCGGCGGTGCGGATGTGGCCGCCGCCATCACCGAGCTGATCGCACGGGTGCCCGCCGGGTACCAGCACGTGGTGGCCACCCGCGACCACCACATCGCCCCCGGCGGCCACTTCGCCGACCATCCCGACTTCGTCCGCTCCTGGCCCGCGCACTGCGTCGCCGGGACGGAGGGCGTCGGCTTCCACCCGAACTTCGCCCCCGCGGTCACCTCCGGCGCGGTCGACGCCGTCTTCGACAAGGGGGCGTACTCGGCCGCGTACAGCGGCTTCGAGGGGGCCGAGGAGAACGGCGTGGCGCTGGCCGACTGGCTGCGCGCCCGCGAGATCGACGAGGTGGACGTGGTGGGCATCGCCACCGACCACTGCGTCCGGGCCACCGCCCTGGACGCCGCCCGCGAGGGCTTCCGCACCCAGGTCCTGCTGGACCTCACCGCGGGGGTGGCCGCACAGACCACCGAGCGGGCGCTCGACGAGCTGCGCGAGGCGGGTGTGGAACTCTCGGGGAAGCCGGTCGTGCGTTGAACCCTCCCCCGGCTCGAGCAGGGGGAGCCCTGGCTCGGGAAGCCCCCGAGCCGGCGGCTCGCGGGGTTCTGCTCCCTCAACACCGGCCGGGAGGGAACCTGCCCGGTTTGCCGGGCAGAGCCCGGGTGTGCCGTCCTGGTTCCCGGTCGGCACGGTGTGCGCGCTTGGTTCCCGCAACGCACGGCGGGCGCTTCACCCGATCACGTGACCCGGGGCCGGGGCCGACAGGGCTGACGGGCCCCCGCAAGGTCATGCGGGGGCCGCGGGGCGCCTGAGCAGCGCTCTGATCGGATGCCACAGCTCCACGGTCGGCTCGGGGCCGGGCAGGACCGCGCTGTCGGGGGCCGTGCGCCATATGAGGCCGTCGGGGTGGTGCAGCACCGCGGTGATCTCGTCGGGGCTCGGCGGAGCCGCGTTGCCTCGCAGGTAGACGGCCCGCAGGCCCAGGTTGCGCAGCCTCGTCAGGGCGCGTGCCCTGTTGCCCGCGTGCACGAGGAAGCGCACCGAGCCGGTGCCGGCGGCGGCCGGGCTGGGCAGGTTCAGTGCCACCACCACGGTGCCGTTCGGCAGCTTGCTGAAGCCTCCTGCGGCCATGGAATTCATACCCCCGTCGGGCCAGGTGTCAATAAGAGCGTCACAGGACGCACCTAAACACGGATCGGCGGCAACCCGCCAGTGGGGTTGCCGCCGAACACGTTTTGACCTGGTAAGACGCTGTTTACTTCGTTGCGCGGCTTACTTCGAGGTGGATCGTCGAGCCATCCTTGGCCTCATTGACGATCTTGATCTTCGTGTTGGTGTCAGTGATCTTGACGCCGCCGCCCGGGTTCGCCGCGTCGTAGTAGGTGTGGGTGCGGTCGTTGAAGACCGACACACCCTTCGAGGAGGGGATCTTGGTCGCGACGCCGCTCTTGTGCAGCGTGATGCCGTCCGTGCGGAAGGTGCTGAAGGTCGAGTCGTACGTCTGGATGCGGTTGCGCATCAGCGTGCCGTCGGACCACTTCAGCGCGGTCGGGTGCGCGTCGACCGGCAGGACCAGGCCCGTGCCCGGGTGCCGGCTGGTGTTGTTGTCCGCCTGCGAGGTGTCCCACTTCCAGATCAACAGGCCGTTCTGGTACGGGAAGTGCTCCACCCAGTCCGGACGGCTGTTCGCGAAGCCGAAGTTGTACGGGCCGACCTTCAGGGTCTTGTCGTACGACACGTACTGACGGTTCTCGGCGATGTAGTACTGCGCGTAGTCGTTGGTGAACGACGCGCCGATGCGGGAGAAGCCGTTCGCCGTCCAGGCGGCGTCAGCGGTCTCGGCGTTGTCCGTGAACAGCGCGGTGCCGTCCGCGGTGACCGAGATCCGGTCGGCCGTGAAGCCCTTCATCGCCAGGCCGCCGTCGGTCTGGTAGCGGAAGCGCAGGTCGATCTTCCGACCGGCGTAGGCGTCCAGCGGGTAGGCCAGCGGCTTGTAGCCGTCGACCGTGCCGTGCAGGGCCGGCTTGTCGCTGCCGTCGCGCGGGATCGGCCGGCCGTCCACCGTGCCGTCCAGGGCGGTCCAGTTGGCGCCGCCGTCGGTCGAGACCTCGGCGTAGAGGAAGTCGTAGTTGGCCTCGATCTCGTACCAGCCGTCGAGCGTGAGCTCGGCCGTCGAGGCGCCGGTGAGGTCCACGGAACGGGTCAGCGTGTTCCGCAGGTCGTCACCGCTGCCGCTCCACCACTGGGTCTTGCCCTCGGCGGGGACCACGACCTCGGTGGTGACCGCCTTCTCGGGCAGTTCGACCACGAGGGCCTGCTCGTCCTTGGTGTTGTACTCGGTGTAGCCCAGCTTGTGCTTGGACTTCGTCGCGGCCTTGGCCGTGTCGTAGTCCAGCCAGCCCAGCTGGAGCTTGTCCCAGGCGGTCATGTCGCCGGGCAGGTCGCCGATCTCGTTCTTCCCGGTGCCGAGCCAGGAACCGGAGGACATCAGGGTCCAGAAGCCGGTGGAGTTCTCGCCGCCCGCGGTGTCGTAGTGGTCCGGCAGACCGAGGTCGTGGCCGTACTCGTGGGCGTAGACGCCGAGTCCGCCGTTCTCCGGCTGGATGGTGTAGTCACCGACCCAGATGCCGGTGTCGCCGATCTGGGTGCCGCCGAGCCGGTTGGAGTCGGGGCCGGTGGCACCGGCGTCGGTGCCGAAGGCGTACCAGCGGTGGGCCCAGATCGCGTCCTCGCCCTGGACGCCGCCGCCGGCGGACTCGTCCTCACCGGCGTGCACGATCTGGAAGTGGTCTATGTAGCCGTCGGGCTCGTTGAAGTCGCCGTCGCCGTCGAAGTCGTAGCGGTCCCACTGGTCGTACTCGGCGAGCTTGGCCTTGATCTCGGCGTCGGTCTTGCCGGCCGCCTTCTGCTGCTCGGCCCAGGCGCTGACCCCGTCCTGCACCGCGTACCAGGCGCAGTTGTCGGGGACACACTCGTTGGAGCCGTAACGGGCCTCGTTGTAAGGGACCTTCACCCAGTCGGAGACCTCGCCCTCGACCGAGTAGCGGCCCGAGGACTGCTTCTCGAAGTACGTCTTGACCGACTCGACACCCTTGCCGGTGCCGAAGTACATGTCCTCGAAGTGCTTCCGGTCGTAGTCCGCCTGCCACGCGGTGGAGTTGTCCTTGCTGCGGTCCGGCTCGGCGATCTCGTTGTGCAGCGGGCCGGGGGCGCCGCCGTAGCGGCTGTCGATCCCGTCGCCGAACTCGACCAGGATCGTGAAGATCTTGTCGGTCTTCTCGCGGCCGAGCTCGACGTACTTGCCCTTGCCCTTGCCCTTGCCCTTGAGTTCGACGACCTTCGAACCGCCCCGGTCCTTGACCGAGGACTCGCCGGATATGACCTGCTTCAGGGCCTCCTGGCGCCGGGCGTCCTGTGTCTTGGAGAGCGGGCCCTCGAGGTCGTGCTCGACGTGGTTGTGCTCCGCCGGGTCCTGCCGGTCCACACCGGCCGGCCGGTCGGGCCCGCCGGCCGGGTCGGCCTGGGCCACGGTGAACGCAGAGCAGGTGGCGGTGACCGCCGCGAGTGCCACACCTGTCGCGGCCGCTCTGAACGTCCAGGGTCTACTGGTCACTTGAGATCCCCTCTGGCGTGCGTGTGCGCGAAGGTGGGGTCCGGATGACGGATAGCCGCGCACACGTGATCAACGCGTGTAGTCAAGTGACCACATTTGACTAGAGGTTCAGCAGAAAAAACAGACCTTGACTGGAACAGTTCAACTGCATTACGCGGAGGCGGGGTTCGCTTTACGGACACGGAGGGGCCATTTACGGACATGGGACGACTGTTTCGCCGTCGAGATGACTCCGTGCGCCCCCCGTGCACCAGCCCTGCCGGTTAGGTCATGCTTACTGTGCGTTCCGCTCGGGCACGCTCGCGGTTAGAGTCGCTTGGCGGCACACCGTTGAGCCGGTGGAATGCCAGGCCGACAGCCCCCGACTCACGAGGACACGATGGCCATGCCCCGTCCGACTGTCGCTCAGCTCGCCTACGGTTCGTGCACCGTGGTCTTCTCCACCTTCGCCCTGCTGCTGTTGTCACAGACGAGTTCGGGCGCGGGCATCGCGCTCGTCGCCGTCATGGCGCTCGTTCTCGGGCTGCTGGTGGCCATGACGGTGCCCCAGTCGAAATCCCGCCCCGCCCCGGTGCTGCGGTCCCTGCCGCGGGAGCCGGTCCGGGCGACCCTCCCGTCACCGGCGACCGTGCCGGCCCGTGAAGCCGTACGGGAGCGGGCGGTTTCCTGATACCGGCCGGCCGCGGGTGTCCGTCACCGGGGCCCGCCGGCCGGTCCCGGCCGGCGCCGCGTCACTGGGTGCTGACCACGACCGTCTTGGCGGCCTTGTCGTGCAGGCCCTGCTTGTAGGGCTTGTCGAAGAAGCTCCAGCCGCCCGCGATCACGGTCCACACACAGGCGCAGCAGAAAGCGAACGGAATCCACAGCACGGCGGCGCGGAGCAGTGACGTCTGCACGGAGGGCGTCGAGCCGGTGGACAGGTCGGCCAACCGCAGCTTCAGCCACTTCTTGCCGAGGGTCTGCCCGGAGCGGGACATCAGGATGGTGTCGTAGGCGATGTAGAGGACCGCGGCGACGATGGACTGGGTGAAGGACTTGCCCACGTTGACCTCGTCGCCGTTCACGGTGTACTCGCTCACGCCGAACGGCCAGGTGAGCAGCCAGACGACAAGGCCCACCAGGATCATGTCGATGAGCCGGGCAAGGGTGCGCCTGCCGCTGTCGGCGAGGGGCGGCATCCCGGCGAGGGGGTCGCCGGGGTCAGGGCCGTACGGGCCGCCACCGCCTCCCCCGTAGGGGCCCCCGCCCCCTCCCCCGTACGGACCGCCGCCACCACCGTACGGGCCGCCGCCACCACCGCCGTAGGGGTCGCCGCCCCCGCTCCCGTACGGACCGCCGCCGTAAGGGCCGCCGCCTTGCTGCGGCGGGGGCTGGCCACCGGGTGGGGGGTGCTTCTTGAACGGGTCGTCGTCCGGCGGCTGCTGACCGGAGCCGGGGGGCGGTTCGGTACTCATGGCCCGAGTCGACCGCGAACCCCCCGGTCGCGCATCCGGCGATCCGCCGTCCGGAGTACCGGCGTCGCGGCCCGCCCGCGCAGCCGGTCCGAAGAGATGATTCCCCGTCTGGTTCCCGTGGTTCCGGCCGGAGTCAGCCCGCCACGAACGTGTGCGCGGCCTTGTCGTGCCAGCACTGCCGCCACGGCTTGTCGAACAGGCACCACAGAACGCCCACCACCCCGACGACGAGCAGTCCGGGGATGCTGTAGACCAGCCAGCGGCGCAGGGCCACTCCGAATCCCGGCACGTCGTGCCCCTCGATGTCCCGCACCTCGAGCCCCAGCAGCTTCTTGCCCAGGGTGCGGCCCCACTTGGCGGTGGGCAGCACCTCGCAGAGGACACCGCCGAGGAGGAGGACGGCGAGGACGATGCCCAGGTACACCGACGTGGTGCCGTCGAGCAGCCACACCGTGACGGTCTCGCCGGACAGCTTGGCCGTGTCGATCTTCTCGTTGACGTGGTCCGCCGCCGCGATGCCCAGCGGTACGGCGGCCAGGGCGGTGACGCCGCCGAGGACGACGGTGTCCAGCAGTCGCGCGATCAGCCGCTTGCCGAGCCCCGCGGGGCGGGCCGAGGCCTGACGCCTGGCGGCGGCCTGGAAGATGTCCTCGACCGGCGGCTTCCACGGCACGACCGGCGCCTCCTCCCCGTCCGCGAGCCGGTGCGCCTGCTGCGCCCAGGACGACTGACCGCCACCGTGACCGCTCGCCGGCGGCCGGGAGGCGGAAGCGGGGGCTGACATGGGGGCGGGGGCG
>NZ_JBHSPC010000166.1:59874-91507 GCF_042656345.1 Streptomyces incanus
GGGGGCGGGGGCGGGGGCGGGGGCGGGCATGGGCTCCGGTGCGGTGAACTGTGGCGGGACGGCCGGGGCCGTGGCCGAACTCCCGCTCCCCGCCTGGCCGGAGGCGGTACGCGCGGCACGGTCGGCGGCGGCCTTCCCGGCCCCGAACCCGGGACGCCCGGACGACCCGGACGAACCGGAACCGGAGGAGGCCGCGCCGGAACCCTGGCGCGGGCGGACGGCGCCGAAGGTCATGGTGCCCTCGTCCGCGATCGCACGATCGGAGACCGCGGCGGGCGCGGCGGGCACGGCGGACTCAGAGGCTCCGGTGGAACCGCTGTCCACGCTCGGTGACTTGGCCGTCGGCGGGCGGAACACGAACGGGTCGCCCGCGGGCGCCGCACCGGCATCCGCACCGCCCGTGCCGGTGGACTCGCCGCCCGCCGGGCCGGACGCGTGCGCCACTCTCGGGTCCGCTCCCCAGGAGACCCGGCGGTCCTGGTCGCCGCCGAAGCCGGACTGGCGGGAGCGGTCGGCACCCCATGCCGAGGCGGGCTCGGGCCGGCTGCCGTGCTGCGAGTCGGCCGGCGAGGGGGACGGGGAAAAGGGAGAGGACGGGGACGGGTACGGGGACGGGGACGGGTAGGGGGACGGGGACAGGTCGGGGGAGGAGGACGATGGTGACGGTGAGGGTCCGTCGACCGGGTCCTCGTCGAAGAAGTACGGGCCGGTCTCCTCTACGGTGGGCACCGCCGGGGCGGAACCGGAGGAGCCGGCACCGGCGGACGCCGACGGCGCGAGCGGCGCGCCGCCGCCCTCCGGTGCCGGACGGCTGGTGCCCGGTACCCAGGCGGCACCGTTCCAGTACCGGACGTATCCGGGAACGGACGGGTCCGGGTAAAAGCCTTCGCGCGGCGTGTCGTCGCCGGGGGCCGGGGTTGGGGCGCTCATGTCCGTCGTCCCGTATCTGCTCGCGGGTGGGTCGGGGGCACCACATTTATCAGACGGGCGCAAGAACCAGGGCCCGTCCAGCCGGACGCACTCCTTTCGGGCACCGATGTGGTACCGCGAAAAACCTTTCGCGAACCCGCGTCATGCTCCCGGCCCTTCTCCCTCTCTCCTCTGACGGCCCCTTGCGGGCACCTGTACGAGAGTTCACGAGGGAGAGGACCTGCGTCATGGGCATCGTGGTGGAGCGCGAAGTGGAACTGCGGCTCATCCTGTCGCCGGAGCGGGACGTCCCGGTGTCGGCCCGGCTCGGCTACCGCACCGACGACCCCTACGCCGTGCACATCACCTTCCACATCGACTCCGGGCAGCCGGTGCGCTGGATGTTCGCCCGCGAGCTGCTGATCGAAGGTGTGTTCCGGCCGTGCGGGCACGGCGATGTGCGGGTGTGGCCGTCGAAGACGGAGGGGCGCGGCGTCGTCCTGGTGGCGCTGAACTCGCCCGAGGGGGGCGCCCTGCTGGAGGCACCGGCGGCGCAGGTGTCGTCGTGGCTGGAGCGGACGCTGCGGGTGGTGCCGCCGGGCAGCGAGAGCGAGCAGCTCGGGCTGGACGACGGGCTGGCCGAGCTGCTCGCCCCGTGACGGCGCGGGGCGCGCGGGAGGGCGGCGGGTCAGAAGAGCTTGCCCGGGTTCAGGAGGTTCAGCGGGTCGAAGACCTGTTTGACGGCCCGCTGCATCTCCACGCCCACCGGGCCGATCTCCCGGGCCAGCCATTCCTTCTTCAGTACGCCGACGCCGTGCTCGCCGGTGATGGTGCCGCCGAGTTCCAGGCCGAGGGCCATGATCTCGTCGAAGGACTCGCGGGCCCGGCGCGACTCGTCGGGGTCCTGGGTGTCGAAGCAGACGGTCGGGTGGGTGTTGCCGTCGCCCGCGTGGGCGACGACACCGATGGTGAGCCGGTACTTCTCGGCGATCCGCTCGACGCCGTCGATGAGTTCGCCGAGCCGGGAGCGGGGCACGCACACGTCGTCGATCATCGTGGTGCCCTTGACCGCCTCCAGGGCGACCAGGGACAGGCGGCGGGCCTGGAGAAGCAGTTCGGACTCGGCGGCGTCCTCGGCCGGTACGACCTGGGTGGCGCCGGCCGCCTCGCACAGCGCGCCGAGGGCGGTGAGGTCGGCGGCGGGGTCGGTGGTGTCGAACGCCGCGAGCAGCAGGGCCTCGGTGCTCTCCGGGAGTCCCATCCGGGCCATGTCGTTGACGGCTTTGACCGTCGTACGGTCCATGAGCTCGAGGAGCGAGGGGACGTGCCCGCAGGCCATGATGCGGCACACGGCGTCGCAGGCGGCGGCGCCGGAGGCGAACTCGGCGGCCAGCACCAGCTGCTCGGGGGGTTTGGGCCGCAGGGCGAGGGTCGCGCGCACGACGACGCCGAGGGAGCCCTCGGAGCCGACGAACAGGCGGGTCAGGTCGTATCCGGCGACGCCCTTGGCGGTGCGGCGGCCGGTGGACATCAGGCGGCCGTCGGCGAGGACCACGTCGAGGCCGAGCACGTACTCGGCGGTGACGCCGTACTTCACGCAGCACAGCCCGCCGGAGGCGGTGCCGATGTTGCCGCCGATGGTGCAGGTCTCCCAGCTGGAGGGGTCGGGCGGGTAGGAGAGGCCGTGTTCGCCGACGGCGCGGGAGAGGGCGGCGTTGACGACGCCGGGTTCGACGACGGCGACCCGGTCCACGGGGTTGATCTCCAGGATGGCGTCCATCCTGGTCAGGGAGAGCACGACGCATCCGTCGGTCGCGTTGGCGGCGCCGGACAGGCCGGTGCGGGCGCCCTGCGGGACGACGGGGACGCGCAGGGCGGTGGCGGTGCGCATGACGTGCTGCACCTGTTCGACCGTGCGGGGCAGGACGACCACCGCCGGGGCGCCGGCCGGGCAGAAGCTCGCCATGTCGTTGGCGTAGGAGGCCGTGATGTCGGGGTCGGTGAGCACGGCCTCGGGGGGCAGGCCGTCGAGCAGCCGGCCGACGAGAGGGCCGACCGCCACCGTGTCTTCATCGCGTCGCGCTTCGATACGGCTCACGATCACAGCGTGACACCCGGGGCCATCGGTGTGAACCCCGCGTACGTCACCCGGTCGTAAGCCGTCGTGAACCGGGGTGTGGTTCGTCGTATCGGCGGATGGTGTGACGCACAGTGTGCGCCATGGACGACAAGCCACAGGAGACCGGGGGCGGGGACGAGACCCGCCGGCAGGACGAGACCCGGGGGCGGGTGGGCCGTGGGCGCCGGGTGCGGTTCGGTTCGGCCGCCGCCGGATGTGCCGTGCTCGGCGGGGTGCTGGTGCTGCTGCCGTGGGGGCGCGGGCCGGACGGGCCACCGGAGCGGGCGCCCGGGGCGCGGGCGCAGGCGCAGGCACCCGGGGCGCGGGCGCAGGCGGCGTTGGCCGGTGGGGTGCCGGCGTCGCTGCCCGGTCTGGAGGTGCTGGTCGAGGAGCGGGAGCGGCATCTGAAGGAGCATCCGAAGGACGCGGAGTCCTGGGCGGTGCTCGGGGCGGCCCGGCTGGAGCAGGGGCGGCGGCTGGCGGACCCCGCACGGTACTCGCGGGCCGAGCAGGCGCTGCGCACCTCGCTGAAGGTGCGGCCGCGGGGCAACGCCGCGGCGCTGCGCGGGCTGGCGGCGCTGGCGAACGCGCGCCGCGACCATCCCGGTGCCGTGGAGTGGGGCGAGCGGGCACTGAAGCTGGAGCCGAAGCGGTGGACGACGTATCCCCCGCTGGTCGAGGCGTACGCCGGACTCGGTGACGGCGAGGCGGCCGAAAAGATGCTGGACCGGCTGAAGGCGTTGCGGTCGGGTCCGGCCGTGATGGCACGGGCGGCGGCCGTGTACCGGGACAAGGGCCGGCGGGAGGACGCGGCGGCCCAGCTCGCCGACGCCGCCGCGGCGGCCGGGGAACCGGCCGAGCGGGCGTCGTACCTGGAACAGGCCGGGCAGCTGGCCTGGGAGCGCGGCGACCGGGAGGACGCCCTGCGGCACTTCCAGGAGGCGGTGCGCACCGACCCGGACCAGCGGGCGGCGCAGGCGGGGCAGGGCAGGGCGCTGGCCGCGCTCGGCCGGATCCCGGAGGCGCTCGGCGCCTACCGGGCGGCGCTGGCCCGGCAGCCGCTGCCGGAGTACGCGCTGGAACTGGGCGAGCTGTACGAGTCCCTGGGACTGCGGCAGGCCGCCCGGGTCCACTACGACCTGCTGCGCTCCCGGGTACGCGAGGCCGCCGTCCACAGGGCCGACGGGGATCTGGTCCTCGGCCGGTTCGAGGCGGACCACGGGGACCCTCGGGCCGCGGTGCGGCGGCTGCGGACGGAGTGGGAGCGGCAGCCGTCGCCGGCGGTGGCCGACGCGTTGGGCTGGGCGCTGCACCGGTCGGGACGGTCCGAGGAGGCGCTGGAGTTCGCGGTGCGGGCGACGGAGGGGACGCACGGCGGCGGGGTGCGCAGCGCGCTGCACGCCTTCCACCGGGGCATGATCGAGCTCGAGCGGAGCCGGGAGCTCGGGGGAGGGCCCGCGCGGCGGCATCTGCGGGAGGCCCTGCGGATCAACCCGTACTTCTCCCCGCTCCAGGTGCCCCGGGCGAAGGCGGCACTGGAACGGCTGGGCGAACCACCGGTCGGGGACGGGCCGCCGGACTGGTCGTGAGGAGAGCCGGCAAGAACCGGACGCGGGGTGGCCACGGCAAGAACCAGACGCGGGGTGGTGCCCGCGTCCGGCCCCCGCCGGCATCGGTCCCGCCGTCATCCGGTCACAGGTTGCCGCGGCGTTCCTGCTCCCGCTCGATGGCCTCGAAGAGGGCCTTGAAGTTTCCCTTGCCGAAGCCCATGGAGCCGTGCCGCTCGATGATCTCGAAGAACACGGTCGGCCGGTCCTGGACCGGCTTGGTGAAGATCTGCAGCAGGTAGCCGTCCTCGTCCCGGTCGACGAGGATCTTCAGCTCGCGCAGGGTGTCGACCGGCACCCGGGTCTCGCCGGCCCACTCGCCGAGGGTGTCGTAGTACGAGTCCGGGGTGTCCAGGAACCGCACGCCGGCCGCGCGCATCCGGCGGACCGCCTGCACGATGTCGTTGGTGTTGAGCGCGATGTGCTGGACGCCGGCACCGCCGTAGAACTCCAGGTACTCGTCGATCTGGGATTTCTTCTTGGCGACGGCGGGCTCGTTGATCGGGAACTTGACCTTGAGCGTGCCGTCGGCGACCACCTTCGACATCAGCGCGCTGTACTCGGTGGCGATGTCGTCGCCCACGAACTCCTTCATGTTCGTGAAGCCCATGACCCTGTTGTAGAACGCGACCCACTCGTTCATCCGGCCGAGTTCGACGTTGCCGACGCAGTGGTCGATGGCCTGGAAGAACCGCTGGGCGGGCGGTTCGACGATCGGCTCGGCGGCGACGAAGCCGGGCAGGTAGGGCCCGTCGTAGCCGGTGCGCTCGACGAGGGTGTGCCGGGTCTCGCCGTACGTGGCGATCGCGGCGAGGACGACGGTGCCGTGCTCGTCCTTCAGCTCGTACGGCTCGGCGAGCGGGCGTGCGCCGTGCTCGACGGCGTAGGCGAACGCGGCGCGCGCGTCCGGGACCTCGATGGCGAGGTCGACGACGCCGTCGCCGTGGGCGGCCACGTGCTCGGCGAGGAAGGCGCCCTGTTCGGTGGACTGCTTGATCACCGAGGTGAGGACGAAGCGGGCGGAGCCGCTCTCCAGGACGTAACTCGCGGTCTCGCGGCTGCCGTTCTCCGGTCCGCAGTAGGCGACCAGCTTCATGCCGAAGGCGGTGGAGTAGTAGTGCGCCGCCTGCTTGGCGTTGCCCACGGCGAAGACGACCGCGTCCATTCCCTTGACCGGGAAGGGATCGGCCTGCCGGGCGGTCGCGTCGGGAGCGTGGTGTGTGGTCTGCGTCATAGTCGCAGGGTGGTCCAGCTCTGCAAGGTGCGCAATAGTTCGCTCGTTCACTGGGCATGGTGTCCAGTGACCTGCCGCGATCGGCGGGCTGTCTGTACAGGATGACCAGAAGCGGAGGCCGGCATGGCGATCGATCGGCTGGACGGCCGGATCATCCTGCTCCTCGCACGGGAGCCGCGGATCGGGGTGCTGGAGATGTCCCGGCGGCTGGGGGTGGCGCGGGGGACGGTGCAGGCGCGGCTGGACCGTCTTCAGTCGAACGGAGTCATCCGCGGCTTCGGCCCCCAGGTGGATCCGGCGGCCCTCGGCTACCCGGTCACGGCGTTCGCGACGCTGGAGATCCGGCAGGGTCAAGGGGCGGATGTCCGGGCGCACTTGGCGACCGTGCCGGAGGTCCTGGAACTGCACACCACGACCGGCAGCGGGGACATGCTGTGCCGGCTCGTGGCCCGCTCCAACGCCGATCTCCAACGGGTGATCGACCGTGTCGTCGGTTTTGATGGCATCGTCCGGGCCGCCACGGCGATCGTGATGGAGAACCCCGTTCCGCTGCGGATCATCCCGCTGGTGGAGCAGGCCGCGCTTCTCGACCCGCCGGGCGGGGACCCGGACGGAGCGGACTGAGCCGGACCGACCGGACGGGCGTGGCCGAGCTGGGGTGAGCGGACGTGGACTTCTGGGAGTACCTGGGCAACCGCCACCAGCAGCTGCTCATCGACACGTACCAGCACGCGAGCGTGGTGTTCCAGTGCATGGTGGCGGCGACCGTGATCGGCGTGCTGATCGGGGTGGCGACGTACCGCAGCGACTGGGCGGGCGGCTTGGCCACGACCACCACCTCGACCCTGCTGACCATCCCGTCGCTGGCCATGATCGGTCTGCTGATCCCGATCGTGGGGCTCGGGGTGCCGCCGACGGTGATCGCGCTGACGCTGTACGGGCTGCTGCCGATCGTGCGGAACTCGATCGTCGGCCTGCGCGGGGTCGACCCCGCGCTGGTGGACGCGGCCACCGGCATCGGCATGTCGCGGACGGCCCGGCTGACCCGGGTGGAGCTGCCGCTGGCCTGGCCACCGATCCTCACCGGGATCCGGGTCTCCACGCAGATGCTGATGGGCATCGCCGCCGTCGCCGCGTACGCCTCCGGTCCCGGCCTCGGCAACCTGATCTTCCGCGGGATCGCCTCGCTGGGCAGCAGCAACGCGCTCAACCAGGTGCTCGCGGGCACCCTCCTGATCATCCTCCTCGCGCTGCTGTTCGACGCCGGGTACGTCCTGATCGGGCGGCTGACCATCTCCAGGGGGATCCGTGCCTGAGTCACCCGCTTCGGGGACGCCCGGCGCACTCGACGCATCCGACGACGCCATCGGATCCGCCGGATCCGCCGGAACCACCGGACCCACCGGACCCGGCGGAACCGGCGGAACCACCGGCGCGACCATCGAGCTGGAGGGCCTCACCAAGCGGTATCCGGGCAGTCCGCAGCCGGCCGTCGACAACGTCAGCATGGAGATCCGGGCGGGCGAGACGGTCATCCTCGTCGGCCCGTCGGGCTGCGGGAAGTCGACCACACTGAAGATGATCAACCGGTTGATCGAGCCGAGCGGCGGCCGGATCCGCATCGGCGACGAGGACGTCACCGACATGGACCCGGTGAAGCTGCGCCGCCAGGTCGGGTACGCGATCCAGTCCAGCGGGCTGTTCCCGCACATGACGGTGGCCCAGAACATCGCGCTGGTGCCGAAGATGCTGCGCTGGCCGGCGGCCCGGGTGCGGGCGCGGGTGGAGGAGATGCTGGACCTGGTCGGCCTGGACCCGGGCGAGTTCCACGGCCGCTATCCGCGCCGGCTCTCCGGCGGGCAGCAGCAGCGGGTGGGCGTGGCGCGGGCGCTGGCGGCGGACCCGCCGGTGCTGCTGATGGACGAGCCGTTCGGGGCGGTGGACCCCATCACCCGCGACCATCTCCAGGACGAGTTGATCCGGCTGCAGCACGAGTTGCACAAGACGATCGTCTTCGTCACCCACGACTTCGACGAGGCGATCAAGCTGGGCGACCGGATCGCGGTGCTGCGGGAACGCTCGCACATCGCCCAGTTCGACACCCCGGAGGCGATCCTGACCAACCCGGCGGACGACTTCGTCTCGGGTTTCGTCGGCGCCGGGGCCGCGCTGAAGCGGCTGAACCTCACGCGCGTACGGGACGTGGAGATCACCGACTATCCGACGGTGACCGTCGACGACCCGCTCCAGGAGATCTTCGACCTGCTCCGCTCCAGCGGCTCCAACGAGATCCTGCTGCTCGACCGGCGCCGCCGCCCCTACAAGTGGCTCCGGCGCGGCGACCTGATGCGGGCCAAGGGCTCGCTGGCCCGCGCGGGCACCCTCGTGCACGACACGGTGACCCGGGACGCCACCCTGCGGGACGCGTTGGAGGCGGTGCTCACCGACAGCTCGGGACGGGTCGCGGTCACCGGCGGGCGCGGCGCCTACGAGGGCGTCGTCGACGTGGAGACGCTGATGAACTCCGTGCACGGGCTGCTGGAGGCCGACCGGCTGGAGGCGATGGAGGCCCAGCACGAACTGGAGGGGCAGCGGGCCGGCCTGACGCACGCCGAACAGGAGGGCTCGGACGGGGAGGGGGACCGGTGAGCCCCTCCCCGCAGCGGCGGCCCCCCGGCGAGCACGAGGCCGGAGGGCTCGCCTTCCGCGACGACGGCGAGGGCCGGGAGGAGGACGACGGCGGGGACGGGCCCACGAGCGGGCCGGCCGGGTCCGCGTCCCCGGTGGCGAACGCGTCCCGGGTGACGTGGCGGAAGCTGACGTTCCTGCCCGTGGTACTGATCGTCCTGCTGCTCGCGACCTGGCTGTGGTTCACCCGGGCCGACCTGGACGCGCTGTCCCGGAACGCGCTCTCCGACGGGCAGGTGTCCAAGGCGCTGTGGCAGCACATCGAACTGACCCTGATCTCGACCTTCTTCGTGCTGATCATCGCGATCCCGCTGGGGATCCTGCTGACCCGGCCGGCCTTGCGCAGGGCTGCCCCGGTCGTGACGGCGTTCGCCAACATGGGCCAGGCGACGCCCGCGATCGGTCTGCTCGCGCTGCTGGTGATCTGGCTCGGCATCGGCCGCAGGGCCGCCCTCATCGGCATCATCGCCTACGCCGTGCTGCCGGTGCTCTCCAACACCATCGCGGGCCTGCGGGCCAACGACCCGACCCTGCTGGAGGCGGCGCGCGGCATCGGCATGTCCCCACTGGGCGTACTGGCCCGCGTGGAACTGCCCCTGGCCGTCCCGCTCGTCCTCGCCGGGGTGCGTACGGCCCTGGTCCTGAACGTCGGCACGGCCACCCTGGCGACCTTCGGCGGGGGCGGCGGTCTGGGCGTACTGATCACCACCGGGATCACCAGCCAGCGGATGCCGGTGCTGATGCTGGGCGCGATCCTCACGGTCGCCCTGGCCCTGCTGGTGGACTGGCTGGCCTCACTGGCCGAACTGCTGCTGCGGCCGCGAGGGCTGGAGGCGGGCACGTGAGGCGGCGCGGGTGTCCGCTGCTCGCCGGCGTGCTGCTGGCGGGGGTCTCCTCCTGCGGGCTGACCAGCGGCTCCCCCATGGTCGACGACGTGGAACCGGGTTCGATCGGGCGGGGGAAGCCGCTCGAGGGCGCGAACCTCACCGTCACCTCCAAGGAGTTCACCGAACAGCTGATCCTGGGCGCGATCATGGGCATCGCCTTCCAGGCGGCCGGCGCCCAGGTGATCGACCGCACCGGTATCCAGGGCTCCGTCGGCGCCCGGGAGGCGGTCGTCAAGGGGGACGCGGACGCCTCGTACGAGTACACCGGCACGGCGTGGATCACGTACCAGGGCAACAGCAAGCCCCTCCCCGACCCGCGCAAGCAGTGGGAGGCGGTGCGCGAGGCCGACCTGGGGAACGGGGTGACCTGGCTGGAGCCGTCGGCGCTGAACAACACCTATGCCCTGGCCATGAACCAGGCGAACCACAAGAAGTACGGCACGCGGACGCTGTCGGAGGTGGCCGCGCTGGCGAAGTCCGACCCGTCGGCGGTGACCCTGTGCGTGGAGGGCGAGTTCGCCAACCGGACGGACGGGCTGCGGGGCATGGAGAAGGCGTACGGCATGAACGTGGCCGCGGGGAACATCACGCAGATGGACACCGGGATCATCTACACCCAGACGGCCAAGGGCGCCTGCACCTACGGCGAGGTCTTCACCACCGACGGCCGGATCAAGTCCATGAACCTGGTGGTGATGGAGGACGACAGGAAGTTCTTCCCCAACTACAACGCGGCGCCGATGGTCAACACCGGCACCCTGAAGAAGTGGCCGGCGATCCCCGAGGTCCTCGACCCGGTCACCGCGAAGCTGGACAACGAGGTGGCGCGGACCCTGAACGGCAAGGTGGACGTGGAGGGCGAGGACCCCCACCAGGTGGCGCTGGACTGGATGGTGAACGAGGGGTTCGTCGGGAAACGCTGAGCCTGCGGGCCGCGGTCAGCAGCTCGGGACCTTGCCCGCGCCCTTCTCCAGGTCGACCAGGGCGTCGACGGTGCTCTCGAGGGTGGTGACCGGGATCAGGCGCAGGCCGTGGGGGAGCTCCGCCTGCGCCTCGGCGCACTCGGCCTCGGGGACCAGGAAGACGGTGGCGCCGTCCCGCCGGGCGGCCTGCGTCTTCAGCGGCACTCCGCCCACGGCGCCGACCCTGCCCTCGGCGTCGATCGTCCCCGTACCGGCGATGATCCGGCCGCCGGTGAGGTCGCCGCCGCTGTCGTCGCCGTTCAGCTTGTCGACGATGCCGAGGGAGAAGAGCAGGCCGGCGCTGGGGCCTCCGACGTTGGCGAGCTTCAGGTCGACCTTGATGCCCTTGCCGTCCAGGTCCAGGTACCCCAGCGCGGCCCGGGTCGCCTCGTCCTGCGACTGGCGCATCTGCTCCTCGTTGTACCGCTCGATCTCCTTGACGTTGCCCCCGCTGGGGTAGACCGAGTCGCGGGGCATGACCGCCTGATCGGTGCCGAACCAGGCGTCGAGGACGTTCGGGAGGCCCACCCGGGTGTCGGGGGAGGTCGCCTCGATCGTCGTCATCCGCAGCTGACCGGTGGTCTCGCGGGTCTTCGCGCCGGAGATGGTGATGACCTGCGTGCCCTTGTTCTCGCCGAGCACGTCGGCCGTCAGCCCCGGCTGCGCCACCGAGAACGGCAGCGGCGCGAACACCGCCGTGGCCAGCAGGGCGACGACGGGAGCGGCACAGACGGCCAGGGTCTGGGGACGCGTGAGGCGAGAGAGCACGGGATCAATCTAACGTGAACCCTCCCCCAGCCGGAGCAGGGGGATTCCTGGCTCAGGAAGCCCCACAGGCCGGCGACCTGCGAGGTCCTACTCCCTCGACACCGGCCGGGACGGAACCTGCCCGGTTTGTCAAGCAAAGCTCGGGTGTGCCGCCTTGGTTCCCGATCGACACGGTGTGCGCTTCACCCGATCACGTGGGCACCTTCGGCGCGTTGTCCCCGCGACCGCCGGCCCAGCGCGCCCGGCCGTCAGCGCAGCGCCTCCGCGACCTCTCGGGCCGCGTCCATGACGCGGGGGCCGACCCGTTCGGGAACCACGTCGGCCAGCATCACCACGCCGACGCTGCCCTCGATGCCGGTGACCCCGATCAGGGGCGCCGCCGCTCCGCACGCGCCGGCTTCCAGTTCGCCGTGGGTGAGGGTGTATCCGGGGTCGCGCGGCCGCTGCCGGGCCGCGATGATCGCCCGGCCGGCGGCGCCCCGTTCCAGCGGATGCCGGAACCCGGCCCGGTAGGCCACGTGGTAGTCCGTCCACGACGGTTCCACCACGGCGACGGCCAGCGCTTCGGCCCCGTCCACCAGCGTCAGGTGCGCGGTCGCGCCGATGTCCTCCGCCAGCGACCGCAGGGCCGGCATCGCGGCCTCGCGTACGAGCGGATGCACCTGGCGGCCCAGCCGCAGCACCCCGAGTCCGACCCGGGCCCGTCCGCCGAGGTCACGGCGTACGAGCCCGTGCTGTTCCAGCGTGGCGAGCAACCGGTACACGACGGTCCGGTTCACGCCCAGCCTGTGGGAAAGTTCGGTGACGGTCAGACCGTGGTCCGTGTCGGCCAGCAGTTTGAGGACCCGTAGTCCCCGGTCGAGCGTCTGAGAGGTCTCCGCGGTCACGACGCCCACTCCTTCGTGGTCAGGTCGGCGGCCCTCTCACGGCGTATGCGTCACCGAGTCCCGTCGGCGGCGCACTCCAGAGGCCGCCGATCGGCCGGCGGCCCGGCTGTGTCCCGGGCGCAGTCGCTTCACGGCTGCGCTCCGCGGCGGCGCTGCCACGGGGCGTGTGCGTAGCGGGACAGTAGCGAGCCGGTCCGGTCAGCGGAAGGCTCCGTCCAGAATCCGGGCACCTCTGCCCACAAAGTGACACTGTTTGCCCACATATGCATGAGCCCTGGCGTCTTTCGGTTGGATCAGGTCGGGCCAGGGAGCGGGGCCCGGGAGCGGGAGCGGGGCCGCCCGGTGCAGGTCGGGCTCACCGCATGCGGGTGGCCCACTCCTGCACCTTGGCGATCCGCTGGCGCAGCTGTCCCGGTGTGGCCTCGGCGGCGGGCGGGCCGCCGCAGACGCGGCGCAGCTCGGTGTGGATGACGCCGTGCGGTTTGCCGCTCTGGTGCACGTAGGCGCCGACCATGTTGTTGAGCTGCCGGCGCAGTTCCATCATCTCCTTGTGGGAGACCACGGGGCGCCGCTCGGCGGGCAGTTCGAGCAGGTCGGCCTCGCTGTCCGGCTTCTTGCGGCTGTGCGCGATCTGCCGGGCCTGCCGCTTCTGCAGCAGCATCTCCACCTGGTCGGGTTCGAGGAGCCCCGGGATGCCCAGGTAGTCCTGCTCCTCCTCGCTGCCGGGGTGGGCCTGCATGCCGAAGTCGGCGCCGTTGTAGGTGACCCGGTCGAAGACGGCGTCGGACTCCAGCGCCTCGAAGGGCAGCATGTCCTCGCCGGTGTCCTCGTCCTCCTGCCGGTTCGCCTCGTCCATCTCCTTCTCGGACTCGGCGTACGGGTCCTCCTCGCCCTCCTTCTTGGGCTTGTCGAGGACGTGGTCGCGCTCGCGCTCCATCTCGTTGGCGAAGGTGAGCAGGTTCGGAATGGTCGGCAGGAACACGGACGCGGTCTCGCCGCGCCGCCTCGACCGCACGAAACGGCCGACGGCCTGGGCGAAGAACAGCGGGGTGGAGATGGTGGTCGCGTACACGCCGACGGCCAGGCGCGGGACGTCGACACCCTCGGACACCATGCGGACGGCGACCATCCACCGGTCGTCGCCGCCGCTGAAGTCGTCGATCCGTTTCGAGGCGCCGGTGTCGTCGGACAGGACGACGGTGGGCTTGCTGCCGGTGATCTCGCGGATCAGTTTGGCGTAGGCGCGGGCGGAGTCCTGGTCGGTGGCGATGACGAGGGCCCCGGCGTCCGGGACGGACTTCCTGACCTCGGTCAGCCGCTGGTCCGCGGCGCGCAGCACGGACGGCATCCACTCGCCGCGCGGGTCCAGGGCGGTGCGCCAGGCCTGGCTGATCGCGTCCTTGGTCATGGGCTCGCCGAGGCGGGCCTCGATCTCGTCGCCGGCCTTGGTGCGCCAGCGCATGTTGCCGCTGTAGGAGAGGAAGATGACGGGGCGGACGACGCCGTCGGCGAGCGCGGAGCCGTATCCGTAGGTGTAGTCGGCGGCCGACCGGCGGATGCCGTCGTCGCCCTCCTCGTACGCCACGAACGGGATGGGGTTGGTGTCGGACCGGAACGGCGTACCGGTCAGCGCGAGCCTGCGGGTGGCCGGCTCGAACGCCTCCAGGCAGGCCTCGCCCCAGGACTTGCTGTCACCGGCGTGGTGGATCTCGTCGAGGATGACGAGGGTCTTGCGCTGCTCGGACCGGTTGCGGTGCAGCATGGGGCGCACGCCGACACCGGCGTAGGTGACGGCGACCCCGTGGTAGTCCTTGCCGACCGGGCCCGCGCTGTACTCGGGGTCCAGCTTGATCCCGATCCGGGCGGCGGCCTCGGCCCACTGCTTCTTCAGATGCTCGGTGGGCGCGACGACGGTCACCTGCTGCACGACGTGGTGGTGCAGCAGCCAGGAGGCCAGCGTCAGCGCGAAGGTGGTCTTGCCGGCGCCGGGGGTGGCGACCGCCAGGAAGTCGCGCGGCTGCGTCTGGAGGTACCTCTCCATCGCCCCCTGCTGCCAGGCCCGGAGCTTGCCGGCGGTGCCCCAGGGGGCGCGGCCGGGGAAGGCGGGGGACAGGTGGTGCGAGGCGGAAGCGGCGGTGGTAGTCACGGTCTCCGTTGTGGGGACGGGGGCGGGTTCGGACGGCTCGGCCGCGCCGGGCACCCGGCCGCGAGGACGGCCGACCGCACCCGGCGGTCGGCGTACGGCAACCGGGCCACCCTATCGATGGCCCGGAGGTGTCGGCGCCCGGACGATGCCGGGGCGGCCGGGGATGGGACCGAGGTCACATCGCCCTACTCGGCCAAGTTCCTCAGCGCCTCGGAGATGGCCTTGACCTCATCCATGCTGCCGGTCGCCACGGCGATGACCAGGCGCTCGGCCGCGTCGATGTCGGGACGCAACTGCACCTCGTTCATCGCCAGGAAGACGACGCAGGACACCCAGGCCGTGCGCTTGTTCCCGTCGACGAAAGGGTGGTTGATGGTCAGGGACTGCAGGAGCGCGGCCGCCTTGTCGAACAGGTCGGCATAGGCCTCCTGGCCGAACATGGAGGCCGAGGGCCGGTGCACGGCCGACTCCAGCAGACCCACGTCGCGTACGGCGATGTCCTGATCGTCGACGGCGCCCTCGGCGATGGCCAGGACGTCCTCGGCCGACAGATAGACGTACGTCACTTGAGCCGCTCCAGCAGTTCGGCCCACTTGGCGGTCTGCTCCTTGGCCGCCTTGCGCACCAGCGTCTCGTGAGCCGTCCGGGCCAGATAGTCGTCCACGGCCTTCAGCAGTATGGCGTGCATGCTGACCCCCTCTTCCTCGGCGCGCAGCTTGAGAGCTTCCTTCTGGTCGTCGCGGAGACGCAGGTTCGTAGCCATACCAAAACGGTACCACCACATGGGGCCAAAGTAGTACCACTCACATGGAAGGGGCCCGCAGCCGCGTCGTCACCCACACCCCCGCCAGCGCGACCGCCGCCATCGGCAGGAACACGGCGGCGAAGGCGGCCGGGTGGGAGCCGGAGGCCTGCGTGGCCCCGTGGGCGACCGTGCCGCCGCCGAGGGCCGCGAAGGCCGCTCCGCCGGCGGCCAGCAGGAGGACGTTGGAGAGGCCGTCGGAGATCTGGAGGGCGGCGGAGTTGGTGCCCGCCTCCTCGGGGGCGGAGAGCTGGAGCAGCAGGACGCTGGTGGAGGAGATCACCAGGCCCATCCCGAGGCAGCCGAACGCCCAGGCGACGGCCAGGGCCCAGGCGGGGACCGCCTGGATCAGCACGCTCGGGGCCGCCGCGATGGCCCCCGCCACCAGGAGCATCCCGAGGGTCGTCAGCCGCTCCCGGTGCGGTTCCAGGCGGGGCCGCGACTGGATCCAGGAACCCAGCGCCCAGGTGACGCCGCCCGCCGCGAGGGAGAACCCGGCGAGCGTCGGACTGAGGCCGCGCTGGGTGACCAGCATCAGCGGGACGAAGGACTCGGCGGCGATGAAGGATCCCGCGGCGACGCCGCGCAGCAGCACCACCGAGGGCAGGCCGCGCGCCGCCCGCCAGGTGCCGCGCGGGAGCAGTCCCAGCACCGCGGGCACCAGCAGCGCCGTGCCCGCCGCGCCGGGCAGCAGGGAGAGCCAGCGCAGGTCCTGGGCGGCGTACTGGAGCAGCGCGGCGCCGAAGGAGATCGCGAGGGCGAGGCGGATGCGGCGACCGCCGAAGGAGGCCGGTGCGTCCGCGCCGTCGCCCGCCGGGCCGGACGCCCGGCGGCGTATCTGCGGGAGGGCGAGGGCGAGGGGGAACGCGACGAGGACCGGGATGCCGAGGAACACCCACCGCCAGCCGATGTGTTCGGTCACCGCTCCGGAGGCGAGCGGGCCGACGATCGACGGCACCACCCAGCTCGCCGCGAACGCGGCCATGATCGCCGGGCGCAGCCGCTCCGGGTAGGCCCGGCCGACGACGACGTACAGCGCGACGATCACCATCCCGCCGCCGAGGCCCTGCACGGCCCGCCCCAGGATGAACAGCCACATCGAGCCCGCCGTCCCGCCCAGCAGCAGCCCCGCGGCGAAGGCGGCGATGCCCGTGGTCAGCGGCGCGAGCGGCCCGCGCCGGTCCGACCACTGGCCGGAGAGCACCATCGCGAACAGGCTGGTCGTGAAGAACGCCGAGAACGCGAACGCGTACAGCGACACCCCGTCCAGCTCGCGCGCCGCGACCGGCATGGCCGTGCCCACCGCCGTCGCCTCGAAGGCGATCAGCAGCACCACGGAGACGATGCCGATGCTCAACGCCCGGTAGGGGCCGCTCAGCACGCCGTCGTCCCGCTCGCCGCCGGGGGCGGGGGGCAGGGACGGAGCGGTGGGCCCGGGTGGGGCGTCGGAGGTCTTGGCGACAGCCGTGTCGCGCGGGTTCGGGGCGGCCATGAGCGCCAGAGTAAGGGCCACGGGGCGCTTTGACGCCTGTCGGGGGTCGGACCGGCACCGGGACCTTGGTCGTACGCCCCCGCCCGCCCGCCCCTGCGTTCATGAACGGCGTGTGGCAGTCCCGTTGCACCGCACCGGAATACCTTGAGCGCCACTCCCGCCCCGCCGTACGGTCGGCGTACCGAGTTCGCGGCGGCGGGGTGGCGAAGACCACACCTCGTCCCCGGTCTTGGCCGTGTGCCCGAGTGGCTCAGGGATTCGCCTGCAAAGCGAATAACGCGGGTTCGATTCCCGCCACGGCCTCCGGTACGGGCGGGGTGCTCTCAGAGCACCCCGCCCGCCTCGTCCCGGAACAGCTCCGTCCAGTAGTGCCAGTCGGCGTCGGTCGTGGCGCCCGTCGGGTCGACGGAGGACAGGACCTGGATCATCGTCATGGCCAGCTGGTCGTACGTCTCACTGGTCAGCGCGTGGCCCGACTCCTCGTCGATGGCGTGCTCACGGTGCAGCAGCCAGAGGGTGAAGGCGAGGGTCGAGATATCCGTGTTCAGCGGGTACAGGACGGATTCCGGCTCGCTCCAGTTCAGGACCGCGCCGGTGGCGCCGTCGACGACCAGGCTGTTGTCCTCGACCAGATGACCGAGGCGGATGAGCCGGTCGGCGTGGGCGGGGAGGCGGCCGGCCGGGAACGCGCCGGGGTCGCCGCAGTCGTCGTCGCGGACCGCGTCGTGGTACTCGGCGAGGGTCCGCAGCGGCAGGTCGGTGTCCAGCTGGAACAGGAAGCCGTCCTCGGGCAGGCCCGTCTCGCGCAGGAAGCGACGGGTCGGCTCGTGCGTCAGCGTCGCGGGGAAGTCGAGCTCCTCGAAACGGACCACGCCCCGCCGGCCGAACTCCTGGTCGAGCAGGCGGACCGGAAGGTCCAGGGCGAGCCCCGAGGCCGTGCCCGGACCGGCCACCAGGGCCAGCGGGCGGATCAGCGCGGCCATCCGCCACAGCGGTGCCGGCTCGCCGTCCGCCCCCTCCTCGAACACGGCGAGCAGCTGCCGCGAGGCCTCCGCCACCGCCTTCGTGCCCCAGCGGCCCGCGTAGGCGGCGAACTGGCCTCGTAAACCCGCCAGTTCGTCCGTCGCCGCGGCGAACCGCACCAGGGTCGGCAGCGACGGGGCGAGCGGACGACGGTCCATCAGGTCGGGCCGGTCGTGGAAGAAGTACGTCGTCGACACCTCGCCGGTGGCGCCGTCGAGCAGGACCGACTCCGTGCCCGGGCCCGCGGGGCCGAGCAGTCCGCCGATGACCAACTGCTCCCGCAGCTCCGCGGCGAGCCCCTCTGCCGGGTCACCGGTCGAGTCGGCGACCGTGCGCAGGCCCTCGCCCCGCAGCTGCGTGAAGCTGAACAGGCCGCTGTCGCAGGGAAGTCCGGGGCCGGTCAACCAGTGGCGCGTGGACGCGTGCGTGATGAACGGATCGAGGTCGTCCTCGGTCAGGGTGATCGCTGCCGCAGCACCCGTGGCGTCCATGACGTTCATGACATTCATGGAATCCGTGGCAGCGGTGTCGGTCGTGCTCATGGCTCCCCCGTGCATACGTGTGCTCAGTCCCGTGTCCCGTGCTTCGCCGCTCCGGACCGCGCCGTCCCGCCCGGACAGGACGGACCCCGGCCCTCCGAACCCGGCAGCCGTCCCCATCACTCGGAACAGTACGCGCCACCACTGACAACGCCCCGGATCGGGAGCGGGCGGGCGACCGGCCGGGACACGGACACGGACGCCCCACCCCACAAGACGCTCGAACACCCCCGGTGCGTTGCCTTCGCACGGGAATCAACATGAACGTTCTTCGGCCGCCCGCCCCAGGCCGCCCGGCCGCGGACACCGGTCCCGCGTCACCACAGGTGGCCGACCACGGACGCGGGTCACGGGTCCTCACAGGTGGCCGACGCGACGTCAGCCACCCGTCACCGGCAGACGGTCGTCCCTCAGCCGCCGGCCGCCCGTTGCCCGTCGACCACCTCCCGGCGCCCGTCGACCGCCCGTTGCCCGCCGGTTGTCCGGCGCCCGGCGGGCGTCAGTCGGTGGATCTGACCAGCCGGTCGCGGCCGCTGGTCACCACCGCGGCCTGCGGGCGGATCGGCAGACGGTTGACCGGGCGGCCGGTGGCCGCGCGAACGGCGGCGGCGATGGCCGCCGGCGAGGTCACCACCGGCACCGCGCTGACCGCCTTCGCGCCGAACGGCGCGACCACGTCCCGCTCCTCGACCAGCTTCACGATCTCGATGTCGGGCGCGTCCAGGGCGGTCGGGAGGGCGTAGCCGGTGAGGTCGGGGTGCCGGACCAGACCGCGCGGCGTGCGCAGGTTCTCGGTGAGCGCGGCGCCCACGCCCTGGGTCACGCCCGCCTCGATCCGGGCGGCCAGCTGGGCCGGGTTCAGCACCCGCCCCACGTCCTGGGCGACGGCCAGTTCCACGACCCGTACGGAGCCGATCTCGATGTCGACGTCGACCACCGCGCGGATCGCGCAGAAGGACATTCCGACGTAGGCGTCGCCCTGGCCGGCTTCGTCCAGGGGCTCCGTGGGATGCGGACGGCACTGGGCGGTGGCCCACAGTTCCTTGCCGTCCAGGGCCTCGGCGACGGGCGTCGACAGCACGCCGTCGTACGAGGTGATCCGGCCGTCGGTGATCTGGAGCAGCTCGGTGGACATGCCGAACTTGTGGGCCAGGGGCGCCAGGAGCTGGGTGCGGACCATCTTCGCCGCGCGTTCCACCGCACCGCCCGACACCCAGGTGTGCCGGCTGCGGCAGCCGGCGCCCGCGGCGGGCTGGTCGGTGTCCACGGGTGCCACGCGCACCTCGTCGATGCCGAGGACCTCCTGGACGATCTGCCGGGCCAGCGTGGTGAAGCCCTGGCCGGTCTCGACGGCCGCGCACAGCACCGTCGCCACCCCGTCCTGGACCTTCACGGTGGCCGTGGACACCTCGTCCGCGCCCTCGCCGCCGAGCATGTGCACCATGCCCAGGCCGTAGCCCACCCCGCGGCGTACCGCGCCCGGTTCGCCCGCGCCCTCGGGGCCGCCGGGCAGCAGCCACTCGTCCTCGGGGGTGTCCTTGGGCAGCGGCGGCAGCGGGTGGTCCCGCACCGCCTCGAGGAGTTCGGCGACCGGGGCCGGGCAGGTCACGGTCTGGCCGGTGGGCAGGACGTCGCCGGTCGCCATGACGTTGCGCATGCGCAGTTCGGCCGGGTCGAGGCCGAGCTTCTTGGCGAGCTTGTCCATCTGCGCCTCGTAGGCGGCGCACACCTGCAGGGCGCCCTCGCCGCGCACATGGCCGGAGGGCGGGTTGTTGGTGCGGACCGCCCAGCCCTCGATGAAGGCGTTCGGGACGACGTAGGGGCCGCAGGCGAAGGCGACGGCGGCGGCCAGCGCGTCCGACGACGTGTTGGCGTAGGCGCCCGCGTCGAGCAGGATCTGCGCCTCGACCTTCACCAGTTTGCCCTCGGCGTCGGCGTGGTGGCGGTAGCGCAGCAGGGTGGGGTGCCGGTGGGCGTGGCCGAGGAAGGACTCCTCGCGCGTGGCGGTGAGTTTGACCGGGCAGCCGGTCTTCAGCGCCAGCAGGCCGAGCGGCAGTTGGAAGCTCTGGTCCTCGCGGTCGGCGGTCGCCCCGGGCACCCCGGTGACGACGATCTTCACACGGTCGGGTTCCAGGCCGAACGCGGCGGCGGCCGCGTCCCGGTCGCCGTGCGGGTCGGTGGAGGCCAGGTACAGCTCGACCCCGCCGTCCGGACGGGGGACGGCCAGTCCGGCCTCGGCGCCGATGGGCGCGGGGTCCTGGCGGCCGATGCGGTACAGGCCCTCGACGACGAGGTCACCGGCCGCGTCCGGGTCGCCGTGCCGCAGCGGGATGTGCCGGATCAGGTTGCCGTCGGGGTGCAGCGGCTCGGCCTCGAAGGCCTGTTCGGGGTCGATCACCGGGTCGAGCACCTCGTACTCGACGATGACGGCGGCGGCGGCCATCCGCGCGGTGTCCGGGTGGTCGGCGGCGACGGCGGCGATGGCCTCGCCGTGGTGACGTACGACGTCGGAGGCGAAGACCGGGCGGTCGGCCCGGCCGCGCTCGTACACCGGGGTGCCGGGGACGTCCTCGTGGGTGACGACGGCGCGCACGCCGGGCATCTCGCGCGCGTGGGTGGTGTCGATGGACGCGATCCGCGCGTGCGGGTGCGGGGAGCGCAGCACGGCCGCCCACAGCAGACCCTCGGCCCACAGGTCGGCGGCGTACGGGAAGGTGCCCTCGGTCTTGGCGCGGGTGTCGGCGGCGGGCAGGGAGACACCGAGTCCGCGCGGGGGCCGTTCCGTCCCGGCGGTGTCCTCCGTGGCCTGTGCGGCCTGCACGGTGGTGGCCTCGTTGCTCATGCCTGGCCTCCGTCACGGCCGTAGAGCCGGTCATGCGGTCCGGGGTCCGGGAAGGCGGCGGGGCCGACGCCGCCGGCACCCGGTCCTGCCTGGTGCGGGATGCGGAACTCGCCCGTTTCGCTGCCGAAGCCCCGGTCCGTGCCCCGGGCACCGTCCTGGTCGTCCTGGCCGGCCTCGGCGAGGGCCTCGCGTTCGGCGACGACCTCCTGGACGGCGTCCACCACGCCCCGGTAGCCGGAGCAGCGGCACAGGTTGCCGCACAGGGCCTGGCGGGTCTCCAGCTCGGTGGGCACCGGGTTGCCCTCCAGCAGGTCGTGCACGGTCATCGCCATGCCCGGTACGCAGAAGCCGCACTGCACCGCGCCGCACCGCGCGAGCGCGCGCTGCACGTCCGACGGCCGGCCGTCCTGGGCGAGGCCCTCGACGGTACGGACCTCGCTGCCGGCCGCGGTGACCGCCGGGACCAGGCAGGACGCGACGAGCCGGCCGTCGACCTGCACGTTGCAGGCCCCGCACTCGCCCTGTGAGCAGCCGTCCTTGGCGCCGGCGAGGCCGAGGCGCTCGCGCAGCACGTAGAGCAGCGACTCGCCGATCCAGGCGTCGGTGACGGGCCGGTCGGTGCCGTTGACGCGCAGCACGTAGGAGGCGAGGGGGTGGTCGTCGTGCGCGGCACCGGACAGCGGCTCGTGCCCGGGTGACGTGCCGTCGGGTGCGTCCGGGCCGGTCCCGGTGCCTATGCCGGTTTCGGGGCCGGCGGCGGATGCGGGGCCGGCGCCTGCGGGTTCCGGTCCGGCGTGTCCGTCCGGGGTCGTTTCGGCGTGGTCCCTCGCGCCCTCGGGGACCGCTGTGCCTTCCGGTACTCCCGGGCCCTCCTGCGTGCCGTGCGGGCCCTGGGGCCGCTGGGAGCCCCTGGCGGCCTCGGCGGCCCCCGGAGCCCTCCCGGGCCCGCCGACGGGCCGTGCGGCGCCCTCCGGGCCCGGCTGCGGGTGCTCGCGGAGCTCCGGGGCGGACGGGCCGCCGGCCGCCTCCGGATAGGTCTCGGTGCCGGACCGCCAGTGGGGCTCGGCGGGAGCCGGCTGCGGCACCCCGCGCGACGGGGGCGGGGCGTCGTGGCCGGGGGCGGGCCGCCCGTCGGGGCGCTCCCGGACGGGGTCCGCGGTGCCCGCCTGGCCGTGTGCGGGGGCTCCCTGGCCGTGGTCCGCGCGCCGGTCGGGTTCCGGGCCGCCCTGCTCCCGGCCCCGCTCCCGGC
Source organism: Streptomyces incanus (assembly GCF_042656345.1). Taxonomy (NCBI): domain Bacteria; kingdom Bacillati; phylum Actinomycetota; class Actinomycetes; order Kitasatosporales; family Streptomycetaceae; genus Streptomyces; species Streptomyces incanus. Next base: position 82,029 of record NZ_JBHSPC010000166.1, read on the forward strand.
CGGGAGCGGAGTCGGGGTGATGCGGGTCCACGCCCGGCACGCCCGGCCCCCACGGCTGCCCGATGGCCTCCGGCGTGGCCCAGGGTGCGGGGGCGCCGCCCGGCAGGGTGACCGGCGGGGTGACCGGCGGGGTGACCGGCGGGGTGGCTCCCCACTGCTCGGCCAGCGCGGAGGTGGTGAACTCGCCCGACTCGTCCGGGAGGTCGCCGCCTGCGACGGGGATCGACCACTGGCCGGTCACGTCGGAACCCGGTGCCGGGCCGCCGGCGCCGGGCGTGTCCTCGGCGTGCCACTGCCCAAAGGCCCCGGGGTCGTACGTGAACCGGTCCTGGCCGCCGTGCTGCTGCGCCGCGTACGTTCCGGGGTCCTCCCCGGGGCGGCCTGCCTGCGGGTCGTGCCACTGGACGCCGTCGACGGGGGCGCCCGGCGCTCCGGTGCCCGGCACCGCCCAGTTGCCGGTGGCCGCGGGGTCGGTGCCCGCGGTGGTGGTGGGGGGGTCGACCGTGATGGGCGGTGGCACATAGCCGTGGCCGGGCGCGGCGAGCGGGCTCTCCATCGAGTCCAGCAGGGCGTCGATGCCCCCCTCGGGGAGCTTCACGAAGGCCGTGGCGCCGTCGTCGTAGTCCCCCTGGGGCAGCGGGTCCCAGCGGCTGCCGCCGTTGTGGGACGTGCCGGACGTGCCCTCTCCGTGCTGGTCGTCGGTCACGACAGCGCCCTCCCCAGTGCTCGTCGGGCCAGTGCGGCGACGGTGCGCCGCAGGTGCAGTACCGCGGGCGGCAGCGACGGGACGGAGCCGTCCTCGTCGGGGACCGGATCGGGGATGCAGGCCGCGGCGACGTACTCCCCGAACGCGTTCAGCGCCTCCGGCACGAGCGCGCGGTTGTTGTCCCAGTCGATGAGCCGGGCGACCCACTGCTCGGCCTCCAGGGGCCGCAGCGCCATCGGCGCTATGGCGCCCACCGCGCAGCGGACACCGCGCCGGCCGGGGTCGAGCACCAGGGCCACGGAGGCGACCGCGCGGCCGGGGCCGGTGCGGCCGGTGGCCTTCAGGAAGACCTGCGGGGCGTGCAGCAGCGGCACGCGCACGTAGCCGATGAGTTCACCGGCCCGCAGCATGTCCATCCCGGCCAGCAGGTGCGACACCGGGATCTCCCGGCGGGCTCCGCCCTGGCCCGCGATGATCAGCGTCGCCTCGAGCGCGGCCAGCACGGGCAGCGAGTCACCGGTCGGGGCGGCGGAGGCGATGTTGCCGCCCAGGGTGCCCGCGTTGCGGATGTGCGGCGGTCCGGCGGCACGCGCGGAGGCGGCGAGCGCCGGGATGAGGGCGGCGAAGTCGGGGCGGCCCATACGGGCGTGGGTGAGACCGGCGCCGAGCAGCGCGTGGCCGTCCTGGTACTGCCAGCCGCGGATCTCGCTGATCTTGCCGAGGCCGACCAGCGCCGTCGGCCTGAGCTGCCCGGAGTTGACGGCGGCCATCAGATCGGTGCCACCCGCGACGGGCACGGCGGCGGGCATGGCGGTCAGTACCGCCACGGCCTCGTCCAGTGTCGTGGGCAGCGTCACGGCCTGCGCCGCCTGCGGTGCGTGCGTGCTCAAAACCGGCTGCCCCTTCCCGCGGCCCCACGTGGTCCCACCTGTTGCAGCCGTACGGTACGACCTGACAGGGCGGACGTGGCAACTCTGGCACATCTTCGCGAGCATCGAAGACAGGGGTCCGCTAGGAGACGTTCCCCACCCCACGCCCCACTTGACCCGTTTTCACACGCCATCGTCCGCGTGCTCGAATTGGCACCGTTCGATGATCCTTGCGACTTTTTCGGGTGACCTGTTATGGGTGGGGAGGATTTCTGCGCATGGCCGGTTCCGGACGCGGCAGGCGCCACCGGTTCGGGGGCGCCTTCCGGTTCGGGGGGCGCTACCGGTTCGGGGGTGTGCCGTCGATGGGGCGACCCGGCACACCGGGGCGCCGCTGCCAGGGCAGCGGGCCGGCGGGCGGGCGGTAGGCGACGCCGAGGGCGTCGAGTCGCCGGTAGTGGGCGGCCATCCGGCGCTCGAAGTCCGCGAAGTCCCGTTCGGCGGGGGCGGGCAGCGCGCTCCAGGCGACCTCGGCGAGGGCCGCGAGCCGGGGAAAGACCTGGTAGTCCACCCTCGCCTGGTTCTCCGTCACCTCGGACCAGGCGTTGGCCTGGGTGCCGAGCACCCGCCCGGCGTCCTCGGGCGTCAGCTCCGCCGGCACCGGTTCGAACCGGTAGACGTCCTCCAGGGTGCGCACGTACCCGATCGGCACCGGCTCCTCGGGGCCCGCGTCCTGACGGTGGTCCAGGTACACGTGCTGCTCGGGGCACATGACCACGTCGTGCCCCGCGCGGGCGGCGGCGACCCCGCCGGCGTAGCCGCGCCAGGAGGACACGGCGGCGCCCGGGGCCAGGCCGCCCTGCAGGATCTCGTCCCAGCCGATCAGCCGGCGGCCCCGCTCGGCGAGCCAGCCGGCGAAGTGCCCGATGAACCAGGACTGGAGTGCGTCCTCATCGGCCAGTTCGAGATCGGCGATCCGTTTCTGCGCGACGTCCGACGCGCGCCACTGGTCCTTCGGGCATTCGTCGCCGCCGATGTGGACGAACGACGAATATCCCGAGGCGCCCGTGGCATCGGCGGGGAACAGTTCCAGGACTTCCTCGAGCACTCCTTCGTAGAAGCGCAGGGTGGCGTCGGTGGGGGCGAGTACGTTCGGATTGATCCCCCAGGTGTCCCAGACGGTCAGCGAGGAGGTGTCGACGACATCGGTGTTGCCGAGTTCCGGATACGCGGCGATGGCGGCCTGCGAGTGGCCGGGCACGTCGATTTCGGGGACGACGGCGATATGCCGCTCGGCCGCGTAGGCGACGATCTCCCGGATGTCGTCCTGGGTGTAGTGGCCGCCGTGCGGTGTGTCGTTCCACAGGGGCGAGGCGCGGTGGCCGATTTTCGTCCGGGCGCGCCAGGAACCGGCCTCCGTCAACCGCGGGTACCGCTTGATCTCGATGCGCCAGCCCTGGTCGTCGGTCAAGTGGAAGTGCAGGACATTGAGTTTGTGCGCGGCCATCAGATCGAGATAACGCAGCACGCCTTCCTTGGGCATGAAGTGCCGTGCCACGTCGAGCATGAGCCCGCGCCAGCGGAAGCGGGGTGCGTCCTCGATCGTCACGTGCGGCACCGCCCAGGCCCGGTCGCGGCCGAGCGGGGCCCTGCGGTACGCCTCGGGGCCGAGGAGCTGCCGCAGGGTCTGGGCGCCCCGGAAGGCACCGGCCGCGCTGCCGCCCTCGATGAGGACGCCGTTCCAGTCGCTGACGAGGCGGTATTCCTCGGGGTCGAGCCCGGGGTCGAGCTGGAGCCCGATGCCGTCGCCGTCCGTGTCGTCGAGCTCCCTCCCCTCGCGCAGCGGCAGGCCTGTCGCCTGCCAAAGGACGGTGCGCAGCCAATGGCCGACGCCCTCCGTCCCGGGACCGGCGTAAAGCTGGGAGTACGCCGTCAGCCGCACCTCGCCGGAACCGGCGACGACGCTGCGGGGCGCGGGAATCAGTTCGGTCACATCAGTCCTTTACCGCGCCGCCCAGTCCGGAGACCAGGCGTCGCTGTACGAGTACGAAGAAGACCAGCACCGGAATCGTCATCACCGTGGACGCCGCCATCACGCCGCCCCAGTCGGGATCGTCCGGCTTGTAGAAGACCAGCAGGGCCATCGGCAGCGTCGACTGCGAGATGTCGCTGATGATGAAGGACTTGGCGAACAGGAAGTCGTTCCAGGTGGAGATGAAGGAGAACACGCTGGTGGCCACCAGACCCGGCAGAACGAGCGGGAAAAGGATCTGCCACAGGAACCGCGCGCGGCTCGCGCCGTCGATGTAGGCGGCCTCCTCCAGCGCCTCGGGAACGGCTTTCACGAACCCCCGCAGCATCCAGATCGCGAACGGCAGCGAGAACGCGATGTGCGGCAGGATCAGCGACCACAGCGTGTTCAACCGGCCCGCGTCCCGCATGAGGAAGAACAGCGGGATCGTCAGCGCCTCCACGGGCACCATCTGGGCCACCAGAAACATGATCAGCAGGGTGGTCCGCATACGGAACCGGAATCGCGTCACGGCGGTCGCCGCGAGAAAGGCGATCAGCCCGGAGGCGAGCACCACGGCGACCGCGACGACCACGCTGTTGAGGAAGTACCGGCCGAATTCCTCCTGCCCGAACACCCGTCGGAAGGAATCCAGGGTGGGGGTCAGGGTCCACGGCCGCGGCCGGTCCGACTCGATCTCGCCGGCCGGCTTGAAGGCGCTCAGCACCATCCAGTACAGCGGGAAGGCCACCACTGCCGCGACCGTCAGCGTGGTCGCCTCGGCCGCGAGCCGCCACGGACGCCGTACGAACCTGCGCACAGGATTCACCCGGCGCACCCCGTCCTCGCTCACGAGCGTCACAGTTCCTCCCCCTGGCGGCGCAGCAGCCGCAGGTACACCAGCGTGACGGCGAGCAGGATCAGCAGCATCACCACGCCGATCGCGGCGCCCAGGCCGTACTGCGAGGACGCGAACGCCTTCTGGTAGGCGTAGACGTTGAGGACCAGGTTCTGGCCGGCGATGCCGCCCCCGCCCGTCATGACGTAGATCTGGGTGAAGACCTTGAAGTCCCAGATCACCGACTGGATGGTGACGACGACCAGGATCGGCCGGAGCATCGGCGCGAGCACCGAGCGCCAGACGCGCCCCTGCGAGGCGCCGTCCAGGGCGGCGGCCTCCAGCACCTCGGCGGGCACGGCCCGGATGCCGGCGTAGACGGTGACCATCACGAACGGGAAGGAGCACCAGACGACTTCGAGCAGGACGAGGAAGAAGGCGCTGTACCTCCCGTACGTCCATGAATGGTCGCCGAGGCCCAGCACCCGGTTCACCGGGCCGAAGTCGGCGTCGAAGAGGAGCAGCCACACCGTGGAGCCGGTGACGGCCGGGGTCGCCCAGGCGCCGAGCGCGGCCAGCATCAGCGCGAGCCGGGGCACGGCACGCACCCGGGTGAGCAGCACGGCGAGCGCGCAGCCCACGGCCAGGGTGGAGACCACACAGGCCGCCGCGAACAGGACGGTGGTGAGCAGCACCTGCCAGAACTGTTCGTCGGAGAAGAGTTCGGTGTAGTTGCCCAGGCCCTGGAAGGTGGTCGGTTCGCCGCCGCTGACCTGTGCCTGGGTGTAGTGGAAGAGCGAGATCAGGCCGAGTTGCTGGACGGGGTAGGCGAGCAGCCCGCCGAGGACGACGAGGGCGGGGGCGAGATAGAGCCAGGGGGTGAGGCCGGCCCTGCGGCCCCGGCCCCGGGTACCCCGGGGCGCGCGGGGGGCGGTGGCCGTGCGGAGCGCGGGACGCTTCCGCACGGCCACCGCGTCCTGTGCGGCCACTGGTTCAGCCCACCGAGCCGAACGCCTCGTTCATCTTCTTCGCCGCGTTCCCGGACGCGGCCGCCACGTCCTTCTTGCCGCTGACGACCTCCTGGAACATGGTCGGCAGCACCAGCGAGGCGTCGATCTGCGCCCAGGCGGGCGAGGCCGGCACGAACTTGGTGTCGGCGGCGAGGGTCTTGACGAACGGCTTCAGGAACGGTTCCTTGGCGGCCACCTGCTGCCGCACGTCCGAGAAGGTCGGCAGGAAGCCCATCGCGTCGAACAGTTCGCCCTGCGCCTTCTTCGAGGCGAGCCGCCGCATCAGGTCGACGGCGAGGGTGCGGTGCGAGGTCGACTTCAGGACACCGAGGTTGTTCCCGCCCGCGAAGGCGGGGGCGATGGACCCGGACTTCACGCCCGGCAGCGGTACGACGGCGTACCTGCCCTTCACCGTCCCGGCTTCGATCGCCGCGTGGCTGAAGTCGCCACCGATCGCCATGGCGGCCTTGCCCGAGGCGAAGGCGGTCACCGTGTCGTTGCCGCCCATGCCGGCGCACTTGGCGGCCGGGCAGTTGTCGTCGCCGAAGAGGGAGGTGTACGCCTCGATGCCCTTGCGGGCGGCGGGGGTGTCGATCGCGGAGGCGTACGAGCCTCCCTTGCCGGTGGCGAGTTCACCGCCGTGGGCCCAGAGGAAGGGCATCGCGCCGTAGGTGTAGGCGCCGCCGACGGCGATGCCGTACAGGTCCGGCTTCGCGGCGCGGATCTCCCGCGCGGTGGAGATCAGTTCGGCCTGCGAGGCGGGGGGTTCGAGCCCGAGTTCGTCGAAGACGTCCGTGCGGTAGTAGAGGGCGCGGACGCCCACGAAGTACGGCGTCCCGTAGACCTTGCCGTCGACGGTGACCGACTGCCGGGCGGTCGGGTCGGTGTCCTTGGCCTCGTCCCAGGCGCCGAACTCCTCGGTGACGTCGGCGAGTCCGCCGTCCTTCACATAGCCGGCGGTGTCCGTGTTGCCGTACTCGATGAGGTCGGGCGCGGACTTCGGGTCGTTGAAGGCGGCCTTGATGCGCTCGGCGCGGGTTTCGACCGGGATGTACTCGACGGTGACCTCGGTGCCGTCGTGCGCCTTCTCGAATCCGGCGACGACGGACTCGACGGCCTTTTCCTTGGGTGCGTTGTTGACCTCCTGGAAGAGCCAGACGCGTAAGGTCCCGGTCTTCTCGTCCTTGTCGGAGGAGGAGTCCCCCGAAGTCTGGGGCGCGCAGGCGGCGGTGGCGATGACGGCCGCGAGGGCGACCAGGCGGACGGACAACTTCATGGACTGCATCCTCCGATGGGGTGTTGCAACATGCGCAACGCCGGTTTCGCTGTGCACAACAACACCGGAGGCTAGGGACTAGGTGAACCGGCCCACAAGAGGTCTCGACCACTCTGTGACCGGCTGACGCACTCCGCGCAACGCGCGGGCATCACAAAGACCCCCAGGGCGCGCAAAACGCGCCCGGGGGCCTCGAGGGCGAGGCGGGCGCGGCTACTTGTCGCCCTTGCCCTTGCCGCCCTTGCCCTTGTCGTCGCCGCCGCTCATGGACTCGTAGATCTCCTTGCACATGGGGCAGACGGGGTACTTCTTCGGGTCGCGGCCCGGCACCCACACCTTGCCGCACAGCGCCACGACGGGCGTGCCGTCGAGAGCGCTCGCCATGATCTTGTCCTTCTGGACGTAGTGGGCGTAGCGCTCGTGGTCGCCGTCGCCGTGGGAGGTCTGCGGCGTCGGCTCTACGAGGGTTCCCGTACCAGTCCCGCGCTCGGGCTCAAGAGTGCTCATGAAACAAAGGGTACTGAAGCTCACACGCATCAGTTGAGCGAAGGGTCGTCCGGATAGGTGGCCACCATCGCCAGCTCGCTGCGCTGGCGGCGCAGCACCTCGCGCCAGAGCCGCTCCGGCACCGGGTGCGAGATGTCGCCGGGCTCCGACTCCACGACGTACCAGGCGCCTTCCACCAGCTCGTCCTCCAGCTGGCCGGGGCCCCACCCCGCGTATCCGGCGAAGATGCGCAGCGAGCCGAGAGCGGCCGCGAGCAGCTCCGGCGGTGCCTCCAGGTCGACCAGCCCGATCGCCCCGTACACCTGGCGCCAGCCCAGCGGCACGTCCCCGCCACCCGTCCCGCCGGGGACGACGGCGACGCCGAGGGCCGAGTCCAGCGACACCGGGCCGCCCTGGAAGACGACCCCGGGTTCGCCGGCCAGGTCCGCCCAGCCCTCCAGGATGTCCCCCACGTCCACCGGGGTCGGGCGGTTGAGCACGACACCGAGGGAGCCCTCCTCGTCGTGGTCGAGGAGGAGCACGACCGCGCGGTCGAAGTTCGGGTCCGCCAGGGCGGGCGCGGCCACGAGCAGCCGCCCTGTGAGCGAGGACACCTCGGTCATGCCAGATATGATCCCGCATCTTCCCCTTCCGTGGGGAGGCAATCGGGGTACGGGGGTGAACGCGGCTGTCCGGCCCGTGCGCGGCCTGGCGAGGCGCCGTCGGGCGGGCCGGAGCGGACCACGGGCGGCCGGCGGGCGTACGGAAGTGTCCCCGGCGCACGGTGCCGGCGGTGACCCCGAGTGGCCGGAGAGACACTGCTCGTGTTGCGGTGGGCACGGGACGACACCGGGCCGTGCCCGGGCTGCTGGAACGGGCGTGGGGGGCGACTACCCTTGCCCTTCTGGCCCCTGCCCCCTCCACGGAACGCGAGATTCATGACCGTCAACGGCGCTGAAGACGTACTGCTTGTCCACGGCGGAACCCCACTGGAGGGGGAAATCCGTGTCCGCGGCGCGAAGAACCTCGTCCCGAAGGCCATGGTCGCCGCCCTGCTGGGCAGTGAGCCGAGCCGGCTGGGCAACGTTCCGGACATCCGTGACGTCCGGGTCGTACGAGGGCTGCTGCAGCTGCACGGGGTGACGGTCCGCCCCGGCGACGAGCCCGGTGAACTGGTGCTCGATCCCACCCGGGTGGAGAGCGCCAAAGTCGCCGACATCGATGCCCACGCGGGTTCGTCCCGCATCCCGATCCTGTTCTGCGGCCCGCTGCTGCACCGGCTGGGGCACGCGTTCATCCCGGGTCTGGGCGGCTGCGACATCGGCGGCCGGCCGATCGACTTCCACTTCGACGTGCTGCGCCAGTTCGGCGCGACGATCGAGAAGCGTGCGGACGGCCAGTACCTGGAGGCCCCGCAGCGGCTGCGCGGTACGAAGATCAAGCTGCCGTACCCGTCCGTCGGCACGACGGAGCAGGTGCTGCTGACGGCGGTCCTCGCGGAGGGCGTCACCGAGCTGTCCAACGCGGCGGTGGAGCCGGAGATCGAGGACCTGATCTGCGTCCTGCAGAAAATGGGCGCGATCATCGCGATGGACACCGACCGGACCATCCGCATCACCGGCGTGGACAAGCTCGGCGGCTACAACCACCGCGCCCTTCCCGACCGCCTGGAGGCCGCCTCCTGGGCGTCCGCGGCGCTGGCCACCGAGGGCAACATCTACGTCCGCGGCGCCCAGCAGCGCTCGATGATGACGTTCCTGAACACCTACCGGAAGGTGGGCGGCGCCTTCGAGATCGACGACAAGGGCATCCGGTTCTGGCACCCGGGCGGCCAGCTCAAGTCGATCGCGCTGGAGACGGACGTCCACCCGGGCTTCCAGACCGACTGGCAGCAGCCGCTGGTGGTCGCCCTGACCCAGGCGACGGGGCTGTCGATCGTCCACGAGACGGTCTACGAGTCCCGGCTCGGCTTCACCTCGGCGCTCAACCAGATGGGTGCGCACATCCAGCTCTACCGCGAGTGCCTGGGCGGCTCCCACTGCCGCTTCGGCCAGCGCAACTTCCTCCACTCGGCGGTCGTCTCGGGCCCGACCCGGCTCCAGGGCGCCGACCTGGTCATCCCCGACCTGCGCGGCGGCTTCTCCTACCTGATCGCCGCCCTCGCCGCCCAGGGCACGTCCCGCGTCCACGGCATCGGCTTGATCAACCGCGGCTACGAGAACTTCATGGACAAGCTGGTGGAGCTGGGGGCGAAGGTCGAACTGCCCGGCAAGGCCCTGGGCT
>NZ_JBHSPC010000167.1:0-28249 GCF_042656345.1 Streptomyces incanus
TGTTCCAGTTGCTTCCGCATCACCTCGCGGCCACCGACCTGCCGCCGGAGTGCTGCCTCGTCGATCACGCACCAGATATGCGGTGGTTCCTGGCGGTCCAGCAAATCCTGGCGTTTCATACGGATATCAACCATGTGTTGCACTTCGCGCTCTTCGCACTGCACTTCCGATGCCCGGTGCACAGCCTCGGCGTAGGCGCGGGTCTGAAGGAGGCCAGGGATGTACATGCAGGCGTAGTGGTCCTCACGTACGACCTCGTCTTCGAGGGTGAGCATGAGGTTCATAGAGTCGGGGATGGGGTCGGCCAGGGAGCGCCACCAACCCTGAATCTTTGCGCCCTTCGCCAACTCGACCAGGGCTGCGCGCTCCTCGTCCGTCGCGCCGTACTCGCGACAAAGGGCATCTACAGAAGGCCACTTGACCGTACCTTCCTTCGTTTCGTAGCGGCTCAGTGTCGCCTTCGAGATGCCGACTCGGGCGCCCGCTTCCTCAAGGGTCAGCCCCTTGAGCTCCCTGAGGCGGCGCAGGTCGGCGCCCAGTTGACGCCTGCGGGTGGTGGGTCCGACTGCCATGTCTGTGGCCCTTCATGTCGATCCGGTAGATCGTCGTGGTCTTTCGCTCTGGACGGCAAGGCGGTACGCGCTGGGGGCGCGCGAGAGGGAGTCGCGCTCCCATTCCTCCAAAGAGAGAGTTCCATTTTGAGAGTTTCACTGCAACTCTGAGTTGTTGCGATGTCACTGTGCGCCAACAGGGGTGCGAGTCAGAGAGTGGGGTACGACGTGGACGGCTCTCGATGGATTTCAACGAGGCTGTGGAGCCTGCCGTTTCTAGCCGAAGCCGAGCAGGTGTCCTCCTTGCGGAGGGCTCTGCGAACGCACCTGGAGTGCTGGGGGTTGCAGGAACTGAGAGACGCCGCTGAGCTCTGCGTCAGTGAACTCGTCGCCAATGTCATCAAACACGTCGGGCCGGGGACGCCGTCCACGCTCGTGGTCTCGCTGAACAGCACCCATCTGCGCATCGCGGTACACGACCCCGATCCCCGTGCGCTTCCCACGCTTGTCCGCGCGGGTGTCGAGGCGGAGGCGGGGCGGGGGATGGCGCTCATCGAGGCCGTCAGCGACCGCTGGGGAGTCGACCTCAGCGGCGACCGGAAGGCCACCTGGTGTGAGCTGCGGGTGAGTGCTGGCAGGGTAGGCCGGCACGCAGCGCTTCCCCGCCTGGCCCGAGCCGCGGATCTGCTGAGCTTGTACGGCGGAGTGGTGTCACCGCCGCTGGGGCCTGGTCAGAGTCGGTTGGGAACGGCAGTCGCCCGAGACGCGGCGATCGGCATCATCACCGATCTCCTCTATTGGTGTCGTGTGTACGGACGGGACGCCGACGACGTACTGGACCAGGCCCAAGTGCACTTCGAGGCCGAGACCGAGGCTCGATTCCCCTGAGGAAGGCGGCTCCCGGACCGGCGTGACCGGATCAACTCGCTGCGACGGCAGCCGAGTACGTCCACACGTCGGCGGGGAGGTCGTGCTGGAGGCGCCAGGTGATCGCCATCGGCTTACTGCCGGTGTGTCTCTCGTAGGTCGCCGGGCCGAGGAGCATCCACGGCTGGGACTTCCCTATGTCCGTGTTCTTATAGCGGCGCATGAACAGCAGGACGTGGCTGCCGCGGTGCACGTGGTGCCGGTAGCGCAAGCCTGTGGGGGAATCGGCTGCAGTGGAGTTCTGGGACTCCCAGTGGAAGAGGGACGCGTTCAGCGCGTAGTCCTTGTAGCGGATGGTGGGTGAGAAATCCTTCTCGTTCTTTTCAAGAGTGATGAGGAGCGCGTCCGTCTGGAGCTCATCGACCCACTGCACGCCCTGAGCGAAGGTCCTGGGCATCTGTCCGCCGAAACGTGCGACACCGAGAGCGGCCAGGATCTCCGACCGGTTGTACGCGCTGTGGATCTTCAGCGGAACCTGGCTGAGACGGCCCGACAGGGGGATCGGGAAGTGATCGGCTTCCTGGATGGCGTACGACACCACCTGGCGGAGTTCGTCCCGGAACGCTTGCTGTGGGCGCAGGGATGCCAAGCCCTCCTCGAAGCTCGTGAACCCGCTGGCGTCGTCCCACAGGTTGAAGAACAGCATGCGGGCATACGCCTGGTCGGACGGGTCCAGCACTCCGTATGGCGGAGTGTCATCTTCCAGGAGGCGCAGGTACGCCTGAGCGCGCTCAGGGTCATCCACGTGCAGGAAGGCATGGACCCGCTTGAGCAAGGCGGCCTCACCCGACGGGCCCGCATCGTTGAGTAGACCCGCTCTACGAAGCACGGCCGTCCATGAGTTGCTGTTCTTGTACAACTCCTTGATCTCTCGACGGCTCTCCCGCAGGTAGTCAGCGAGGCGCGGGGTGCTGTATTCCTTGACCTCCTTCACCAACGTCCTGACTGTGGCGCCCAGCTGGTTCCGGATGTTGTCGAGGACGAGATCCTTCGACTTACCCTCCAGGATGATCTGGGAGCCGGACGGCAGTTGTGGAAAGTCCCGCTCGATGTGCTCGACGAGCCGGTTCCGCGAGAGGTTGGTCAGGGCTCGGAACTGTTCCTCGAAGCGGAACTCCGCCCGGTGCTGTCCGATGAAGTCGAGCACCGTGAGCACGGGCTTCGTCTCGGTGCGCCTCAGCCCTCGCCCAAGCTGCTGGAGGAAAACGGTGGCGCTGTTGGTGGGCCGGAGGAGAAGCAAGGTGTCGACGTCCGGGATGTCGAGTCCCTCGTTGAACAGGTCCACCGAGAAGATCACCTGGAGCTTGCCGTCCCGCAGATCGGACAGCGCCTGGGAGCGCACGTCCGCAGGCGAATCACTGTCCAGTGCCACAGCCTGGAAGTTGGCCCTGCGGAAGAACTCCGCCATGAAGTGGGCGTGCGCCTTGGTGACGCAAAAGCCAAGGGCACGCATGGCGCCGGGGTTGGAGACCTTGTCTCGGATCTGCTTGACCACGATGCGCGCTCGGGCTTCGTTGCCCGTGAAGAGATTGCCGAGATCCTGATCGGAGTAGGCGCCCTTCTGCCAGTTGAGGTTCGTCAGGTCCGTGCCGTCCGGGATGCCGAAGTAGTGGAAGGGGCACAGCAGGTCGTTCTCCAGCGCCTCCCAGAGCCTCATTTCGGCAGCGATGCGGCCCTTGAAGAACTCGTCCTGAACGTTCAGCCCGTCCATCCGCTCCGGGGTGGCGGTGAGGCCCAGCAGCTCTTTTGGTGTGAAGTGTTCGATGATGCGTCGGTATGTGGGGGCAGTGGCGTGGTGGAACTCATCGATGACGATGACGTCGAAGTGGTCAGGAGCCAACTGCTCCAACCTTTGAATGTTGAGCGACTGCACACTGGCGAAGACGTGGTTCCACTCCTGTGGGTCCGCGCCGCCATGCAGCAATTCTCCGAACGAGGCGTCATCCAGCACTTCTCGGTAGGTGCGCAGGGACTGCTTGAGGATTTCCTTGCGATGGGCGATGAACAGCAGCCGTGGCCGACCGTCGCTCGTCGTCCGGCAGATGCTGCGGTAGTCGAGGGCGGCCATCACGGTCTTTCCCGTACCGGTAGCCGCGACGAGCAGGTTTCGGTGGCGTCCGCGGAGCTCACGCTCGACGCTCAAACGCTCCAGCATGTCTCGCTGATGGGGGTAAGGGCGTACTTCGAGGCCAGAAAGACTGATCTTCAGGTCGGTCGTCGAGGTGGTTCCACTCGCCTGTGCCAGAGCCTCGTCGAGGCGCTCGCCGTGGAGGCCGGGGTCGTACGTCTCGAAGGCGGTGTCGTTCCAGTACGCGTCGAAGGTCGCCTCGAACTTGTCCAATACCGCGGGCGTGGCGACGGACGAGAGACGTACGTTCCACTCGAGCCCGTCCAGCAGAGCGGCCCGTGACAGGTTCGAGCTGCCGACGTAGGCGGTGTCGAACCCCGTCTTACGACGGAAGAGCCACGCCTTGGCATGCAACCGTGTCGAGCGGATCTCGTAATTGACCTTTACAGTCGCACCGAAGTCGCGCACGAGACGGTCGAGCGCGCGGCGGTCCGTTGCGCCCAAGTAGGTGGTGGTGATGACCCTGATCGGCACACCCCGCTCTTTTGCGGCGCGCAGGGAGTCCTCCAGTACGCGGATGCCGTACCACTTCACGAAGGCGCAGAGCAGATCGATCCGGTCCGCGGTGGCCAACTCGGCCCTCAGCTCTGAACCCAGGCTGAGATCCTCCGGTGAGTTGGTGAGCAGCGACGTTTCGGAGAGAGGCGTGAGTGGACGGATCGCGTAGGCCCCCGGAGCCTCCTGTTCAGCGAGGGCCAGCAACTGGCGAGGTCCGTCCACGATGGTGCCGCCGGGTTCGGCGTGGCTCTGGTCACCAGTGTTGACGTCCAGGGACGCCAGGATCTGGTTGGCGAAGGGGACCTGCTGATGGGGCGGTAGCTGCTGGAAGCGGCGAGCCACGCTTTCACCGATATGCCGAGCCAGCACATGAGGTGAGGACTCTGCGCTGACCTCGGTCTCGATGGCTTTCCACCCCGCGGACTCGAGTTGCCTCAGTTCGTCACGCACACCGTCAGTGATCAGCTTCTCGTAGACTCCCGCGACTGGCTGCGTTCCTTCCTCTATGTCTCCCACCAGAATCCCTTCGATCATCACGGTGATGTGTGCCTCAGTTCTAACAGGGGGCACCGACAATCAGAGATGTGACCATATGGTGGGCGGCACGGCAGACGAGCCCCCAACCGCCAGGTGCGCGGTCAGGAGAGGTGTCTTACTGCTTGCCCAGTCCGCCCCGTAGTTGTGATGTAGCCGGCCGATCCGGTCGGAAGCACGCGGTGCGGGTGGGAGCTCCGCGAAAGTGTGACCACTCGCGTGGAAAATGGTCACGCTTTCGCAGCCGGGGTCCTGACGGAAGGGCGTGTCAGCTATCGGTCGTCAGGCTCCTGCCTCGCTGCCGCCGCTACAGCTCATCAAAGTCGAAGGGCAGGGCCGTGACCCGAGCGGGAGTCTTGTCGAGCAGGAAATCGCGGGATCGGCTGCGTTCTTGCGGTCGCCTGCTCGGCTGAAGTCGCCACCGCTGCAGGGAAGTTCCGCGCGGATGCCCTGACCGCGAAGGTGCCCGGGCGGGCCTGGCCGCAGTGCGGCCAGGCAGGCACTGGCTGCTGATCCGCCGCAACCGCACCCCCGATGAACTCGCCTACTACCGCTGCTGGTCGCCCGCCCCGGCCCCCCTGGCCGCGCTGGTCCGCGTCGCCGGGGCGAGAGGGCGGGTGGAGGAGGCCGTCCAGTCCGGCAAGGGCCTGGCCGGACTGGACGAGCACCAGGTCCGCCGCTTCACCTCGTGGTCCCGCTGGGTCACCCTGGCCATGCTCGCCCACGCCTTCCTCGCGGCCGTCCGCGCCGACGAACATGCCCACCACCCCGGCCGGGTGAGCTGATCCCACTCACCTGCAACGAGATCCAGCGCCTGTCCGTCATGCTCGTCGTCCGGCCCGTCCACGACGCGGATCACCGGCTCGACCGGTCCCACTGGCGGGGTTGTCACCAGGCCCGATCCCGGGCCGGTCACTACCGGCGGCAAGCAGCTCGGACATGATCGAGCAGTTCGGTCGGCGAGTCCCGTCAGGTACGACGCTCGGTATTCGGTCCGGATGGCCGCGCGCACGGCACCCAGTCACCCGGCGGTGGCCAGGCGGCGCCGAAGCTCCTCCTGCGAGACGTCTTCCATGTGGGTCAGAAATACCCACATGTGGCCGGAAGGGTCCTTGAGGATGACGGTGCGGTCACCGTGGAACATGTCCTTCGGCGGCTGGAGGATCTCAGCGCCGGCGGTTTCTGCGCGCTCCGCCAGGCTGTCGACGTCCGGCACGAAGACATGCAGCGTGACGGACGTGCCTCCGCCGAGCGAGGTCGGCGCGGCGAAGGAGGCGGCCTCCGCCTCGCTCACGCCGGCGTCGCCCAGCATCAGGGTCGATCGTCCGATGGTGATCTCGGCGTGCAGAACTCCGCCGCCCGGAGCGTCGATCCTGAAGTCCTCACGGGCGCCGAACGCCCGCTGGTAGAAATCGATCGCCGCGGCTGCGTCGTCGACCATGATGTGCGGGATCACGGCATAGCGGTAACGGTGGGGAATCTCGATGCGGGCGGTGTGCTCGGGCACGGCGAACCTCCTTGAAAAGGCACCGCTGGCCGGTTCCTGCGGCTTTGGAAGGAACCTAAAAGCTCAAGTCTGGTTGAGGTCAAGCGTCGATGTGGCCCTGCAAGTGCCTGCCTGCAGACCACCTGCAGCCCCTGTCCTGCCACCCGGCAGGCACAGCTCGCCGATTCGATTACCCATCCGCCAACAGAAGCGTTGACACCGCATCAGGCATGGAGATCACGATCTACGAGCGGAGCATCAAGGCCCCACAGGCCTTTGAGAGCGCTCCGCATCGTCCCGCGAACCCCTCCTTCCAAGGGTCGCAGAAATCCATGGCCGGACCCGCGGAAGAACACGTACTGTGTGGCTCCACGCCCTGAGATGGACGGAAGGAGGCGAGTGCCGTGCGGTTCACACCTTTCCAGCGCTCCCTTTTCCGCTGTCCCGGCGTGGCTCGTCACTTCTGACCGGGAGCGCGCCAAGCAGCCTGTATCCCGGAGGAATCCATGACCGACCCGGTCATCCGCGCGCTCTCCGCGAGCGACGCCCGTCTCTTCGACGCTCTCCCCGACCCACTGGGCGCCCGTGAAGGCCACCGGCGCACCCGGTTCCGCCCCGACTGGAAGCGCGTCGTCCTGCGCGACGGCGAGGTCGTCGCACGCGGCGCGTGGTGGGGCGGCCCCGACGACCCGGAGCCCCTCAACATCAACTGGTTCGACGTGGCCGAGGGCGAGGAGGAGGCGGGTGCCGAACTCCTGCGCTCCGCCCCCTGGCAGGTCGAACTCGAGATCAATCTGCCTGCCGGCTGGCGGGACGAGCCCGACCTGCGCGCCGCCGCCGAGACACGTTTCGCCGCCGCACGAGCCGCCGGGTACGAACTCCTGGTGGAACGCTTCCTGTACCGCTGGACCCCGGAGCGAGGACTGCCCGAGCGGCCCGGACGCCTGCGCTTCAGCGCCGAACCCGACGACACGGTGTTCTTCGACGCGTTGCGCCGCATCCACTCCGTCACTCTGGACGCCCACGCGCTCAGGGCCATCGAGGAGGGCGGCCTCGACCAGGCCGCCCAGGAGGAACTCGACTTCTTCCACTGGTGCCCCTCCCCACGGGAGTGGTGGCAGATCGCGTACACGCCGGAGGGCGGCCTGGCAGGCGTCCACATCCCGGCCCACAACCCCTCCGGCCCGACCATCGGCTTCATCGGAGTCGTTCCGGAACAGCGCGGTCACGGCTACGCCTACGATCTCCTCGCGGAGTGCACCCACTTCCTCGTCGAGGAGGGTGCGGAGTTCATCAGCGGAGGGACCGACCAGGGCAACTTCCCCATGGCCGCGAACTTCGCCAAGGCCGGCTTCCCCGTCGTCAGCGAACGCATCAACTTCCACCCGGGGCGCCGAGCGGCCTAGCGAGGAGCAGCACGCGGTGAGGGGTCCGGTTCGAGGACGGGTCCGGATCCCTCGTCCGTGACGTGCGGGATCTCTGCTGTGGCAGGCAGCCACCGTCTCGTCGTCGGTCCACACGACCAAGGACTCGCACGGTCTCGACGAGGGCGACCATGGTCAGCGCCGGGCCGAGCACATGTCTGATCGCGCCGGCCCGGGCCGGCGGCAGCTCACCGAGGAGCTCGGCACGTGAGGGGCCGACGGCCGTGCGGCGAGCGGGTGTTACGATCCGGCGACTTGGCGGGGGAGGACGATCGGGGCCCTTGGGGCGGCCGTTCGCCATCTGTGGTGCACGTGATGCGTCGTACGTCCTCCTCAACGCCTCTTCTGTGTTCTCCGGGGAGGATCCGCGTGACCGAACGCGCGCTTATACGTGTCAGCATCGCCGCCACCGCGTCATTCGCGATGGCCCTGGGCGTCGGGCCGCTGTCGCCCCTCGCCCATGCCGGACCGGCCGCGGAGGTCGTGGTCCCGGCGGCCACCTCCCTGGTGCCGAGGTCGTCCGTCCTGAGCGCGGGCCCCACGGGATTCCTGCGTTACGAGCCGGGCCGCGGCCACCTGTGGACCACCTACGCGGGCGTGGACACCGTGGTCGACGCCGCTGCCACCGAGGCGCGGGGACAGATGGTGTTCGGCGCCGGCTCGGACGTCGTGGCCCGGCACGACGGCACCGCCGGGACCGTGATGTTGCGGAACATGACGACCGGGGAGACCGGTGTCGTCCCCCTCCCCGCCGGCCGCCACACCTACCAGGGCACGCTCGGCTCCACCGTCGTGACCACCGCGCCGTCGGACGGCGAGAAGTGGCACCTGCTCGACCTTCAGGACGGCGCGGTGCGCCACCGCACCGTGGCGGACACCCCGTCAGGCATCACCGCGGTCTTCACGAGCAACGCCCCCGTGGGCGACGCCCACGGCATGCTGGTGCAGTACCGGGTCGACGGCCGGGTGGAGACCGGTTGGCTCGACACCGACGAGGGCCGGCTGGTCCGGCTGCCGTACAACACGGCCTTCGGTGACTCGCGCGTGGTCCTCACCTCCACGCACCTGCTGTCGTGGCAGGACTCCGCCGTCTCCGTGTACTCGCGGCAGGACCTGACCGCCGCTCCCCGCACGGTGCCGCTGTCGGGCACCGGCCGGCTGCTGGGCATGGTCGGCGACACCCTGCTCGTGACCCGCCACGACTCCTCGCTGGGCCGCATGGACGGGAGCCTGCCCGTCTGGCGCGTCGAGGCGGTGGGCCCGGACGGCTCGGTGCGGGGGACGCTGCTGGACAGGGCGCTGAACTACCCCGCCGTCCCCGCCCCCGACGGCGGACTCCTGGTGGCCGCCGGCCCCGACACCGCGGACTGGGGCGTGAACCTGGTCCAGGCCGGTCCCGGCGGCGCCCCCACCGCCCGGCGGGTCGCCGGCTCCGA
Organism: Streptomyces incanus; assembly: GCF_042656345.1. Lineage (NCBI taxonomy): Bacteria > Bacillati > Actinomycetota > Actinomycetes > Kitasatosporales > Streptomycetaceae > Streptomyces > Streptomyces incanus. The sequence continues at coordinate 8,985 of NZ_JBHSPC010000167.1, forward strand.
GGCGGTCTCCCTGGCCAACACGGTGCAGGCCCTGAGTCTGACGCAGGGCCGGCTGACGACCATGGAACGCGACCGCTCGCGCGATCAGAGCGGCCTGTACGGCCGGACGGTCGAGGTCACCGGCTCCCTCACCTTCGGACGGCACACCGACCGCGGGCCCGTCCCCGCCGAGTACGAACGGTGCGCGTGGCAGGACTGCGTGTGGATGCTCGACACCGGCGACGGGCGGACGGTCTTCTGGGGACGGCAGGGGAGCGAGGGAGCGTCCCCCCAGCCCCGAGTGGTCGCGGAGGGGGCGTCCCTGCCCGGCACGCCGCTCGATGCGTCGCGGACGTACGACCTGGTGAGCGAGGCCGGGGGCCGCTTCGTCGCCCTGCGCACCCACAGGGGCGGCACCTCGGGCGCGCAGACCGCGGTCGTCGACCTCGACACCGGCAAGACGGTGCTGACCGTGCCGGAGCAGGCCGAGGCCCTGTGGGGCACCACCCTGTGGGTCAGGGACGGCAACGACAGCGTGGTCCCGATCGACCTGCGCACCGGGAAGCGCGGCGAGTCCGTGTGGTTCGGCCGCGGCTGCCTCCTGGAGGACCTGCAGGCAGTCCGGGAGTGGCTGCTGTGGTCCTGCGTGGGCTCTGCCGAGAGCCAGGGCGTCCACAACACCGCCACGGGGAAGAAACTGATCCTCAAGACCGGGGCCGGGTCCTACGGGCGTGCGGAGCTCGGCGACGGCTTCGTCGTGACCGTCAAAGAGGGAAAGCTCCAGGTGAACGACGTCCGCGGCGGGACGGCCGTGTCGCACACGGTGGAGTCCTCCACCGCCTGGAACGCCTGGGACGTCGATCCCCACACCGGCCTGATCGCCCACACCGACGACAAGAGCAACATCCGCCTCGTGTCCAGCGGCGTCCCCGTGTCGCCGCTCGAGCAGACGGACACGGTCGTCGCCGGGTCGGCGAACGTCAAGGGCGGTGCGGCGCCGTGGCGGCCGAAGTGGTGGCTGTCCAAGCCCGCCGCATCCTGGAAGCTCGCGCTCAAGCACAAGCCGACCGGGAAAACGGTGCGCACCCTCTCCGGCGGTGAGGTGCGCGGCGCGGTGACGGCGTCGTGGAACGGCAAGGACGGATCAGGCAGGCTCGTGCCCAACGGCGCCTACACCTGGACGCTGACCGCGACCCCCGCCGACGGTCGGGGCACCGCCCTGACCAGGACCGGGACGGTGAAGGTGTCCGGCGCCGCGGCGGTGCTGCGCGACCACGCCGGATCGGACGGCTTCGGCGACCTGCTCACCCTGAACTCCTCCGGCGCCCTCACCTTCCAGCAGGGCACCGGCAAGGGCGCCTTCTCCGGGAAGGTGAGCGGCAGCGGCTGGGCGACGAGCGTGAAGGCGGTGCCGCTCGGCGACCTGAACGGGGACCGCTGCAACGACACCCTGGTCCGGTTCAGCAGCGGGACGGTGCGCCTGTACCGGCCCGCCTGCGGAGCGGCACTCAAACCGTCCACGCCGTACACGACGATCTCGACGGGCAGCGGCTGGAAGCAGTACGACATCCTGACCTCGCCCGGCGACGTCACCAAGGACGGCCGCCCGGACCTGATCGCCCGCAACTCCTCCACCGGCGCCGTCTACCTCTACAAGGGCACCAGCACCGGGAAGCTGTCGTCCCGCGTGAAGCTCTTCAGCAACTGGAAGGGCTACAAGAAGGTGGTCGGCGCCGGCGACCTGAACGGCGACGGCATCGGCGACCTGCTCGTGCAGGACAAGTCGAACACCCTGTACCGCCTCGACGGCACGGGCAAGGGCACCTTCAAGTCCCGGGCCAAGGTCGCCGCCGGCTGGGGCAGCTCGTACAACGCGGTCGTCGGCGTCGGTGACATCACCGGCGACGGCAAGGCCGACCTCGTCGCCCGGGACACCTCCGGCAACCTCTTCCGGCAGAACGGCACCGGCAAGGGCACCTTCGGCGGACGCACGAAGATCGCGACCGGCTGGAAGGGCTACAAAGCCCTTTCCTGACCCGACGGCAGACCGTTCCCGGTCGGTGGGCGGGAGAGGGGACCGGGCCCGCCGTCACCCCGTCATCCCGTGGCATTCCCCGTACGCGCGGCCCGAGCCGCACCAGCAGGCGGCCGACCGTTGCGGGGGCCAGGGGAGGGCGCGGCCCCGGGCCGCCAGGGTGGTGGCGTACTGGGGAAGGAGGTCGGTGTCGTCCGGGGTGGTGGCCTCGGTGCGGTCCGCGGTGGGGAAGGCGGCGATGATGGTGTGGTGGTCGGTGCCGGGCGCCCGCAGGACGCGGGAGTCGTGGCGGCCGGGCGGGAAGGGCTCCGCGATCGAGGGGTCCTGCGTCCCGTTGACGAACAGCAGGCGGGTGCCGCTGCGGCGGACCCTGCGGTCGATGTCCGGCATCGCGCCCGGGTCGAAGCGCACGGGGATGTCGCGGGGGACGAGGGAGCGCGGTTCGACGGCGCCCGGGTGGCGCAGCAGGCAGGCCAGGCGGACGAGTTCGGAGTCGATGGGCGGAGGTGGCCTGCGAGGTCGTCGCGTTCCCCTGATCGTGGCGTCGCTCTTCCCGTACAGTGCCGGCAAGAGGGTGGGTGTTCAGGTCTGTCATCACACACGGATGCCGGACGCCCTTCACCCGCTCCGGAGGCCACACCACAGAGCCGCGGTCGCGCTCGGCAGGAGCGCGTAGCCATGGAAGGGTCGAGGCCGGCGACCAGGGGAGGCAGCCCTGAAGTGCCCTGACAGGTCGCCTGGTGCGCGTCGCGCCGTCCACAGTGCCGTTTCCACCACCCTGGCCCTGTGCAGTGATCGCGCCCTGCGCGAGCTCGTGGACGTCGCCACGCCGATCGGTTCCGGCATCGGCGGCAAGTCGGCCCTGCTGGAGGTCGCCGGAACACCGGTCTTCGTGAAGCGGGTGCCCCTCACCGATCCGGAGAGGCAACCGGACAGCGTCCGGTCCACGGCGAACCTGTTCGGGCTGCCGGCCTTCTGCCAGTACGGCATCGGCACCATCGGCACGCCGGGCTTCGGGGCCTGGAGGGAACTCGCCGTGCACACCATGACGACGAACTGGGTGCTCGCGGGGGAATACGAGGGCTTCCCCCTGATGTACCACTGGCGGGTGCTGCCGGACTCCACGCCCCTGCCCGAGGAACTGGCCGACGTCGAACGGGCTGTTGCCTACTGGGGCGGTGGACCGCAGGTGCGCCGCCGGATCGAGGCGCTCCAGCAGTCCTCGGCGAGCGTCGCGTTGTTCCTGGAGTACGTCCCACAGAACCTGCACCAGTGGCTGGGCGAGCGGATGGACGCCGGCGGGGAGGCCGCCGACCGGGCCTGCGCCATGGTGGAGAGGGAGCTCGAAGCCGGGACCTCGTTCATGAACAGCCGCGGCCTCCTGCACTTCGACGTCCACTTCGAGAACATCCTGACCGACGGCCGACGCCTGTTCTTCGCGGACTACGGGCTTGCGGTCTCCTCCCGATTCGAGCTGTCGCCGGAGGAGGCAGGCTTCTTCGACCGGCATCGGACCTACGACCGCTGCTACTCGGTCAGCTACCTGGTGAACTGGCTGGTCACCGCCCTGTACGGATACCGGAGAGACGACCGTGAGGCGCAGGTGCGCGCGTATGCGCAAGGCGAACGTCCCACGGAAATTCCAGCGGAGGCCGCGGCGATCCTCGCCCGACACGCGCCGCTCACCGCAGTGATGGCGGACTTTTTCCGCACGTTCGAGCGCGAGAGCAGGGAGACCCCGTACCCGCTGGAGGAGATCCGCCGGATGGGCCGTATGTACAACCCGCCCATCGACTGACGGACCATTGAGGCCCCCCGGAGCCGACGTCAGCTGTCCACGGAGACGAAAGCCGCCACGCGTCGGTTCCGGGCACTCCCCGTGCGGGGTCAGAACCGCGTCAGCACCGCGCCCCCTGCTCCGGCGGCCGGAAAGCCGATGACCCCGCCCCCGGGGGAAAAGGGCGAGGTCATCGGTGCTCATGGCGTTGCGGGTCGCTCCGCGGGCGCGGGGCTCGTCCCGCGGCCGGCGGCGGGGCCGTGGCCGGGTACGGGACAGGGGGTCACTCGGGCCGCAGCGGACCGCGGCCGAACATCGAGAGCACCTCGTAGCTCTTGTCCGCGGGGCCGGGCTCGCTCATCTCCATCGCGAACCCGCCGGTGAACAGCTCCCGGTCCACGGGGCGTTCATGGATCCAGTCCCGGATCACCTCGCGGAAGGTGATCTTCCAGACACCGTCCCGCTCCTCGTACCGGTTGAACGTGCGGCTGGCGGCGATCAGTTCGCGTGACGGGTCACCGAACCGGTGGTACGAGAGGCGGTGGGTCTCCCCCTCGGCGGTCTTGCCGTCCACCTTGTACCACTCGTTCAGCAGGTAGTGGGTGGTGTTCTCGAACCGGGGCTTGAACTCGTCGATGATCCAGTTCACCCATTCGTCCACCCCGCCTTCCTTCATGTCGCCCAGGCGGACGAAGGCGTCCTCGAAGTAGATCGATTTCAGCAGCTGGGCGTCACGCCGGTCGATCCCGCGGCAGTAGGCGACCTCGAGGTCGTGCAGCCGGTCCTTGACCTTCAGTTCCCTCAGGAGGCGAAGGTCCTCCTCGGTCACCACGCTGTCGGCGCGAGCCACATCGTCAGTCATCGCTTCTCTCTCTCGGGTGGGGGATTCAGGCAGGCAGGTAGGGGAACGCGGGAGCGGGTACGGCGGCGGGGTGCGGACCCCGTCACGCCTCGAGCTGTCGGCCGGTACGGTCCGGGAGCAGGCGGATGGCGACGGCGGACACCAGGATCGTGAGGAGCCCGTAGCCGGTGACCAGTGCCGTTCCGTTGTCCGAGATCTGCATCAGCCAGGTCGCGAGGAACGGGGCCGGCGCGGCGAAGATCATGTTTCCGCAGGTGAGGCCGAGGGCCGAGCCGGTGTACCGGATCGGGGTCGGCAGTGCCTCGGCGTAGAAGGCGCCCTGGCAGCCCGTCATGAACTGCACACCGCACAGTGCGCCCGTGACGGCGAGCGCGGCCATCCACCAGTTGCCCGTGTTCAGGATCAGGAAGAAGGGGATGAGGAAGGCCAGCAGGATGGCGAGGCCGGTGAACAGGACGCGCTTGCGGCCGATCCGGTCGCTGCTCCAGCCGCCGAGCAGGCTCGCCCCGATGGAGATCGTGTTCGCGACGACCATCAACCCGAACGTGGAGCTCTTGTCGAATCCGAGCTCGCCCGTGAGGTAGCTGGTGGCGAAGGTGACCATGATGTAGTAGAGCGCCCCCGGCGCGGCCCAGGCGAGCACCAGCAGCGTGACCGTCTTCCGGTGCTGCTTCAGCAGTCCGCGGGCCGGCTGCTCGCTCTTGCCCTCGCTGGCGAGGAAGGTCGGGGTCTCCTCGACGCGGTGCCGGATGTAGTAGCCGACGGCGATGAGCGCCACACTCATCAGGAAGGGCACCCGCCAGCCCCAGCCGTTGAACTGCTCCTCGGTGAGCCACGCCGCGAGGCCGGTCAGCGAGAGGGTGGCGAGCACCTGACTGATCGGTGATCCCACCGACATCAGGGCACCCGCGATACCGCGACGCCGGTTCGGCGAGTGCTCCATCACCATGAGCTGCGACCCGGTCAGTTCGCCCCCCAGGGCGAAGCCCTGCAGGAAGCGCAGGGCCACCAGCGCGGCCGGAGCCAGGATGCCCACAGTGGCGTAGGTCGGAAGCAGGCCGATCAGCACCGACGCGGCGCCCATGAGCAGCAGTGTGACCATGAGGACGTTCCGGCGGCCGAGTCTGTCGCCCAGCATGCCGAACAGGAGGCCGCCCAGGGGGCGTGCCACCAGTCCGACGCCGAAGGTCGCGAACGAGGCCAGCAGCGCGGTACCCGGCGCAAGGTCGGGGAAGAACAACTGCGGGAACACCGTGGCCGACAACGCGCCGTACACGGAGAAGTCGAACCACTCCAACGCGGAACCCAGCGCGCCGCTGACGACCGCCCGCCGGGCGGCGGGTGTCCCGCTCCCGGCCTCCGCACCCCCCGATGCCGCAACCGGCTGGCCTGTTTCGGCCTGCTCGTCGAGTTCACTGGCTCTCATCGCTTCACCCTCCTTGGTGTCCTCATTGCGCGGCACGTCACTCGAACTCACCGGCGGTTCACGCCTCTACGGCCACTTACGTCACGGGCGCACAGAGGGGTGTTCTCGCGCCCAGTAGTCCGCACCACGCACGACACCCGTTCGGTGTGCGTTCATCTGCGAACGACGTGAGCATTCACTATGAGGGATTGACTAGTCAATCATTCCCTGTATGTGGGAACATTCACTCGTGAATACTCTCCAGACCGTGGACCGGGCACTTCGACTGCTCGTACTGGCCCAGCGGGAGCCGGTCATCACCCTCGCCCGTGCCGCCGACGAACTGGGCGTGGGAACCTCCGTCGCCCATCGGCTCCTGGCCACCCTCGAGGCCCACGGCTTCGTGCGCCGCTCACTCGACGGCCCCGGCTACCGCCTCGGCCCGGCCATGACCAGCGCCCGCCCCGCCCACGCCGACACGGACTTCACCCACCTCGTCCAGGACGACCTGCTCGAGCTGCAGGCGGCAACCGGCGAGACCGTGGAATTCGCGGTCCTCGAAGGGCAGGCGGTCCGCTACATCTACGGCATCGCCTCACAGCACCACATGCGCATCGAGGCCAGAGCGGGAACGGTCCTTCCCGCGCACATCTCGGCCTGCGGACGAGCGCTCCTCGCCACCCTCACGACCGACCAGCTCCACCGGATCTACCCCAACGAACCCCTCCCGCACGGGGCGAAAACCCTCACCCCGACCCGCACGGCCCTCGAAACGGAGCTGGAGAACGTCCGGCAGCGCGGCTACGCGCGCAACGTCGAGGAGACCCAGCCCGGCATCGCGGCACTCGCGCAGACCCTCCCCACCCCGCAGGGTTATCCGCCCATCGCCATCACCATCTCGGGGCCGCAAGCACGTCTGTGCTTCACACGCGACGACCCCGGAACCCCGTCCGAGACGGCACTCACCCAAGCCCTGCGTCAGGCGACACAGAAGATGCAGGCGAAACTCACCTCAAAGCTTCAGCACTGAGGGCTGCCCCGTCACCCAACAGCCCCCAACCCCCGGCGGGCGCACGACGCCGGCCACGGCGCCTCGCCGCGCGGTCGGAGCGTCCGCGTACATCCGGTACGCGGACGTACGCGGACGCTCCTGCGCCTTGCGACGCACCGCATCCGACGCCGCGCGCCGGTCCACCGCGGCTGACGGGACAGCCCCGGGCCCGACCCCTCACGACGGCCGTCGGGTTCTTTGCCGGTCGGGGCGGGGCTGTCGCCTCGGCTGCCCGCCGCTCACACGCCGTGGCACTCCCCGTACGGGCGGCCCGAGCCGCACCAGCAGGCGGCCGAGCGCTGCGGCGGCCAGGGCAGGGCGCGGCCCCGGGCCGCCAGGGTGGTGGCGTACTGGGGGAGGAGGGCGGCGTCGTCGGGAGTGGTGCCCTCGGAGGCGGCGAAGGCCTCGTACGAGGGGACGGTGCCGGTGACGATGCCCAGGTTGGGGGTGCCGGAGGCGGCGAGTTCGCGCAGGGCCGTCTCTATCGTGGCCAGGTGCTCCTCGTGCGAGGGGTATTCGGTGGCGAGGGAGGGATACGCCTCCAGGAGCTCGGTCAGTTCGTCCGCCGGCCAGTGGAGGACCGCCACCGGGAAGGGGCGGGACAGGGCCATGCGGTAGGCGCCCACCTCCGCTCGCAGACGGGTGATCTCCGCCTCCAGCTCCGCCGGGTTCTCCGAGCCCAGCGACCAGACGCGCTTCGGGTCGTGGAGTTCGTCCAGGGTGACCGGCAGGCTGTGGAGGGTGTCCGCCAGGGCGTCCCACTCGTCGTGCGCCGCGCCCAGCATCCTGCGCACGCGGTGGCGGCCGAAGAGGAGCGGGTGGGTGGTGGCCGGGGGCTCCGGTACGTCGGTGAGCAGAAGGCGTACCGCCTCCGTGAACGTCTCGTGTGCCTGCTCCAGCTCGTCGTGGGCCTCCAGGGACTCCGCGACGACCACCCAGGGGGCCGGGTCGCGCGGGGCCGCGGTGCGGATGCCGTCGATGATGGCTCGGGCCTCCGCCTCGTGGTCGTACTCCCAGAGGTTCGAGGCCTTCAGGGCACGGACCAGGTACGGACTCTCCAGCCCCGCTTCGGAGGCCAGGAGACGGTCGTAGAGGGCGGCCGCGGCGGGGCGGTCGCCGGAGAGTTCGAGGTGGGCGGCGGCCCGGAGCAGCAGGGCTTCGGCGTCCTCGGGATACAGGCCGGCGGTCCGCTCCAGGCGTGCCGCTTCGGCGGTGTGGTCGACGTTTTCGGCGGGCGTGTCGGGGCGCATGGGAGACACCGTACTGCCGACCGGTGACAGAGAAGAGACAGCCGCAGGTCGGCGGCTTGCCCGAGGGCGGACGTTTGGGCCCGCATGCGCGTCGCCGTCATTCCTTTTCTTGATCATTTTGAAAGGGTTCAATTTCCCTGCGCATGGCCGAATTGGGCCGACCCCCTCGCTTCCATCGTTTACTCGGTGGGCTTCGCGAAAGGCTGTGCACGCTTATTGACGGGTCTCTGGCATTCCCTTTACGTTCGCGTGAATCGATTCACCGACGATCGCCACCCTCTACGACTCACCTCTACGACTCACCCCCCTCTCTGATGGAGCCGCTGTGATCAGTAGAAGGAACATCCTCGCGAGCGCCGTGGCCACGGTGGGCGCCGTGGCCGCAGGAGCGGCGCCGGCGGTGGCCGCGCCCTCCGCCGCGCCCTCCGCCGCGCGCAAGGGAGGGAGCGCCTTACGGGTGACCTCTCCGACGGTCGAGTACGTGCGCGAGCCTCTGGGTCTGGACGTGGCCCGACCGCGTCTGAGCTGGCCGTTGACCGCGACCGCGCCGGGGCAACGGCAGAGCGCCTACCAGGTGCGCATCGCGTCGAGCGTTGCCCGCCTGTCCCGCCCGGACGTGTGGGACAGCGGCAAGGTCGCCTCGGCCGAGTCCGTTCTCGTCTCCTACGACGGACCCCGGCTCGAGCCGCGTACGCGCTACCACTGGTCGGTGCGCGTCTGGGACGCCGGCGGAGCCGTCTCGCCGTGGAGCGAACCGTCCTGGTGGGAGACCGGCCTGATGGACGAGGCCGAGTGGTCCGCGCGGTGGATATCCGCTCCCGCCTCCCTCACGGAACCCCCCTCCATGGAAGGCAGTTCGTGGATCTGGTTCCCCGAGGGCGAACCGACGCAGAGCGTTCCGGCGGACACCCGGTGGTTCCGTCTCTCCGTCGACCTCCCGGACGCCGTCACCGCGGCCACGCTGGTGCTCAGCGCGGACGACGCCTACGTCGCCTCCGTCAACGGCACCGAAGTGGCGAGCACCGCCCTGGACTCGGACGAGCGGAGATGGCGCCGCCCGGACGTCATCGACGTCCTCGAGCACCTACGCTCCGGCACGAACATCCTGGCCGTCTCCGCGACCAACCGCACGGTCGGCCCCGCCGGCCTCATCGGCGTGCTCGCTCTGACCACGGCCTCCGGCGAGCGCAGGATCGTCACCGACGGCGCGTGGAAGTCCACCGACCGGGAGCCGGCCGACGACTGGCGCGAGCGGGACTTCGACGACACCGGGTGGCAGGCCGCCAAGGTGGCCGCCGCCTGGGGCGCCGGGCCGTGGGGCGAGGTCGTGCCGGTGCTGTTCGCCGCCCACCAGCTCCGCCACGAGTTCAGGCTGCCGCGCAAGAAGGTCGCACGCGCCCGTCTGTACGCCACGGCCCTCGGCGTGTACGAACCCCACCTCAACGGCAAGCGGGTGGGCAACGATCAACTGGCACCCGGCTGGACCGACTACAACAAGCGCGTGCAGTACCAGACCTACGACGTGACCGACGCGCTCCGCCCGGGAGCCAACGCCCTCGGCGTCCACCTCGCCCACGGCTGGTACGCGGGCAACATCTGCTGGTTCGGGCCGCACCAGTACGGGGAACACCCAGGGTTGCTGGCGCAGTTGGAGGTCGAGTACGCCGACGGGACGAGCGAGCGCATCACCACCGGGCCCGACTGGCGTGCCGCCCAGGGGCCGATCATCTCCGCCGACCTGCTGGCGGGCGAGACCTACGACGCCCGCAAGGAGACGGCCGGGTGGACCTCGCCCGGATTCGACGACGGAGCCTGGGCACCGGTACGCGGCACCGACGCCGCCGCCCCGCCGCGGATCGTCGCGCAGGTGGACGGCCCCGTACGCATCGAGAAGGAACTCCGCACCCAGAAGGTCACCGAACCCAAGCCGGGCGTCTTCGTCTTCGACCTGGGCCAGAACATGGTCGGCTCGGTGCGGCTGCGCGTGTCGGGTAAGGCGGGCACCGCGGTGCGGCTGCGGCACGGCGAGGTCCTCAACCCCGACGGCACCCTCTACACCGCCAACCTGCGGTCGGCCGCCGCGACGGACACCTACATCCTGAAGGGGACCGGTACGGAGGTCTACGAGCCGCGCTTCACCTTCCACGGCTTCCGCTACGTCGAGGTGACCGGATTCCCCGGCACGCCGCCGGCGTCGGCCGTGACCGGGCGGGTCATGCACACCTCCGCACCCTTCACGCTCACCTTCGAGACCGACGTGCCGATGCTCAACCAGCTGCACCGCAACATCACCTGGGGGCAGCGCGGCAACTTCCTCTCCATCCCGACGGACACGCCGGCCCGTGACGAACGACTGGGCTGGACCGGCGACATCAACGTCTTCGCGCCCACCGCCACCTACACGATGGAGTCCGCCCGCTTCCTCACCAAGTGGCTGGTCGACCTCCGCGACGCACAGGCGTCCGACGGCGCGTTCACGGACGTGGCCCCGCAGGTCGGCGACATCGGCAAGGGCGTCGCGGGCTGGGGAGACGCGGGGGTCACGGTCCCGTGGGCCCTGTACGGGACATACGGCGACCGGCAGGTCCTCGAAGACGCCTGGCCGTCCGTCCAGGCCTGGCTGCGTCACCTGGAGAAGAACAGCACCGGCCTGCTGCGGCCGGCCGAGGGATACGGCGACTGGCTGAACGTGTCCGACGAGACGCCCAAGGACGTCATCGCCACCGCCTACTTCGCGCACAGCGCCGACCTCGCGGTACGGATCGCGAAGGAACTGGGGAAGGATCCCGCACCCTACGCCGACCTCCACGCACGCGTACGCACCGCGTTCGAGAGGGCGTACGTGACGGCCGACGGCCGGGTGAAGGGAGACACCCAGACCGCCTACGTCCTCGCCCTGTCCATGAACCTGGTCCCGGACGCCCTGCGCGCGGCCGCGGCCGACCGCCTGGTCGCCCTCATTGAAGCGCGGGACTGGCACCTGTCGACCGGATTCCTCGGCACCCCGCGCCTGCTGCCCGTCCTCACCGACACCGGCCACACCGAGGTCGCCTACCGCCTGCTGCACCAGCGCACCTTCCCGAGCTGGGGCTTCCAGATGGACAAGGGCGCGACCACCATGTGGGAGCGCTGGGACTCCCTCCAGCCGGACGGCGAGTTCCAGTCCCCGGGCATGAACTCCTTCAACCACTACGCCTACGGCTCAGTGGGGGAGTGGATGTACGCCAACATCGCCGGCATCGCCCCGGGCCGGGCGGGCTACCGGCAGATCGTCATCCGCCCGCGCCCGGGCGGCGAGGTCACCTCCGCCCGGGCCACCTTCACCTCCCTCTACGGCCCGGTGTCCACCGCCTGGGAGCAACGGTCCGGCCGCTTCCGGCTGTCGTGCGGCGTGCCGGCGAACACCACCGCCGAGGTGTGGATCCCGACGGACAACCCCAAGCGCGTCAAGCACACCCACGGAACCTTCGTGCGTGCGGAGGACGGCTTCGCCGTCTTCGAGGTGGGATCGGGAAGCCACCGGTTCACCGTGTGACAGCGGCGCGGTCCGCCCTCCCGGCCCCGATCGTGTAGGCCGGAGGGCGGACCGCGAGGGGGCGGCGGGGGCGGACCGCGAGGGGGCGGCGGGGACGTGCCGGTTGCACCGTGACCCCGTCGAGCCGCAGTGTCTGCACCGACTTCGCCGCGAACGGCACGCTCACCGAGGTGCCGGTCAGACGGATGTCGGAGTGGGCCGTGCAGAGGTCGTCGCTGCCCGTCGTCACCGTGTTCCAGTGCGGAACCGGGGTGCCCGCACCGCCCACGCGCCGCCACGGTGAATGCCGCGCCCGCGGAACTGTTCCGCCGGTCCCGCACGTTGGGACGGTGAACAGAGCACGACAGGGCAGTACAGGACGGGACCGGTCGGGGCCGGTAGCCCGGGCCGGCGGGGGACGAGGGAGGGGGCATCAGTGATCCGTACCGCGATCCGTACCGCGATCCGCGGTCGGGACGACGTGCGCGCAGCCTTCTCCGCGGTCGCCGTGCTGCTCCCGCTGCTCCAGGTCGTCCTGCTCGTGCTGCCGGTCGCCGGCGGCCTCTCCGGGCTCTCCGGCACCGTCGCGCTCGCCGCGACCACCGCGGCCGCTGTCACGCTCACCGTGTGCGCCGTCGTCCTCGCGCGCTGCGCGCCCGCCGTGCCGCCCACCCGGGTGCGTACGGCCCTCCGCGACCGCGACCGGCGTACCGCCTTCCTGCCGCAGCGCGACCCCGACGCCAGGGGCCGCACCCGGCCCAGAGCTCCCGGGCACGCCCTCCCGGCGACCGCCGCGTAGGGCACATGCGTCACATACGTCAGCTGTAGGGCTCTTCTTCCGTCCACAGGGCACTTCTCGTCCTTCAGCGCTTCCAGCACGTTTCCATGCGCCTGCCCGCGCACGGGTCGTCATGCCGTCATCGCGTTCATCCGTTCCGGCACGACGAGACCCCCGGAGGGCTCACCCATGTCCGTCTTCGCCAACCTGGTCGGGCAACTGGCCGACCTGCTCCAGCCGTTGTTCGGCCTCTCCGCGGCCGCCGCCGCGATCGTCCTGTTCACCGCGTTCGTACGCCTTCTCGTCCACCCCCTCTCCCGGGCCGCCGCGCGCGGACAGCGGGCGAGGGCCCGACTCCAGCCGAGGATCGCCGAGTTGCGGCGTCGGCACGGCCGCGATCCCGAGAGGCTCCAACGGGCCCTCCTCGACCTGCACACCCGGGAGAAGGTGTCGCCGCTGGCCGGAATCCTGCCGAGCCTCCTCCAACTGCCCGCCTTCTTCGTGCTGTTCTACCTGTTCTCGAACGCCACGATCGGCGGACGGCCCAACGAACTGCTGGGCCATGAGCTGTTCGCCGCGCCGCTGGGCGGGCGCTGGGCCGACGCGCTCGCGGGCGGGGGCCCGTTCGACGGGGCAGGGCTCGTGTACGTCGGACTGTTCGCGGTCGTCGTGGCGGTCGCCGCCTTCAGTTACCGGCTGACTCGGCGGTCGATGGCCGCGCACTCGGTCCTGGCCGCTACAGGAGCGGGGACGGGTGCCGGTACACGTACGGGTACAGGTGGCCGTGGCGGGCGTGACGCGGGGCAGGCCGAGGTGCCTGGAATGAAGGCGGCGGTCAAGGTGATGCCGTTCCTGTCGTTCTTCACGCTCGTCACCGTGGCCGTGGTCCCGCTCGCCGCCGCGCTGTACGTGGTCACCAGCATGGCGTGGGGTGTGGTGGAGCGGGCCGCGCTCCACCGGTGACGCGCTCGGCAACCCTCGCGGAGGCGGGCCCATCCCAGGGTTCATGTACAGGAAGGGTGCGTACAACACCCGGAGCAAGCCGGCCGGCAACCTGAGACGGCGCATCTGGTAGCCAGGGCGTCTACCGAAAACCGTTGAGCGGCCCTGGGGGCCACCCGGCACCGGGTGGTCCCCAGGGGATCATCTTGAGTAAAGGACTGCTGGTGGCCGGCACATGGGAAATCCGTCGTGTCATAGAGGATGCGACAAGCGACTGGACCTCACGGGTCTACCTCGGCATCGTCGCCGTCCTGGCGATCTGGGCATCGGCCGGGGGCCTCGGCCTGGTGGACTCCAGCTGGACGGTGCGGTTCCTGGCCGTCATCCTCTGTATGCCCTGGACGTTCGCGGTGTTCGTGATGATCTCCCTGAGCCACGTCGAGGAGTGGCTGCTGGGCCACAGCTTTTACCACGAGGCGCCCGCCTGGCTGTTCGAACCGCTGTGGACGGTGTTCTGGCTGTCGGCGGCCCTCGCGAACGCCAGGATCATCGCCGCCCTGTCCCGTTCGGCTTCCCGCCGACCCGGTGTTTCCCCCTTCCTGGTTCCGATGGGCCTGTTGGCGTTCTTCAGCCTGATCGTGCTGATCTGGCGCGCCTGAACCCGAGATCCCCGTCCGTGAGGAGCTGCGGCTGTTCCGCCGTGGCTCCCCTCCGCCGGACCTCGCCACCCAAGAGGATCTGCCAGACGCATCAGTTTCCGAAGGTCACCCCAGCAGGGAGGCCAGCCTGCGCCACTCCTGCCTCGGCAGGGCGTCGCGTGGGCCGTCGGTGATCACCTGGAGTGCCACGTGGTCCGCGCCCGCCGTGTGGAACGCCTCGATGCGGTCGCGGATGCGGGTGTCCTCGCCCCAGGCGAACAGTGCGTCGATCAGGCGGTCGCTGCCGCCGTCGGTGACGTCGGACTCGGTGAAGCCGAGGCGCAGGAAGTTGTCGGTGTAGTTCGGCAGCTCCAGGTAGGGGGCGAGGTAGGCGCGTGCCACCGTGCGGGCGCGGGCCGGGTCGGTTTCCAGGACGACCTTGAATTCCGGGGCCAGCAGGGAGGCTTCGCCCAGGATGTCGCGGGCCCGCGCGGTGTGGCCCGGCGTGCCCAGGTACGGGATCGCGCCGGCCGCCCGGTTCCGGGACAGCTCCAGCATCTTCGGGCCGAGGGCGGCGAGCACGCGGCGCCCGGCGGGTACGCCGCCCTTGCCGGACCGGTCGAGCTCGTCGAGCCGGTCCAGGTAACCGGCCATCGTCGAGTACGGCTTTCGGTACTGCTCCACGCGCGGGCCGTGGCTCACTCCCAGGCCCAGCACGAAGCGGCCGGGGTGGGAGGCTTCCAGCTCGGTGAACTCCGCCGCGGTGCCGGCGGGGTCCTGCTGCCAGACGCTCTGGATGCTGGTGGCGACGACGATCCGCCGGGTCGCCTCGATCAGCGGAGCGGCGTTGCGGGCGGTGCTGTTGCCGCCCAGCCAGACGGCTCCGTATCCGAGTTCCTCCAACTCGGCGACGGACTCGGCGAGTTCGCCGCGCCGGGTCGTTTCCTCCGAGCGGAGTCCAATGCTCCAGATGCCGTACCGGCCGACGGTCTCCTGCAAAAGGCCTGTGGTGTCGCTCATCGGTTCCGATCCCTCCGGACGGGGTGGGTGCTGTCCCTGATCGTCGCGCGTACAGCATGTCCCGACCGGAGGGCGTCCCGGGACGGTTCCCGGCTTCCCCCAAGAGCACTAAAGCCGTGCCAGGAACCGTTCCAGCGCCTCCACCACCATCCGGTGGTCCTCGAGCTGGGGGAGACCGGAGACCGTCACGGCGCCGATCACGCCCGCGCCCTCGACGGTGATGGGGAACGAACCACCGTGGGCCGCGTAGGTGTCGGGGTCGAGGCGGGAGGACTCCTCGAACGTCGTGCCCTTGGCGCGGTGCCGGGCACCCACCAGGTACGACGCGGCACCGTACCGTTCGACGACCCGGCGCTTGCGGGTGATCCAGGCGTCGTTGTCGGGGGCCGAGCCGGGCAGCGCCGCGTGGAAGAGCTGCTGGCCGGCGCGGTGGATGTCGACGGCGACGGGGGCCTGCCGCTCCCGGGCCATCTCCACCAGCAGGGAACCCAGCGCCCAGGCGTCCTCGTGGGTGAACCGGCGGAACACCAGACGGCGTTCCTGCGCCTCCAGCTCCTCGACGGTGGGGGTGGGTGCGGGCTGCGTCACAGCGTCACCGTCACCTTCTCGTCGGCGGAACGGCGGGCCGCCTCCAGTACGTCGAGTGCGGCGGCGGCCTCCTGTGCGGTCACCGGGTTGGGGCCGCCCTCCAGGAGGGACTTCGCCACGGCCCTGTAGTAGGCGGGGTAGTCGCCGGGCAGGGTCGGTACGGGGCGTCCGCCGCCGGTCACCGGGGACTCCCCGGAACCGACGCGGCCCCACAGCTTCTCGGGCTCGGTGCCCCACGGTGCGCCCCCGTCGGTCCCGGGGCGCAGGCCGTCGCGCAGGGCGGCCTCCTGGGGGTCGAGGCCGTGCTTGACGTACCCCGCCTCGGAACCCAGGACGCGGAAACGCGGGCCGAGCAGGGCCGTGGTCGCGGAGACGTAGAGGTGGGAGCGGGCGCCGTTCGCATGCGTGAGCGCGATGAAGGTGTCGTCGTCCGTCCGCGCGCCCTCGCGGCGGACGACCGCTTCGGCGTACACGGAGGTCACCGGGCCGAGGAGGACGAGCGCCTGGTCGACGACATGGCTGCCGAGGTCGTAGAGCAGGCCTCCGATCTCCGCCGGGTCGCCGGACTCCCGCCAGCCGCCCTTGAGCTCCGGCCGCCAGCGCTCGAAGCGGGACTCGAACCGGTACACGTCACCGAGCGCGCCCTCGGACACCAGCTTGCGCAGGGTGAGGAAGTCGTTGTCCCAGCGGCGGTTCTGGAAGACGGACAGGAGCAGGCCGCGCTCCTCGGCGAGCGCCGCCAGCTCACGGGCCTCGGCCGCCGTACCGGCGAGGGGCTTGTCGACGACGACCGGCAGACCGGCCTTCAGGGCGGCGGTGGCGAGCGGGACGTGCGTCCTGTTCGGCGACGCGATCACGATCAGGTCCAGCTCGTCGGCGCGCTCGAAGAGCGCGTCGGGAGTGGCCGCGATGCGGACGTCCGGGAACTCGGTGCGGGCCTGCTGCTGCCGCTCGGGGTTCGAGGTGACCACCGTGTCGAGGGCGAGGCCCTCGGTCGCGGCGATCAGCGGGGCGTGGAACACGGAGCCCGCGAGGCCGTAGCCGACGAGGCCGACGCGGAGGGGAGTACCAGTCATGGTCCTACTTTCGCAACGCTGTTGCCAAAGTGCAAGCACGGGAGAGAATGGGCGGGTGAACAGGACGAACGGCGGACCGGGCGGCAGGGGTACGGCGGTCGGGACAGGCGGGACGGGTGCGACGGGCGGGGTCAACCTGCTCAGCCTGCGCAGCCACAACACCGCGCTCGTGCTCGACCTGCTGCGGACCGCGGGGGCGGAGGGCATCAGCCGGCTCGAACTCGCCGAGCGGACCGGGCTCACCCCGCAGGCGGTCAGCAAGATCACGGCCCGGCTGCGGGCGGACGGCCTCGCGGCGGACGCGGGACGCCGGGCGTCCACCGGAGGCAAGCCCCGGACGGTCCTGCGCCTGGTGCCGGAGGCCGGGCACGCGGTGGGCGTGCACCTGGACCGGGACGAACTACGGGCCGTCCTGGTCGACCTCGACGGGGCGGTCGTGGGGGAGCGGAACACCCCCCTGGACCTGGGCGCGGGCGCGGAGGCGGTACTGACCCGGGTGGCGGGAGTCGTCGAGGAGTTGTGGGGCGAGCGGGACGAGGAACCACGGGAGGCACCGGGGGAGCCGGGGGAGCCGGGGGAGCCGGGGGAGCCGGGGGAGCCGGCGGCACCGGGAGAGCCGGGGGAGCCGGGGGGCGGGGCTGCCGTACGCGGACGCCGCCGTCGTCTCTCCCTGCTCGGCGCCGGGATCGCGCTGCCCGGACCGCTGGACCATGCCCGGGGCGTGCTGCACCGGGTGACCGGGTTCCCCGAGTGGGACGGGTTCCCGCTGCGGGACGCGCTGTCGCGGCGGCTGGGGGTGCCGGTCGTCGTCGACAAGGACACCAACGCGGCGGCGCTGGGCCTGGCCGTGGGCGGCGAGGGCGGTTCCTTTGCCTATCTGCATCTCGGTACGGGGCTCGGGGCGGGGCTGGTGATCGGCGGCAGCGTGCACCGGGGGCCACGGACCGGGGCGGGGGAGTTCGGCCACCAGGTTCTCCAACTGGACGGGCCGCGCTGCGGCTGCGGTGACCGGGGCTGCATCGAGGCCCTGTGCCTGGGCGCGGTGGCCAGGGGCGACACGGAGGAGGCGGCACGGGTGCTGGGCACCGGCGCGGCGAACCTGGTCGGCCTGCTGGACATCGACCGCGTCCTGCTCGGCGGCCGGATCGTCGAGGCGGCCCCGGAGACGTTCGTACGAGGCGTGTGCGAGGTCCTGGAGGCCCGCGCCCGCCGCACCGGGGACACTCCCGTCCCGGTACGGATCGCCTCGGGCGGCGGGCAGGGGGGACGCTGGGGGAGTGGGCAGCGGGTCGCCGAGGGGGCCGCGCAGTCGGTACTGGCGCCGGTGTTCGGGCGGGGGGACGGATAGCGGCGACGACGGGGCACGGAGACCGAGGGCGCGGCCGGGCGGGGTGGCGGGCTACGCCGAGCGGGGGAAATCGTGCCGCCGTGCGGGGGGGTGTTCGGGGTGTCCCCGTGGTGTCGGCCCGCCGGACGGCAAGGCCATATGGCATGCGACTCTGCACGCCCGCGTCCCTGTTCATGGCGGCGGTGGCCGCGATTCTTCCCACCGCGCCCCCGGCCCGAGCGGAAGCGCCGCCGCCCGCCTGCGCCACAGCGGACGAGCCCGACTTCCCGCTGACCACCGGCATCCACGACGGCCCCGAGTCCTACCGGGCCGGGGGCGGCTTCGGCATCTGGTACCTCGAACTCACCAACACCACCGACCGTGCCTGCGGCGGCGTTTACCCGGTCGTCGTGCTCGTCGACGACCGGCGGGCGCTGCGGGCCTCGCAGCCGGTGCTGGAGTTCTACACGGAGGACCGGGAACTGCCGCACACCGTCCGCTTCGAGACCACCGACGAGGACGAACTCGTCGGTGCCCTCGCCGACGACGCCGCGGGCTTCGGGGGGTTCACCGTCGAGGCCGGCCGGACCCTCACCGTGAAGATACGACTCGCCCTCACGTCCGACGCCGTGGCGGGCGAGGTCGTCGCCACGGCCGCCGTCGTCCAGCGGCGCGAGGACGACGGCGACTGGGTCGGACAGTCGGACGAGTACCGGTTCCGCATCGAGACGGGCTCCAGGGCAGCCCCCGGAACGAATCCCGCGGCGGAAGCCGAAGCCGCCGGCCCCCACGCCACCGCACCCAGCACCCCCACTGCCCCGACCGCCTCCACCCCCCGGGACATCCCTGTCTCCTCCCCGTCCCCCCTCCCCGAGGAGCTCGCCCGCACCGGCAGCCGTACCGACGCCGGCGGGATCCTTGCCGCAGTCCTCACCGCAGCCGCGGCGGCCCTGTTCGCCGGAGGCCTGGCCCTGCTGCGAGCCGCCCGCAGGCGCCACTGACCCCGGCAGTGCCCCCCCCCCC
>NZ_JBHSPC010000167.1:28316-160777 GCF_042656345.1 Streptomyces incanus
CGCCACTGACCCCGGCAGTGCCCCGCCCCCGCCCACCCTGCCCGACGGCCGCACCCACCCGCCCCCAACCGCACCCACCCATGCCCAACCGAGCCGAGCCGAGTCGCACCGGCCGTTCCCCCAAGATCCGGGCATGTCTAGGCTGGAGCGCCCGCAGGACCGCGCAAGGCAGGAGATCCCGCACATGGCAGACCGCAGGCCGATCGAATCGTGGCTCACCGACATGGACGGGGTGCTCATCCACGAGGGTGTGCCGATCCCGGGCGCCGACGCCTTCATCAAGAAGCTGCGCGACTCCCGAAAGCCCTTCCTGGTCCTCACCAACAACTCGATCTACACCCCGCGCGACCTGCACGCCCGGCTGCGCCGCATGGGCCTGGACGTGCCGATCGAGAACATCTGGACGTCCGCCCTCGCCACCGCCAAGTTCCTGGACGACCAGCGTCCGAACGGTTCGGCGTACGTCATCGGCGAGGCCGGTCTGACCACCGCGCTGCACGACATCGGCTACATCCTCACCGACCACGAGCCCGACTACGTCGTCCTCGGCGAGACCCGCACGTACTCCTTCGAGGCCATGACGAAGGCGGTACGGCTCATCAACGGCGGAGCCCGCTTCATCGGCACGAACCCCGACGAGACCGGCCCCTCCGCCGAGGGCCCGCTCCCGGCGACCGGCGCGGTGGCGGCGCTGATCACCAAGGCGACGGGCAAGCAGCCGTATTTCGCGGGCAAGCCGAACCCGCTGATGATGCGCACCGGACTGAACGCCCTCGGCGCCCACTCCGAGAGCAGCGCGATGATCGGCGACCGTATGGACACCGACGTACTGGCGGGTATCGAGGCCGGGATGAAGACGTTCCTGGTGCTCACCGGCCTGACCCGGCCGGACCAGATCGAGAGCTTCCCGTACCGGCCGTCCCAGGTCCTGGACTCCATCGCGGACCTCGTCGACCTCGTCTGACACCCTCCACCGGGGGCGTTGCCCGGGCATCACCCGGGCGTCCCCGCCCCTCCATCTCCGATGTCACCCGTACGGAGCAGGCGCCGCACCCTGAGGATGCGGTGCCCCACCCGACGGGGCACGCTCCCGGTGTCTGGAGGTTCACGATGGGTTCATTGCGACTCGCTCTCTGTACCGGAATCCTGGCCGTCGCCGCGCTCACCCCGCCGGCGTACGCGGTGGACGACACGGGCGTCTCGGTGACACCGGTGACCCCCGCTCCCGGCACCGACGTCACCCTCAGGGTGGCGGAGTGTGCCGAGCGGACGGCGATCGCCGTGTCCTCGGCGTTCGTCTCCGAGGTCCGGCTCACCGTCGCCGACGGCGTGCTCGTCGGTGAGAACCGGGTCCGTTCCACGCTCACCGCGGGCACGTACCCCGTGCTGGTCAACTGCGGCGAGCGGACCCGCCAAGGCACGATCAAGGTCGCCCCCGCCCGCGACCGACCCGCCGTGACGGCCGAACCGTCGAAGCCGGAGGCCGCCGAGCCGACCGCCCACGCCTCGCCCGGCGCCCCTGGCGCCCCTGGCGCCCCCGGCGCCCTCGCCTCGCCTGGCGCCCTCGCCTCGCCCGGCGCCCCCGCCTCGCCCGGCGCTCCCGTCGCCGCGGGCGGTGGCGACAGCGCCCCGCTGGCCGCGGCCGGCCCGGGCACGGGTACCGACTCCGGCACCGGCGAGGGCGGGCCGGGCGCCGTGCTGCGGGCGGTGACCGGACTGTTCCTCGTGGCAGCCGCGGCGGGAGCCGTCGTACGCAGCCGCGTCCGGCGGAGCCGCGGAACGACCGGCTGAGGCGGCCGACGGTGTCCGATCACGACGAGATACGGCCGGGACGGCCGAGGCAGCCGAGGCAGCCGAGGCGGCCGGGACATTCAGTGCAGCCGGTATGCCCGGGGCGGCTGCCCACCGGTGTGGCCTGGGTGGTGCTGCTGCTTGTGCTCTGGCTGTGGAGCCGGGAGGCGACCGACCTGTGGCCCGGCGGAACGGGGCCCTCCACCGGTGACATGGCGGCCGCCGGCCGGCCGCCCCAGGGGGAACTCCCGCCCGCCCACCGCCCGCTGGGCGAGGCGCTGCCGCGGCGCCTCGACATACCCGGCCTGGACGTCCGGGCCCCGGTGGTGTCCTGCGGCCTGGACGAACGGGGCGCGATCGATCCGCCGCTGTTCGACCAGCCGGACGTGGTCGGCTGGTACGCGGGCGGGGTGGCGCCCGGAGCGTCCGGCACCGCGCTGGTGGTGGGGCACGTCGACACCGAGACCCGGCCCGCCGTGTTCAACAAGGTGAGCACGCTGAAGCCCGGCCAGAAGATCCGGGTGGTCCGCGAGGACGACAAGGTCGCCGAGTTCACGATCGAGGACGTCCAGGTCCCGGCCCGCGACGGGTTCGACGCCCAGCAGGCTCACGGGCCCCGCCGCTCGGGCCGGGCCGAACTGCGCATCGTCACCTGCGGCGGCGCCTTCGACGCGGCACGCGACCGCTGCGCGGCGAGCGTGATCGTCTCCGCGTACCTGACCGGCACCACCGCCTGAGCGCCACCGTGCCCCCGTCCCGAGCACCCCGTTCACCCGGCCCGGACGTGGCTCCGGGCCGGTCGGCGCCCATCCGTTTCCGGTCGCGTTCCGTGATCGCCCCAGGTGGCCCACCACCGTACGACGGCTGTAACAGCTCGCGGACAAGAGCGAGCCGACCTCGTGGCTGCCGCAGGGCGTATGTCAGGATTGGGGCTCGGCACGCACGCACGGAACACGTGCACCCAAGGGGGGTTGGATGTACGGCAGCAGGGCGGTCGGGGCGTTCGCCGGGAGGCGGACGTCGGCAGCGGTACTGGGGGCAGCGCTGCTGATGACAGCGTGTTCCTCCGGTGGCGACGACGAGGGGGACGGCCCGGACAGGGCGGCCGGCGCGGAGATCACGCAGCAGCCCAAGGACGCCAACCCCTTCTGGGTCAACCCGGAGGGCACGGCCGCGCAGCAGATGGCCGAGCTGAAGAGGGACGGGAAGAAGGCGGAGGCCGAGCAGATCCGCAAGATAGCGGAGCAGCCCGCCGCCGAGTGGATCAGCCCGGAGAATCCGGAGGAGCAGGCCCGCGGTTTCACCGAGGCGGCCGACAAGGCGGGCCGCACCGCGCTGCTGGTCCTCTACAACATCCCGCACCGCGACTGCGGCCAGTACTCGCAGGGCGGTGCCGCCGACGGCAACGCCTACCGCGCCTTCGTCGACAGTGTGGCCAAGGGCATCGGGGACCGGGCGGCGACCGTGGTCCTGGAGCCCGACGCGGTGCTCCACCTGGTCGACGGCTGCACACCGGAGAGGTTCCACGAGGAGCGCTACAACGTCCTCAGCGGTGCCGTCGCCAAGCTCAAGAGCCTGAAGAACACCACGGTGTACCTGGACGCGGGCAACGCGGGCTGGGGCGACCCCGACCAGATCTTCGAGCCGCTCAAGTGGGCCGGCATCGACCAGGCCGACGGCTTCTCGGTGAACGTCTCCAACTTCTACTCCACCGAAGAGTCCATCGCCTACGGCAAGCAGCTCTCCGCCAAGGTCGGCAACAAGCCCTTCGTCGTGGACACCAGCCGCAACGGCAACGGCCCGTACACCGGGGGCGACGCGGCCGAGCGCTGGTGCAACCCGCCCGGCCGTGCCCTCGGCGAGACGCCGACGACCAAGACCGCGGACCCGCTGGTGGACGCGTATCTGTGGGTGAAGCGGCCCGGCGAGTCGGACGGCGAGTGCAAGGGCGGCCCGAAGGCCGGCCAGTGGTGGGGGGACTACGCGGTGAAGCTCGCCAAGGCCAGCGACTGACACCACACACCACACACCACACACCACACACCGCACGACCCGCACCGCATACCGCATACGCGCGCAGAGGGCGCCCTCCATGACGGAGGGCGCCCCCTAAGCGTGTGCCCGTACGCGCCGGGCGGGCTGCCGGTTACGGCACCCGCACCCACTGGGCCTTGCTCGGTGTCCCGTCCGCGGTGGTGGCGAACATCATGTACCAGCCCGCCTGGACCAGGTTCCGGCCCTCCGGCACGGTCACCGTCAGCTTGTCGCCGTCGGCCTCGAAGTCGAGGGCGACGGAGCGCTGGTCCACGTCGGTGACGTGGGTCGAGGCGCTCGGCCGGATCAGCCGGACCTTCTTGATCGACGCGGCGTCCTTCGAGGTGAAGGTGCCGGACTCGCCGCGCTCGATGGTCTGCGGGCCGCCCGACAGGTCGGGCTGCTCGTTCTCGCCGTAGAGATACGGCGGCGTGTAGATCTCGATGCGCTGCTCGAACGTGCCCGGTTTGGTGTTGGCCTTGTCGCCGTAGAGGGAGTCCGAGCCGAAGAACATCACGCGGCCGTCGGGCAGCAGGATCGAGCCGGAGTGGTAGTTGCGGCCCACCAGCGGGTCGGCGACGCGCTTGAGTTCGTTCTTCGCCGTGTCGTACATCCGCGCCTCGAGGATGTTGGAGTCGCCGCGCCCCCGGTAGTCCTCCGAGCCACCCGAGATCAGCACGCTGTCGTCGGGCAGGACCGAGGCCTGCGGGTAGCGGGTGCCCTTGTCCATCGAGGGGCCGTCCTCGAAGCGGGGGCTGTCGGCCTTGAGGTCGACGATCCGGGTCTTCTCACTGGCCAGCCGGGACTCGCCGACCCCACCGCCGCCGATCACCATGTACCTCTGGTCCTGCGCCGGGGGCAGCAGCACGGTGTTGGCCGTCTCCAGCATGTTGGCGTCGCTCAGGCCGGGGATCTTGGTGAACTTGTTGGTCTCCACGTCCCAGATGCCCGGGTCGCGGCCCACGTCGGCGGGGCCGTAGCCGGCGTTCGCGCCCGAGTAGAAGACCTTGCCGTTCTCCATGAGGAACAGCGCCGGGTAGGTCGGGAACTGACGGACCGTGTCCGTGTAGGTCCACTTCTTGGTCTCGGGGTCGTAGACCTCGTTCTTGCCCGGGACGAGCTGGCCGATGTCGTCGAGGCCGGAGACGCTGAGGATCTTGCCGTCGCTCAGGGTGGTGAGCGTCGGATACCAGCGGGCCTCCTTCATCGGGTCGACCTTGATGTACTTCTCCGCCACCGGGTCGAACTCGAAGGCGTCGTCGATGCCCTGGAAGTCCTTCTTGTCCAGGGCGAGCTTCTCGGCGATGCCGTACGTGTTCTGCGCGTCCTCACCGCTGAGACCCCGCACGGTGTAGTTGTCCTGCGTGCCGGTCTGGTACTTGGCGCCTTCCTTCTGCGCCTCGACGTAGGTACGGCCGTAGCCCGGGGTGTTGCCCAGGAACTCGCCGGTCTCCTTGTCGAAGTTCTTCGTGGCGCGCGGGACGAGCACCGGGTCCTTCGAGACGAAGGTCTTGCCGTTCTCCTTGCCGGCGAACCTGGTGCCCGCCGGCAGGGTGATCGGCTTGTCCGGGTTCTCGTTGTGGACGACCATCAGGCCGCCCGCCTTCGTCACGTCACCCTTGAGCTTCTCGTACCGCTTGGTGCCGCCGGCGATCAGGAGATTGCCGTTGGCGAGCTGGGTGTGGCCGGTGCAGAACAGGTCGGTCGGCGTCGGCACCTTCTTGATGGTCTTCTTGACCGGGTCCCAGATACGGGTGTCGTACTGCTTGGCGTCGAAGTTGTCCTTGTTGTTGCCGGAACCCGCGACGAGCAGCACCTTGCCGGTGTGCAGCAGCGCCGCGTGAATGGTGTTCTGGCGGTACTCCTCCGGGAACTCGACGACCTCCCAGCGGCCGTTCTCCGCCTTGTACTCCGGCTTGTTGATCTTGTACTGGTGGTATTTCTCGGACCCGAAGCGGTACAGCCACGGCCCGTTCATGCCGGCCAGCGCGAGTACCACCGTGGTGCCTATCGCGATCCGACGGGCGCGGCGGCGGCCTGCACGGTCGTTCATTCCTTACGTCCCCCAAGTCCACCCAGGGCGATCTGCATCGTCTGGTCACTGCCGGAGCTGTTCCCGGCACCTGTCGCTCCGCCCGGTCCACCCGGCCCCGCTGGGGCTCCTGGCCCCGCGGAGCCTCCTGGCTCTCCCGGCCCCGCCGGTCCGCCGTGGGAGGCGGCCCAGCTGGGCCGGTCCTGCCGGCCGTGCGCGGCGTGCGGCTGCTGCTGGGCGTACTGCTGCCCGTACTGCTGAGCCTGAGCCTGGTACTGCTGCCCCTGATCCTGATCAGGAGCCTGTGCCTGCTGCTGCACCCGCGGGATCGCCTGCAGCTGCTGGGTCGCGGGCTCGTGGGCGAAGTCCTTCGGTGGCTCCGCCGCCGGCCGGTCGGCCGGGAGCCGGCCCGACGCGTGGGCGCCGGGCGGCTTCTTCCTGTCCTGGCGCATGCCGTGCCGCCAGACGAACATGGGTGCGGCCGTGATCAGCAGGGCGAACATCGCCCAGATGACCATCGCCGGGTGCGCGTGTCCGTAGACGAAACCGGCGGCGAGGGAGCCACCGAAGATCAGGATGAAGTACCAGTGGTACCGGAAGGTGCCGAACCAGGTGTCCGGGCTGGCCGAGTCGCCCTTGGGCGTCACCACGAACTTGCTCTTGCGGCGCAGGACGGAGTCGATCAGCGCCTTCGCGTAGAGCGGCGCCGACAGCGCGGACATGACCATACCGGCCACACCGCCGGAGCCCTCCGGCTCGTGCGGGGAGACGTTGTGGCGGCGGTTCCAGATGTAGAGGCCGATCTGGAGCGCGGAGGCGTTGCCGTAGAGCATCAGCCAGACCGCGGGGTCGATGTTCACACCCGAGGCGCCCAGGCCCAGGAACAGCGCACAGCTCAGTGCGGCCAGGATCCAGTTGAGGGCCGACATCGGGTAGAAGATGATCATCATGGTGTAGTTGAAGAGCTTGCTCGGCGGCAGCGAGTACCAGCCCTTCCAGTACTGCTTGAGGATCGTCTCGTACGTCCCCCGGGACCAGCGCATCTGCTGGGTGAAGAAGTCCGTCCAGGCGTTGGGGCCCTCACCGACCGCGAGCACGTCCGGGGTGTAGACCGAACGCCACTTCTTGCCCGTCGCCGGGTTCTTGGCGCGGTGCATCTCGAAGCCGGTCGCCATGTCCTCGGTGATCGAGTCGTACAGACCGCCGATCTGCTTGAGCGCCTTGATGCGCACGGCGTTGGACGTGCCGACGAACATGGGCGAGCCGTAGCGGTTGCCGGCCCGCTGGATGAGCGCGTGGAAGAGGAACTGCTGCGACTCGGCGGCCTTGGTGACGTAGTTGTCGTAGTTCCCGTAGACCTGCGGGCCGATGACGAAGCCGACGTTCGGGTCGCGGAAGAAGCCGAGCATCCGCTCCAGGTAGTTCGCCAGCGGAATGTGGTCGGTGTCCACCGAGGCGAAGAACTCGTAGTCGTCGCCGTGCGCGTCGAGCCAGGCGTTGTAGTTGCCGTGCTTGGTCTTGGCGCGGTGCGGGCCCTTGGCCTGGTTCCACTTCGCGACGCCCTTGCGGGAGAAGTGGTGCACACCGAGGCGCGCGCAGACCTCCTTCACCTCGGGGTCGTCGCCCTCGTCGAGCAGCCAGACGTGCATGGTGCCCCGGTGGCGGATCTTGACCGCCGCCTCCAGGGTCTTCGTCACCATCTCCAGCGGCTCCTTGCCGGGCACGAAGGAGGTGAGGAAGGCGACCTTGGTGCCGGTCTCGGGCACGACGGGGACCGGGTCGCGGGCGACCAGCGTGGCGTGCGCGTTGGACAGCACGTTCATGCAGCGGAAGAGCTCGATCAGACCGATCGAGACGAGCATCACGATGTCGAGTGCGGGCAGCCAGTCGAACGCCGGGTAGTCGCGCTCCGTCCAGTGCGTGGGCTGGAGCAGCCACACCAGCAGTACCACCGACAGCAGGGGGGCCGCGGCCAGCATCAGCATGATGCGGATGCGGTGCGGCTCCTGCGAGATCAGCGAGCGGTACTGCACCGTGTACGGCTTGTTCGGATCGGGCTGGGTGAGGGGACCCGCGAGCCGGCTGTAGTGCTCGTAGTCGTATCTCGGCAGCGTCTTCTTGATCCGGCGGAAAGCGCCCGTGTTTCCGGTCCGGTGCGCAGGCACCCTGAGCTGGGTGGTCTGGGACGGGTCGTCGTCCCTTTGGGCGCCCGACGGCGTCGACGTCATGAGTGTCATCCCCCCACACACGGCCCCGCCGCGTGTTTCGTCGCTTCTTTCCGCCCGTGGCCGGTCCCCCTCGACCTTCCCGGGCGTGTCAATGGTGGACCGCTGTCACCACGTCACCCACACCATATAGACACGGCACAGCGCTCCCTACGGTTGCATGACGCGTCCCCCGCAGCGTCACCCGGAGGGCGGGACACCTTGTCCCGCACCGTCCGCAACCGGTCTTTCGCCCCCCAACAGCCGCGAACCCGCAGCATCGTGAAGGAACCAGGTTGGCCGGGTTTCATCATGATCGCAAGGTGTGAAATTTGGCGCGCATCGGTCATATGATCCCATTGTGACGGCTGAGTGAGTCACGTGGGGCTCATGTTCCATACGTGCGGTGAAGGGGAGACGTTCAAGGGGTGCGAGAGGGTTTCCGGCCAAAAAGTGACGGGCCCCTCGATCGCGAGGGGCCCGTCACTGTCGGTGCGCCGCCAGGGACTCGAACCCCGGACCCGCTGATTAAGAGTCAGCTGCTCTAACCAACTGAGCTAGCGGCGCTCGCTGACCCCGCAACTGTACCGGACCCCGCGGGGTACTCCCGACCACCCGTCGGGTCGGAACCCCGGATTCCGCCCGCCGTCGGTGCCCGTGCTGACGCGCTTACATCCTTCGGACCGTCAGGATGCGTGCTCCGTGGACAGTTGAGAAGCTGACATTTGTGCACAGACGTGACGTATTTCGCCGGGCGTGTGATCGGGCGTGTGGCCGGAACTGTGAGGGGAATCGCATGGACCGCTCGGACCGCTCGGACCGCTCGGACCGCTCGGATGGCGGGATGTGCGGGGAGCGCATGGAGCCTCCGGTGTTCGAGGAGTTCGATCCCGCGAGCGACTGCGACTGCCCCGGCTGTGTCCACGGGCGGCGTGCACCCGCCCTTCCCCGCTCGCCGGCCGGCCGTACGGCCGGCCGGCCGTACGTGTTCCGTCCCGTCGTCGTGGCCGCCGCCGCGGCATCGACGGTGATCGGCGCGTACGCGGTCCCCGCCCCGGCCGCCCCGGCCGCTCCGCACACCGCCGGCCGGCCCGGCCTTCCCGGAGTCCTGGGTGCCCCCGCGGGCGAGGAGCCCGCCACCCCGCAGGGGCCGAGGGGGCCGCTGTACGGCCCTGACGGCCGGACGACCGATCCCGCGGACCCCGCGGACCCCTCGCCCCCGTCGACGGCCCGCGTGATCACCCGTGCGGACATCATCGAACGGGCCGAGAGATGGGTCGCGGCGAAGGTTCCGTACAGCATGTCCGCGTACTGGTCCGACGGTTACCGGCAGGACTGCTCGGGCTTCGTCTCGATGGCATGGAACCTGCCCGCGAACGAATGGACCGGAAGCCTCGGACAGTACGCGCAGAAGATCACGAAGGCGGAACTCCAGCCCGGGGACATACTGCTGTTCCACAACGCGGCCGACCCGCAGAGCGGCTCCCACGTCGTCCTCTTCGGCGGCTGGACGGACAGCACGCGCACCACCTACGTCGCCTACGAGCAGGTCCGCCCGAACACGCTCCGGCGGTCCACCCCGTACGCCTACTGGAACAACTCCGCGGGCTACGTCCCGTACCGGTATCTGGGCGTGACCGGTTCCGCCAGAGGCGGGGGGACCCCCGTGGACGGGCTGCCGGAAGCGCTGACCTGGGAGTTGCTGACGGCCGGCGGCGCGGCGGACGACCACCCGGGGTCGGAGGCCTGGCGGTGGCTCCTCCCGTAGACGCGAGGGCTCCTGGGAAAGCGGCACCGGAACAGGCACGGAAGCAGGCACGGAAGCAGACACGGAAGCGGGCACGGAAGCGAGGCCCGGCGCGGAGGCATGCATGACCCTGACCACTCCTGACACCCCTACCACCCCTACCACCCCTGACCCTTCCACCCCTGACCCTCCCACCCTTGATTCCCGCACCCTCGAGGCCGGGCGTCCGGCCGAGGTCGGGCGCCCGGTGGCCGGGCGGTCCGGGCGGGTGATCCGCAACGAGGCCACCACCGAGATCCCCGTCCATCTGCTGTTCCGCGACGGCCCCGACCCGGTGCCCGCGCGGCTGCGTCCCGTGGTCGTCGGGCGTCGGCAGGGCACGGGGGAGCAGCCGCGGCTCCCCCGCCCGGCCGCCGAACCGTCCCGGCCGCCCGTGCCGCGGGTCGACCCCGGGCTGGTGGAGCGGCCCGCCCGGGTGCTGCCCGGGGGTACGGGGGTGCTCGCCGGGATGTGCGGGGCGGCCGGGTGCGTGGCCACGTCGTGGTGGGCGGGCGTCCTGCCGTCGGCGGTGGCCGTCGGGCTCGGGCTTCCGGCGCACGCGGGGGCCGCGGGGGCCGCCGGACTCGGGCCCGCGCAGTGGGCGGCGTACACGGCCGCCGGGGCCGTCGGTCTGCTCGGGTTCGGCGGGCTGGCGCGCGGCCGGACCGGGCGGGCCTGGGTGCTCGGTCTGTTCGGCCGCTACCGCGGGACCGTCCGGCGTACCGGCCTGCTGTGGGTGAATCCGCTGCTGCTGCGCCGCCGGGTCGACGTACGGCTGCGCCACTGGCGCAGTGAGCCGATGCAGGCGGCCGACCGCGGCGGGGTGGCGCTGCGGGTGGTCGTCCTGGTCGTGTGGCGGGTGCGGGACACCGCGCGGGCCACGCTGGGCGTCGAGGAGCACGAGAGGTATGTGCGCGAGTGCGTCGAGGCGGCGCTGCTCCGGGTCTCGGTGGAGGCGCCGGGCGAGCCGGACGGTGCGGCGGGCACGGCGCAGGCCGCGCTGACCCGGCTGGTCGCGGCGGACGCCGGCCCGGTGGGGATCGAGGTGTTCGCGGTGCGGCCGGTCCGGGTGGAGTACGCCCCCGAGGTGGCCGCCGCCATGCACCGGCGCCGGATCGCCGCGCTGGACGCCCGGCACCGGGCGAGCGCGCTCACCTCGGTCGTGGACTCGGTGGAGGACACGGTGACCCGGCTGACCCTGCGAGGCCTGGTGGACTTGGACGACTACGAGCGCAAGGTGCTGGTGAAGGACCTGACGGTGGCGTTCTGCGCGGGGCGGGGGGAGACGGGGGCGTAGGGCCTGTCGGACAGGCCCTGGGGCCTGCCGTGGCCGGGGCGAGCCGGGTGCGGGAAAGCGTCGAACGGGTCGCGTTATTGGTATGGACATGCTCAAGAGGCAGCCCTAACCTGAGACTTGGTCTAGACCTACCTGCACCAGTTCACCGAAACTCCCCCCACGTTCCCCAGGAGCGGCAGCATGCGCACACAGACCAAGCTGTACGCAGCCGCGGTGGGGCTGGCCACGACCGGAGCGCTCGTGCTCTCCTCCGGCGGTGCCAGCGGCCACGGCTACACCGATCTGCCCATCAGCAGGCAGAAGCTCTGCCAGAACGGCGGCGTGACCAACTGCGGTTCCATCCAGTGGGAGCCGCAGAGCGTCGAGGGCCCGAAGGGCTTCCCCGGCTCCGGCGCCGCCGACGGTCAGCTCTGTTCGGCCAACAACACGCGATTCGCCCAGCTCGACAGCCCGAAGACGCCCTCGGGCGGGGCCTGGCCGACCACCAGGGTGTCGGGCGGCCAGAACTACACCTTCCGGTGGCAGTTCACGGCCATGCACGCCACCAGCGACTTCTCGTACTACATCACCAAGCCGGGCTGGAACCAGAACCACAACCTCGCCCGGGCCGACCTCAACCTCACCCCGTTCCTGAAGGTGCCCTACAACGGGCAGCGCCCGCCGCAGACGCTCTCGCACAGCGGCACGCTCCCGTCCGGGCTGAGCGGGCACCACGTCATCCTCGCGGTGTGGTCGGTCGCCGACACGACCAACGCGTTCTACGCCTGCTCGGACGTCACCTTCTGACGCCGCTTTCCGACGTCGTCCGTCCGGCGCCGCACCCCGGCCGGGTGTGACCCGCACCCGCGCCGGGCATGCCGAAGGGCCTCTCGCTCTCACGAGAGGCCCTTCACCGTGCGCCGCCAGGGACTCGAACCCCGGACCCGCTGATTAAGAGTCAGCTGCTCTAACCAACTGAGCTAGCGGCGCATGACTCCCGCCGTCCGCTTTCGCGGTCGGCGACGCGGAAAATACTACCCGCTCCCGAGGGGTGCTTCCGACCGCGCGCCGGCCCGGTGCCCGCCGGCGCCCCCGCTTCTCGCCGCCGCCTAGACCCGTACTTCGCGGGTCCCTCGATCGTGAAGATCAAGTGATCGGGATCGGTCCACGGGCGGTCGGCCCGGCGGCGTGATTGTCATCGGGCAACCGATCGCGGCGGGAACCGGTCGGTGATCATGCGCTGAGCCTTCACTAACGGGTGACCCGCGAAGTGCGGGCCTAGATCGTCAGCGACAGCAGCACCGGGGCCGCGTTGCGGTTGAGGGTGTCGGCGGCCTGGCGCAGGCGGTGGGCGTGTTCGACGGGCAGGGACAGGGCCAGGCAGCCCACCGAGGAACCGGCGGTGACCGGAACGGCCGCGCAGACCGTGCCGATCGCGTACTCCTGGAGGTCGAGCACCGGCACCGTGGGCGGGTGGGCCGCCAGCCGGGAGAGCAGCACCTTGTCGCTGGTGATGGTGCGCGAGGTGAGCCGGACCGTCCGGTGCCGGGCGAGATGCTCGCGCCGGCCGTTGTGGTCCAGCTGGGTCAGCAGGCTCTTGCCGATGGCGGTGGCGTGGGCCGCGTCGCGGAAGTCCACCCACTCGTTGACCTTCGGGTGGGACGGCCCGTCGGCGTACTGGGTGACCTTCACCTCGCCGTCCATGTACCGGCTCATGTAGACGGCGGCGCCGGCGCGGTCGCGGAGCCGGTCCAGGGTGCGCTGGAGCTTGCTGTGCAGTGCCGCTTCGTGTTCATGGGCCGAGCCGAGGCGGGCGAAGGCCTCCCCGGCGGCGTGCGTGCCGTCGGCGCTCTGCTCCACGTAGGCCTCGCGGCGCAGCATCGACAGGAGCGTGGTCAGTCGCTCCGGGCGGAGGCCGGTCTCACGGGCGAGCTGGGTGTCGGTGACTCCGGTGGTGTGCCGCGCCACCGTGTCCAGGACGCGCAGGGCCTCCTGGACCGAGTGGTACGGGGCGGTCGGCTTGACCTTCATGACGGCTCACCTCGCTTTGGTGTGCAGGGCATGAGCAGGGTCGGCCCGGGGCCCGGGGATGTCTCCGGGAGAGCACGGCAGCGCCACGGTTTCCCCCGCGCTCGCTCATGGGGCCGCAATCCGGTCAGCGAATCCTCTCCACGATAGCCGTCGAATGGCTCTCCAGGAGCGGGTGTTGACGAGATTGCGGCCCTCCCAACTGCGGTGCCGGTCCACGGGCATATGCCAAAGGGATGTCCCGACGCGTGGACCTCGGGCGGTGCCCCGGGACACCGCACGCCCCGGGGCACCGCCCCGCTGTCACAGGACCGCGCTGAGGAACTCCCGGGTCCGGTCGTGCTCGGGCTCGCTGAAGAGCTTCTCCGGCGGGGCCGACTCGATGATCCGGCCCGAGTCGAACATCAGGACGCGGTCGGAGATGTCCCGGGCGAAGCCCATCTCATGGGTGACGCAGAGCATGGTGATGTCGGTGGAGCGGGCGATGTCCCGCAGCACGTCCAGGACGCCCGCGACGAGTTCCGGGTCGAGCGCCGAGGTCACCTCGTCGAGGAGCAGTACCTGCGGCCGCATCGCCAGTGCCCGTGCGATCGCCACCCGCTGCTGCTGACCGCCGGACAACTGCGCGGGGTGCTTGTCGATGTGCTCGGTCAGCCCGACCATCTCGAGCAGCTCCCGCGCCCGCTCCTCGGCCTCGTCCTTGGACATGCCGAGCACGGTGACCGGCGCTTCGGTGATGTTCCGCAGCACGGTCATGTTCGGGAACAGGTTGAAGTGCTGGAAGACCATCCCGATCTTCTTGCGGATCTCGCGGACCTGCTTCTCCGGCGCGGGGAACAGCCGGTCCCCGTCGACGGTGACCGTGCCCTCGTCGGGCTTCAGCAGCGTCATCAGCAGCCGCAGGATCGTCGTCTTGCCCGATCCGGAGGGACCGATCAGGGTGACGTGCTTGCCGGCGTCCACGGAGAAGTCCAGGTGGTCGAGGACCGTGTGGTCCCCGAACCGCTTGGTGACGCCCTCCAGCCGGATCAGCTCGCTGCCGGCGGCGCGGGCGGTGTCGGGGGCGTTCTTGGTGCCGGGCCGGGTGTCGGGCCGGGTGCTGTCAGTGGACAAGGCGTCGCTCCAGGGCTCGGAGGGCAAGGGAGGCCAGGTAGGAGATGACGATGAAGGCGAGACCGATCACCGTCAGGGGCTCGGTGAACTGGAAATGCTGCTGGGAGAACAGGCGGGCCTCACCGAGCATCTCCAGCACGGTGATCGCCATCAGCAGGGGCGTGTCCTTCAGCATCGAGATGACGTAGTTGCCGAGCGCGGGGACCACCCTGCGCACGGCCTGCGGCAGGATCACCGCGGTCCACGTCCGGCGCAGCGGCAGGTTCAGTGCCGTCGCCGCCTCCCACTGGCCCACCGGGACGGCCTCGATGCCCGCGCGGTAGACCTGCATCGTGTACGTCGAGTAGTGCAGACCGATGGCGAAGACACCCGTGGTCAGCGCCGAGAAGGTCACTCCCCACTCGGGCAGCACGTAGAACAGGAAGAACAGCTGCACCAGCAGCGGGGTGTTGCGGACGAACTCCGTCACCGCGCCGACCGGCCAGGTCACCCAGCGGGAGGGCACCCGCATCAGCAGGGCCCACACCAGGCCGAGGACGAACGAGATCAGTGAGCCGAGGACCAGGATCTGCAGGGTGACCAGCAGGCCTTCCCAGAAATACGGCATGAAGTCGGAGACCGCGCTCCAGTCCCACTTCATCAGGCACCTCCCCCGCCGACACCGGTCGTCTCGGCCCGCTTCGGTTCCACATCGGGTTCGGGCACGGGCTTCTTTCCGACGCCGGCCTTCAGCTTCTTCTCCAGACCGCGCATGATCCGGGTGAGCAGGAAGGCGATCACGAAGTAGATCACCAGGACGTACGTGTAGATCTCGGCGCTCTCCTGCAGCGCGAGGCGCACCAGGTTGCCGCTGAACGCCAGATCGCCCATGCCCATGATCGACACCAGGGCGGTGCCCTTGAGCAGCTCGATCAGCAGGTTGGAGAACGGCGGGATCATCTCCGGCACCGCCTGCGGCAGCATGATCAGCCGCATCCGCTGCGCGGGCGTGAAGCTGAGCGCGATCCCGCCCTCGCGCTGGGCCGGGTCGACGGCGGCCAGCGCGCCGCGCACGATCTCCGAGCCGTAGGCGCCGTAGGTCAGGCCGAGTGCCAGCGTGCCCGCCCACAGCGGCACCAACTGCCAGCCGAAGGCCGGGGGCAGCACGAAGAACACCCAGAAGATCATCACCAGTGCCGAAGTGCCGCGGAACACCTCGGTGTAGAAGCCCGCGAGGAAGCGGACGAACTTCAGCCGGTGGGTGCGCGCGATGCCGGCCACGAAGGAGACCGCGGCCGCGAGCAGCGCGCTGAACACCAGCAGCTGGATCGTGACCCAGACGCCCTTGAGTACGAGTTGCCAGAGTCCTGAGGTCATCCGCCGCACAGCTCCTTCGCGGTCAGATTCGTCATCTCGTCCTCGGTGAAGCCGAACGGCCGCAGGATCCGCAGCAGTTCGCCGCTCTCCTTCAGCTTGGCCAGCTCCCTGTTGAAGGCGTCCCGCAGGTTCGTCTCGGTGGGACGGAAGGCGAAGGCGCCGCCGTCCGTGTGCGGCTTACCGTCGACGAGCGGCCGGAACGGCTTCGTGACCTCCGCCTTGGTGGACTTCTTCACCACCTCACGGGTGGTGAGCGCCGTACCGGCGAAGACGTCGACCCGCCCGGCCTCCACCGCGTTCAGCCCGGCGACCTGGTCGGGGACGATCAGGATGTCACCTTCCGGATATCCGGCCTCGACCGCGTACGCGATCTCCGCGTACCCGGTGCCGGTGGCGAATTTCGCCTTCTTCTCGACCACGTCCTTGTAGTTGGTCAGCCCTTTCGGATTGCCCTTGCGCACGATGAACGAGTCGAGCATCTGGTAATCGGGGTCGGAGAATATGACCTGCGCGCAGCGCTCGGGATTGACGTACATCCCGGCGGCCACGACATCGAACTGCTGCGAGTTCAGCCCCGGGATCAGCGAGCCGAACTCGGTGGGCACGGGCTGCACCCGGTCCACCCCGAGCCGCTTGAAGATGACCTTCGCGAGTTCCGGTGCCTCACCGGTCAGGTCGCCGTTCTTGTCGATGTAGCCGAAGGGGATCTCGCCGGCGATGCCCAGGCGGACCACACCCGCCGCCTTGAGCCGTTCGAGCAGGTCACCGCCGTTCGTGCCCGCCTCGGTGGGGACGCGCGAGCAACCTGCCGCGCCCAGCGCGCCGAGCGCCGCGACCCCCGCGAGCAGCGACCGGCGTGAGGGCCCGACGGGTGCGGGCGCTTCCCCGCGTCGTCTCAGTGGGTTTCCCAGTGGTGGAGCCATGGCGGCGCGACTACCCGAATCGATGCCGGGTATTCCCGCCAGTTTCGGCCCCGTTCGGCGGTCGGGCGGTCTTGACCGGTGCGGGACGATGGGACACATGATTCACCGATATGTCGAGATCTCACTGGTCAAACGTGGAATCACCTGTACAGCCCGGCTGCTCGACGATCGCGCGCCGGTCACCTGCGCGGCCGTATGGGGCTCCCTGCCCCTGTCCGGTGACGTCTACCACGCCAAATACGCCCGCAATGAGATCTATGCCCTTTTCCCGCCCTTCGCGCAATCCGAGCCGCCGCTGGAGAATCCGACGGTCACCCCCATTCCGGGAGATCTCTGCTATTTCTCCTTCGCGGGCGCGGAACTGGGCACCAAGGCCTACGGCTACGACCGCGCGGTCGGTCCCGGCACCACGGTCGTGGACCTGGCCCTGTTCTACGAGCGCAACAACCTGCTGCTGAACGGCGACGTGGGCTGGGTGCCCGGCATCGTCTGGGGCCAGGTCGTCGAGGGCCTGGCGGAGATGGCCGACGGGTGCAACGACCTGTGGCGCACGGGCGCGGCGGGGGAGAGCCTCAGCTTCCGGCGGGCGTGACCCCGGGTCCCGGGGTCCCCGGGTCCCAGGGGCTCTCGTGTGGATCATGCCGGGCTCGCGGACCCCGGCACCGCACCTCGCCGCGTCGTCGCCGGTCCCCGGGGCTCCTTCCCCCACTCCCTTCTCCGCCTTGCGATGCTTTCCCGCTGTCTGAAAGGCGTGGGCGGTGCCCCCGGCACCGGACCCCCGCTCCCCGATCCGGCCCGCCCCGAACGAAAGACCCTAGGCCGTCCCGGACGCGTACAGCGCGTGGGCCGTCCGCAGCACCAGCGCGTCGGCATGGCGGGCGGCCACGAGCTGGACGCCGATCGGCAGCCCGGCCGTGTCGGTGCCGACGGGGACGGTCGCCGCGGGCTGCTGGGTCAGGTTGAACGGGTAGGTGAACGGGGTCCAGCCCGTCCACCGCCGGTGGCCGGACCCCTTCGGCACCTCCACGCCCGCCTCGAACGCGGTGCGGGGCACGGTCGGGGTGACCAGCAGGTCGTAGGTGTCGTGGAAACGGCCCATGCGCCGGCCCAGATCCATCCGGACGTCGACCGCCGCCAGGTAGTCCAGCGCCGACCGGCGCGCCCCGGTGGCGCAGATCTCGAGCAGTCCGGGATCCAGCAGCCCGCGCTGCTCACGGGTGAGGTGCTGCACCACCCGCGCGGCCCCCGCGAACCACAGGGTGTGGAAGGCGTCCGCCGGCTCCGAGAAGTCCGGGTCGGTCTCCTCCACGTACGCGCCGAGCGCGGCCAGCCGCTCCACCGCCCGCCGTACCGCCGCCGCGACCTCCGGAGCCACCGCCACCTGCCCGCCCAGCGACGGTGAGTACGCCACCCGCAGCCCCCGCACCCCACCGTCCAGCCCCTCCCTGAACGAGCCGGGCGCCGGTGCCAGCGCCGACCAGTCGCGGGAGTCCGGTCCGCTGATCACATCCATCAGCAGGGCCGCGTCCGCCGCGTCCCGTGTCATCGGGCCGACGTGCGCCAGCGTGCCGAACGCGCTCGCCGGATACAGCGGCACCCTTCCGTACGTCGGCTTCAGCGCGAAGATCCCGCAGAACGCCGCCGGGATGCGGACACTGCCCCCGCCGTCCGTCCCCAGGGCCAGCGGCCCCGCACCCAGCGCCACGGCCGCCGCCGCGCCCCCGCTGGAGCCGCCCGCGGTGCGCGCCGGGTCGTACGGGTTGCAGGTGATGCCGCTGAGCGGGGAGTCCGTCACGGCCTTCCAGCCGAACTCGGGGGTCGTCGTCTTGCCGAGGAAGACGGCGCCGTGCTCCCGCAGCCGCGCCACCGACGGCGCGTCCTCGTCCCAGCGGCCCGCCGGGTCGACGGTGCGCGAGCCGCGCAGGGTCGGGGCGCCGCGCAGCAGCAGGATGTCCTTCACCGTGACCGGCACCCCGTCGAGCAGCCCGTGCGGCTCGCCGCGCCGCCACCGTTCCTCGGACGCGGCGGCCTGTTCCAACGCCTGGTCGGGGAAGAGCCGGACGAACGCGTTCACCTCCGGCTGGATCTCCTGTGCCCGCTCCAGCGTCGCGCGGGCCACTGCCACGGGACCGAACGCGCCGGTGCGGTAGCCGTCGAGGAGCTGCACGGCGGTGAGGGACGTGAGGGCGGTGCGGTCGGTGCCTTGGGTCATCCATGCTCC
Source organism: Streptomyces incanus (assembly GCF_042656345.1). Taxonomy (NCBI): domain Bacteria; kingdom Bacillati; phylum Actinomycetota; class Actinomycetes; order Kitasatosporales; family Streptomycetaceae; genus Streptomyces; species Streptomyces incanus. The sequence continues at coordinate 47,081 of NZ_JBHSPC010000167.1, forward strand.
CGGAAGGTCGGAGGTGCCGGGTGGGTCAGTGTCCGGGTACATACCCGCGCTGCTTGTCGACCACGTTCACCAGTGGCCTGCCGGTGGCCCAGAGCTCGTACAACTCCACGAACTGGGCGCCGAGTTCGTCCCGCCACCCCAGGGTGTCCCCGCTCATGTGCGGTGACACGATCAGCCCCGGCACGTCCCACAGCGGGCTGTCCGGGGTGAGCGGCTCGGACACGAAGACGTCCAGGGCGGCGCCCGCGATCCGGTGCTGCCCCAGCGCCTCGGCGAGCGCGTCCTCGACGACCAGCGGTCCGCGGCCGATGTTGACGAAGTGGGCGGACGGCTGCATCAGTCCGAAGCGGCGGGCGTCGAACATGCCCCGGGTCTGCTCCGTCAGGGGCGCGGCGGCGACCACCCAGTCCGCGCGGGCGATCAGCCGGTCCAGATCCTCGGTGCCGTGCACGGCCGCGGTGCCGTCCGACCCCGCGTGCGCGGTACGGCCGACCAGCGCGGTGGTGACGCCGAGTGCCTCGAGCGTGCCGGCGACCGCCCGGCCGATCGGCCCCGACCCGACGACGCAGGCACGGGTCCCGGCGACCCTGCGCGACTCACGGTGGAGCCAGGTCCGCTCCCGCTGGAACGCCAGCGTCCGCGGCAGATCCTTCGCCATCGCCAGCACGAGCGCGGCGACGTACTCGGCGATCGGCCGGTCGAAGACACCGCGCGCGTTGGTGACCACCGTGTCGGAGGCGGCGAGTTCCGGACACATCAGATGGTCCACACCCGCGCTCGCCGTGTGCACCCAGCGCGGCCTGGGACCCTCGCCCGGCCAGGCGGCGCGCACCGCGTGCGAGGTGAAGTCCCAGACCAGCAGCACGTCGGCGGACGGAAGCCGCTCGGCGAGCGTCGAGGCGTCCGCGTGCTCGATCCGGACCCTGCCGGTCAGCCGGCCCAACCGGGGCGGCGGATCGGCGTCCAGGACGAGCAGCGTGGGGAGGGGCCCGGGGCCGGTCGAGGGGGTGGTCCGGGGAGAGGTCATGGCCGCCTTTCCCCGGAAGGACCGGAAGTCTGAGATGTACGGATTGACCACGCTGGCACCCCGAACCTACCGTCGTCAACACGGGCTTTTCCACCAACCGTTGCGTGCTCGTCTCTCACCGTGAGGCCGGTGCTGACATGGACGTCTCCTTTCTCGGCGGACCAGGCCCGCAGCGCGGTGTCGGCGTGGTCGCCCCCTTCGACTTCGCGCTGGACCGCGAACTGTGGCGGTGGACGCCCGACGACGTGTCCCTGCATGTCACCCGGACGCCGTACGTGCCGGTCGAGGTGAGCCTGGACCTCGCCCGCGTGATCAGCGAACACGAGACCCTCGGCAACGCCGTGAGCACCCTCACCGAGGTCACCCCCGAGGTCATCGCGTACGCCTGTACGTCGGGCAGCTTCGTCGGCGGGGTCATGGGCGAGCACGCCATGTGCGAGGCGATGAGCAGGGCCGGCTCGGTCCCCGCGATCACCACCTCGGGCGCGCTGCTGGAGGCACTGGTGGACCTGGACGTACGGCGGCTGGCGCTGGTGACGCCCTACACCGTGTCGGTGACCCGGGCACTGGAGGAGTACGTGGCGCAGGCCGGAGTCACGGTCACCGGCTGCGCGTACATGGGCCTGACCCGGCAGATCTGGAAGGTCACCTACCGCGAGGTGGTCGACATGGCCCGGCGGGCGGCGGTGCGCGGCCGGCTCGGCGCGGCGGACGCGCTGTTCCTGTCCTGCACCAACCTGCCGACCTACGACGTGATCCCGCAACTGGAGGCGGAACTGCGCATACCGGTCATCTCGGCCAACCAGGTGACCATGTGGGCGGCGTTGCGCCGACTGGGTACCCGGGCGGTGGGACCGTATCAGGCGCTGATCGACACGTCGGCGCGCACCAGCACCGGGAACGCACTGCCGGGCCCGGCGGCCGGCTCCGTGGTGCCGGCCGCCGGACCGGTGGTGCCGACCGGCTCCGTACTGCCGGAAGGGCAGGAGCCACCGGACGTGCGGGGCGTGCACGGCGTGTCTGACGCGCAGGGTGTGCCGGGCGCGCAGGGCGTGGCCGGTGTGCCGGACGAGAAGCAGCAGGAAGGCTGGACATGACCGCACTGGGATTCCTCTACCCCGGACACTCCGCCGAGGACGACTATCCGCGCATCGAGCAACTGCTGGGCAGCGACATCCGGATGGACCTGGTGCACACCGACATCGGTGAGGACGCGCACCGGGCCGACGCCCTGTTCGAGATGGGCTCGGCCGACCGGCTCGCGACCGGTGTCCAGAGACTGCGGCTCACGGGCGCCGACGCCGTCGTGTGGGCCTGCACCAGCGGCGGCTTCGTCCGCGGCTGGGACGGCGCCCACGAACAGGTGCGCACGCTCGCCCGTACGGCGGGCATGCCCGCGTCCTCCACCTCCTTCGGCTTCGTGCACGCGGCGCGGGAGATCGGGGCCCGGCGGGTCGCCGTCGGCGCGACCTACCCGGACGATGTGGCCGCGCTCTTCGTGGAGTTCCTGGCGGTCGACGGGATGGAGGTGACCGGGGTGACCGCCGCCGGGATCATCACGGCGGCGGAGGTCGGGAGCTGGGGCGAGGCCGAGCTGTTCGCCCTCGCCCGCGCGGCCGACCGCCCGGACGCCCGGGCCCTGCTGCTCCCCGACACGGCCCTGCACACGGCCGCCCACATCCCGGCCCTCGAGAAGGAGCTCGGCAAACCGGTCCTCACCGCCAACCAGGTCACCGTCTGGGAGGCCCTGCGCCTGGCCGACCGCCGGGTGAACGCGCCGAGCCTGGGCGCCCTGTTCACGCGGGAACCGATCGTGCAGGTGTAGGGGGCGGGGCGGCGGGCGGGTCCTGCCGGGCGGCGGGCCGGCCCCTGCCGGGAACAAGTGGGGGCCCGCTCCTGTTGAGGGACCGGCGAGAAGCGTCACTTGAAACAGGAGGCACCCCACCGTGGCCGCAGACGACACCGCAGGCGCCGAGGGCCGAGGAGCCGACGAGATTCGAGGCGTGACGCACGGCTCGGCGCCCGTTCCGCTGTCCGTGCTGGACCTGGTCACGGTCGGCGCCGGTCAGACCGCCTCCGACGCGCTGCGCACCAGTGTCGCTCTCGCCCGGCTCGCCGAGGCGCGCGGCTTCCACCGCCACTGGGTCGCCGAGCACCACTCCATGCCGGGTGTGGCGTCCTCGTCCCCGGCCGTGATCCTCGCCCACCTCGCCGCGCACACCGAGCGCATCCGGCTCGGTTCGGGCGGGGTGATGCTGCCCAACCACGCCCCGCTCGTCATCGCCGAGCAGTTCGGCACCCTGGAGGCCATGGCCCCCGGCCGGATCGACCTGGGCCTCGGCCGCGCCCCCGGCACCGACGGCGCCACCGCCGCCGCGCTGCGCCGTACCGAGAGGCTGAACGAGGGCGCCGACGACTTCCCCCAGCAGCTCGCCGAGCTGATCCGCTTCCTGGACGACGACTTCCCCGACGGTCACCGCTACCGCCGGATCCACGCCGTCCCCGGCCCGGTCCAGGCGACCTCGCCGGGCGGGGTGCAGTCGCCGCACCGCCCGCCGGTCTGGCTGCTCGGTTCCTCCGGGTTCAGCGCACGGCTGGCCGGCATGCTCGGTCTGCCCTTCGCCTTCGCCCACCACTTCTCGGCGCAGAACACGGTTCCCGCGCTGGACCTCTACCGCGAGTCGTTCAGCCCGAGCGACGTCCTCGACGAGCCCTACGCCCTGATAGGCGTCTCCGCGCTCGCGACCGAGGACGAGGAGGAGGCCCGGCGCCAGGTCCTGGCCGCCGCGCTCAACATGGTCCGGCTGCGCACCGGCCGCCCCGGCCTGGTTCCCACGCCCGAGGAGGCGGAGGCGCATCCCTTCTCGCCGATGGAGCAGGACTTCGTCGACTCGTGGAACGCCAACGTCGTGTACGGCACGCCGGACGAGGTCCGCGCCGGTCTGGACGACCTGCACAAGCGCACCGGCGCCGACGAGCTGATGATCACGGCCAACGCGCACAGCAGTGACGTACGCCTGCGGTCCTACGAACTCATCGCGGACGCCTACGGGTTGCCGACGACGTCCGCCTGAACCCCCGGGGTGCCCAGCAGTTCGGAGATGCGGTCCGGCGGTACCGGACGGGAGTACAGCCAGCCCTGACCGGTGTCGCACCCGATCCGGCGCAGCCGGGTGGCCTGCGCCGAGGTCTCCACGCACTCCGCGGTGACCGTCAGCCCCAGCCGGTGGGCGAGTTGCACCATCGCCTCGACGATGGCCTCGTCCGCCGGGCTGGGCGCCGCGGCCCGGTCCTCGTACTGGAAGCCGCGGACGAAGGCGCCGTCCAGTTTCAGCACCGACACCGGGAGCCGGCTGAGGTAGGCCAGGTTCGAGTAGCCGGTGCCGAAGTCGTCGATGGCGATGCGTACGCCCATGTCGCTGAGCGCGGTCAGCGCCTGGAGCGGCCGGCCCGAGGAGCCCATCACCGCGGACTCGGTCAGCTCCAGCTGGAGCAGCTGCGGCGCCAGGCCCGTCTCCTTCAGGGTCTCGGCGACGTCCGCCACCAGGTCGGAGTCCCAGACCTGGCGGACCGCCACATTCACGCTGACGAAGATCGGCGGCTCCTCGGGATGCTCGACCTGCCAGCTGCGGGCCTGTCGGCAGGCGGTGCGCAGCACCCAGCGGCCGAGCTTGACGATCGAGCCGTCCTCCTCGGCGATGGAGATGAACCGATTCGGCGTCAGTGTGCCGAACTGCGGATGGTTCCAGCGGACCAGGGCCTCCACCCCGTGCACCCGGTCGTCCTCCATGCCGACCAGCGGCTGGTACTCCAGGGCGAACTCGCCCCGTTCGACGGCGGGGCGGAGTGTGGAGGCGAGGGCCTGGCGGGTCATGCGGTGCGCGTTGCGCTCCGGGTCGAACAGCGTCCAGCGGGACTTGCCGTCGGCCTTCGCCCAGTAGAGGGTCGTGTCGGCGGCCTGCATCAGCGCGGTGGGCGTGGTCCCGGCCGCGTGCCGTTCGACCACACCGATGGACGCCGACACCGACAGCCGCTGGCCGGCCACGTCGAAGGGGTCCTGGATCGCGGCGAGCACCGACTCGGCGAGGTCGGCGAGCTGTTCGGTGCCCGTGGAGTCCTCGACCAGCAGGGCGAACTCGTCTCCGCCGAGCCGGGCCACCAGCGGGGTGCCGGCCCTGGCCCGGCCCGCCTCCTCGGCGCACAGCGTCAGCCGTTCGGCGACGGCGGCCAGCAGCCGGTCGCCGACGCGGTGGCCCAGGGCGTCGTTGATGGCTTTGAAGCCGTCGAGGTCCAGGGAGCAGAGCCCGATCCGGCCGGTGCCGCTCTGCTCGTAGGACTCCGCCTCCAGGGCGGCCGTCAGCCGTTCGAAGAACAGGGTGCGGTTGGGTAGCCGCGTCACCGGGTCGTGCATCTGCAAGTGCCGCAGCCGGGACTGGAGTTCATGACGGGAGCTGACGTCGGCGACCGAGAGCAGCACGCCGTGCGCGTCGTGCTCGCCGTGTTCCTCGTGTTCGCCGTGGGCGGCACCGTCGTCCGGGGGGAGCGGGGTGACCGACACCTGCACCCACAGGGAGTGCCCCTCGGGGTGCTTGAGCCGGCGCGTGCAGCGCAGCCGGCCCTGCAGGCCGCTCAGCAGGTCGCGGTAGGCGTGCCAGGCGCGGGCGTCGGAGGGGAGGTCCACCAGGTCGGCGGCGACCGCACCGGTCAGGGTGTCCGGGGCGCGGCCCAGCAGGGCGGCGAGCGTACCGTTGGCGCTGATCACCCTGCCGTCACGGCCGACCACGGCCATGGCGAGCGGAGCGGCCGCGAAGACCGAGCGGTACGACGGAGGCGGGGGGAGGCCGGCACGACCGGTACGGGGCGGGGCAGTGATCTCACCCTCCGTGACGGTCGGCCGGTTGGGATCTGCTGCGGGCGTCGGCCCTTGGGACGTTCCGCTCACCGCTCGCTCCCGCCGTGCACTCGATCGCCGTCCGTGCCGGAAAGCCTCAGGAATGTCTCAGGAAAGTGTGCCGATCATAGAGGCCTCCCTGAAGCCGTTCCAGTCACTGTCCAGTGTCCAGGACGGTCCCGCATCTCTGCCAGATCGTTTCTGCTCGGAGGTGGGCGACTTCTTCGGGCCTCCGACCAGTTGTGACGTTCCGTGAGTGGTTCGGGATGTCATCCGTGAATGGACTGCGCGGCCCCTCACTCGTCCGGTGTAGATAAACAGGGCGTATTACTGCAAACTATCCCAGTCTGGGTGCGGTGTCCCGTGAACCGTCTCCCGGAGGTCTCCGTGCCGCGTCAGCTCCCCCTGAGAGGACTCGGCCGTGAGACTCCGAGGGGGTTGGGCCGTCCGGGGGTGACGGGGCGGCTGAGGGCGGGGCTCCCGAGGTCGGACCGGCTGGGATTCGGCGGTCCGCCGGCGCGCGCCCGGCTGCGCGGTACCACGGCCGTGTGCACCACCATGTCGGCGCTCGCGGCGACCTCCATGGTGACCGCCCCCGCCATGACCGAACCGTTCTCCGCGGCGCCGTGCGCCCTGACCCGCACCGACGCGCACCACTCCGAGGGCCTGGACACCTGGAACGCCGCCTACCCCCGCCCGACCGGCCGGCTGCACGCGGTCATGGTGTTCCTGTCCTTCCCGGACTCGCGCCCGCTGACCACCCCCGAGGAGCTGGCCGCCGACCACTTCCCCGCCACCGGCGACTTCTTCCACCGGGCCTCCTACGGCCGGTTCTCCCTGGACTCGCACGCCCTGCGCGACTGGATCCGGATGCCGCGCCCGTCCACCGCGTACGCCATACGGCGTGACTGGACCATGCGGCACCGGTCCGCCTATCTGCGCGACGCGCTCGCCGCGGCGGACCCGCGGGTCGACTTCTCGCGGTACGACATCGTGTACTTCGTCGCCGACCCGGACGCGCCCGGTGTGGACTCCGACGCCACGAAGGTCGTCAACCTGGACACCCCGCTGCGGGCGGACGGCACCGACATCCGCCGGGTCGTCACCGTGTTCGAGGACCACCCCCCGGACCGGCTGGTCCTCGCCCACGAGACCGGCCATGTCTTCGACCTCCCCGACCTCTACCACCGGCCCGTGGACGGCAAGGGCGACTGGGACACCCATGTCGGCGACTGGGACCTGATGGGCAGCCAGTTCGGGCTCGCGCCCGACCTGCTCGGCTGGCACAAGTGGAAGCTGGGCTGGCTGGAGCCCCGGCAGGTGCGGTGCGTGCAGGGCTCGGGGCCGGTACGGCTGACGCTGGAACCGCTGGGGGCGGGACCCGGGGCGCCGTCCTTCGGGCTGGGCCGGGGCACCAAGCTCGCGGTGGTGCGCACCGGCCCGGACACCGTGCTCGCCTTCGAGGCGCGGGGCCCGGTCGGCGACGACGCGGGCGCCTGCCGGTCGGGGGTACTGGTCTACCGGGTGCGTGTCACCACCCGGTCCGGTGGCGGCCCGGTCCAGGTGATCGACGCCCACTCGCACACGGGGGCCTGCTGGGGGAACTCGGTCTACCCGCCCCTCGCGGACGCCCCGGTCGCCCTCGGCGAGAGCTTCACGGTGCCGGGGGAGGGCGTACGGGTGGAGGTGGAGGAGCGCACGGCCTCGGGCGCCTGGACGGTGCAGATCAGCGCCGGCCGGGACAGAGGCGGGGGCGGGAGTGCGGGCGTGGGTGGAGGAGACGCGTAAAAGGCCTCTTGCTGTGGCAAGAGGCCTTTCCGTGTCGTGCGCCGCCAGGGACTCGAACCCCGGACCCGCTGATTAAGAGTCAGCTGCTCTAACCAACTGAGCTAGCGGCGCCTGCTGACGTCGTAGACATTAGCACCCTGATCGGCGGGAGGAAAAATCGATATCCGCACGGCCGCGCGGGCCGCCCGTACGGCCGCCCAGAGCAGCACCTCCGGGCCCGGCAGCCAGGGGTGACGCGTGTCCGGGGCCACCAGCCAGCGTGAGCCGGAGCGGTCCGCGCGGGCGTCGGGAGCCGGGGCCGGAACGGTCACCGCGTCTCCGGTGCCGTGGCACAGCAGCGGCGGAACCGCGCCCGTACGGCCGGCTCCCCCGGTGTCCCTGCCGCGGGCGTCCCACTCCTCCCACCCCAGCAGCGCGGGCAGCCGCTGGGCGGTGCCGGGCGCCGCGAACAGCAGCATCCGGCCGCGGAACCCGGCCACCGGACCCGAGCCCGGCCCCTCGTCCCACATCCGGTCCAGCATCCGGCGCCCGAAGGTGGAGGGCGCGCTCACCACATCGAAGACGGAGCCGCAGGGCAGCACGATCGGCGCGCCCGGCCGCTCCTCCCAGAGGGAGAGGGTGCTGCGCGGATACGTTCCTGCGGAGGCGAGCCAGGCGGCACCGTCCGGGGTGACCCCGGTGGCACCGGTGGCGCCGGAGTCACCGGGGTCACCGGGGAGACGGCTGACATCGGGGGCGTTGCGTGTACTGCTCATGCCGTCTGTCTACCGGCGGTGAGGGAACGGTTTCCCAGGGTTGCGGGAATCGGGGACGCGAGGGAGGGGAGGGAGGTATCGTGCCCACCTGGCATATGCCACACCTGTTCGACCGGGTGAACACGGGGTCCGGTGGGGCGGCCGTACGGGGGGCGTCGCGCCTCACACGGGGTCTATGGGGTCCCGGCCCTCGCCCCCGCGCAGCAGGTCCCGGCCGAACTCGGCCATCTTCTTCGCGTAGTCCTCGGTCCACTCGGCCCGCTCGGCGATGTCGGCGGTCGTCAGCCGGTCGAAGCGCCGGGGGTCGGCCAGCTGGGCCGCCGCCATCGCCTGGAACTCCATCGCCCGGTCCGCCGCCGCACGGAACGCGAGTGTCAGTTCCGTCGCCCGCTCCAGCAGTGCGCGCGGGTCGTCGATCGACTCCAGGTCGAAGAAATGCTCCGGATCGGCGGCCGCTGCCGTGGGCTCGAACAGCAGGGGCGCGGGGCGTAGCCGCGGTTCGTCCCGACGCGGCGTGGGCTCCGCCATGTCTTCTCCTTCGTCCTTGCTCGTGCGTGCGTTTCGACCCACTGGGAGGAGCGGGCCACCTTCCATTCTCCCGCGCCCCGCAAGAGGGCCTCGGGACCGGTGGGGTCAGGGCTGCCGGGCGACCCGGTGCCGCGTGAGGTGGGCGAGGTCCGGGTGAGGGGCTTCCCGGCCGTCCGGGGCTGTCGTCATCGGTCGTCTCCGGCGGTGTGCCGGGCTCCGTCCGGTGGATCGGGTGGCGCTGTGCTGATCGTCCGGCGGGCAGGTGCCGGAGCGGCGGTCAGGGCTGCCAGGCGACCCGGTGCCGCGCGAGGTGGGCGAGGACCGCGTGATGGGCCTCCCAGCCGTCCGGGAACTTCACGAGGGTGCCCAGCTGGACCGGTTCCGTCGACGGGTACGCGTCCAGCAGTTCGCCGACGCCCGCCCGGCACACCACGATGCAGGCGTGCCGGTGCCGGGAGGCGAGCACGCACAGCCGGCCCGTCTCCAGGTGGAAGGCGGTGGCGTCGGGGCGGCCGGACAGCGGGTGCAGCACCACCGTGACGTCGAACTCCCGCCCCTGGAGCCGGTTCGCCGTGTCGACGGTGACGTCCGCCGCCCCCAGCTCGGCCAGCGCCGCCCGTACCGCCGCCGCCTGGTCGCGGTGCGCGGTGCCGACGGCGATCCGGTCGGCGGTCAGCGGCACGGCCTTCGGGGACCGCTCCGAGACCGACGCGCCCTCCCGGTCCAGCAGCCGGCGGACCACCAGCGCCACCGCCCGCACCGCCTCCGGGTCGGTGCGCGGGGTGTGCCGGGCGGGCAGCTCCAGCAGGCCCCAGCCGGACTCGGCGGCCTCGTCGATCACCCGGTCGGGCCCCGAACCGTCCGACGGGACCCCGAGCGCGAGCCGCCGGTCGCCGTGCCCGGTGCCGCTGCGGAACGGCGTGTACGGGTAGAACGCGTCCGACACCAGGGGCGCCGCCGAGGCGGGCAGCCGCCACGACACCGGCAGACGGTGCTGCGGCAGCTCGGGATTGTGTGCGAGCAGCGTGGTCACGGCGGACGCGGACGGGTCGTACGACAGCCCCGCCCACTGCTCGCTGCCCACGATCGAGAACGGGTCCAGCTGCCCCGGATCCCCCACGAACAGTGCCCGCTCGAACAGCCCGGCCACGGCGAGCAGCGCGTCCGAACGCATCTGGTACGCCTCGTCGACGATCGCGTGCGCCCACGGCTCGACGCCCTTGACGTGCGCCCACTTGGCGGCCGTCGAGACGACCACGTCGAGCCCGGCGAGGTCGGCCGCCTTCGCCGACTTGCGGACGTTGTCCAGCCCGTCGAGCGCCCTGTCGTACGGGTCGGTGTCGCTGCTGTGCAGCCGGCCGACCGGCAGGGCCGGGTTCTTCTCGGCGAGCCGCAGCACCAGGTCGTCGACCTGGGCGTTGGTCTGTGCCACCACCATCAACGGGCGTCCCGCGTCGGCCAGTTCCAGCGCCGCGCGGACCACGAGGGTGGACTTGCCGGCGCCGGGCGGGGAGTCGACGACCACACCGCGGGCGGTGCCGTGCAGGGTGTCGCGCAGGATCGCGTCGGTGGCACGGGTGGCGGCCGCGCCAGCGTCGAACACGGCCTCGGCGGATGAGTGGGTCACAACAGGTCCTCCTCGGTCACCGGGTCGGCGGGCTCCTGGGTGACGGCCTCCGCGCCGGGCGGGCCGCCGTGCGTCCACGGCGTCTCCTCCGGGTCGGGCAGCTTCGCCCCGCCGCGCGGCTCGTGCTCGAACAGCGTGAAGCAGACCCGGTCCCCCTTCTCCGGCACCGAGCCCGCCTCCGGCTCCTTGCCGCGGCCCATCTTGTCCATGATCCGCAGGACGAGCAGCCCGCCGGTGGCCGGTCCCTTTTCGGACGGTCCCTCCCCGGACGGTCCCTCCCCGGACGGTCCCTCTTCGGCGCCGTCCCTCCCGTGCCCGTCGGCCTCGTCCTCGTACCCGACGAACTCGGCCGCCTGCGGCTTTCCGCCGAGCGAGCGGTACACCCGGGTCCGCGCGCCGAGGTGCGGGCGGTCGTCCGTGCGGACGGTGACCAGCGGGCGGGGGCTCGGCCGCTTGCTCTCGCTGTACGCCATGACGACATCGGTGACCTCGCCCGCGAACGCCTCCCCGGACAGCCGCCGGCCCGCCATCACCAGCGGATCGTCCAAGGCCTCCTGCGCTTCCAGCCGGGCCTGCTCCCGCTCGCGCGTGGCGAGCTTGTTGGCCGCGGTCACCGCGTCGTCGCGGCGCGGCTGCGGCGGCTCTCCGGCCAGCACCCGGTCCCGGTGGCCGGTGAACGACCAGCGGTCGCGCGTCCACCGCTCCTCGACCCGCGCGCCCTCCGGCAGCGCGCGCAGCAGGTCCAGGCCCCGCCACACCGCGTCCCAGGTGGGCCGCGTACGGCTCTCCACCAGGGCGCGGATCTCCCGCTCCGCCGCTGTCAGCGCGCCGAGCCGCTCGTCGGCCTCCAAGCCGTCCTGTGCGGCGGCGAGCGCGGTGCGGGCGCGGTCGTACCGTTCGATCGCCGGGGCGAGCAGCTTGTTGTCGAACGCCGGGTCGGTCGCCGGGCCCGCGGGCGGGCACCGCAACTGCCCGTCGGCGTCCCGCGCCAGCTCCGCCTCCTGCGCGGCCTCGGCTCCCGAGCGGCCCGCGGGCGGGTCGATCCACGCGAGCAGCGCTCCCAGGTGCTGGTCCTCCAGGGGGGACTGCCCGGTCGCCCAGTGCCTGCCCAGCAGATCGGTCACGGCCGGCAGCAGCGACGACCCGGGCACCCGGGCCCGCTCCCCGAAGTGCGTCAGCCACCGCCCGAGCAACGGCACCCGGGGCGGCGCCGGGAAGGGCGCCTCCGGGTCCTGCTCCGCCGTGCGCCTGAACCGCGTGGAACGGCCGAGGAGCCGTACGAGGTCGATACCGGCCCGGCTCGGCACGATCAACTGCGGCGCTTCCGCGCACAGTTCGACCTCGACCTTGACCCGCTTGCCGGTCTTCGGGTCGGTCTCGCTGCGTTCCGCGGCCTCCACGGCCTCGGCACAGCCGTCGATGTAGGGCAGGACCACATCGGCCAGTTCGGCCAGGAACGCGAACCTGAGGTCGCGGTCGCGCGGCTGCGGTACGGCCAGCAGCCGGGGCGCGTCCCGCTCGGTGCCCACCAGCGCGCCGAGCGGGGCGCCCGCCTCACCGGCGGTGATCAGCGGCACGAACACCAGGGGCCGCTCGGACAGATGCCGGTGCCGGACGGTGGCGGCGGGTCGGGCGCGGCCGGCGCTGACGGCCTCGAGGCGGGCGAGGGTGGCGATCAGAGACAAGGGGCCACCTCCGCAGGGGCGGTTCCCGCCCCGCCGGCGAGGACCTGCGCGCCGGTGAACGCCTCCGCTCCGGTGAGTGCCTCCGTGCGCAGTGCCGCCGCCCTGCGCAGGGCGGCGACCGTCGGATCGCCTGGATCACCGAGTTCGCCCCGGGCCGCCGCCAGTACGTCCTCGACCGTGGTCAGGCCGCCCAGTTCGGCACGGACCGGGCGGCCCAGGGTGGTCACCGCGTCCTGCGCGCGGGAACGGTCCCGGCAGTGGAAGGCCAGCTCGCACGCGGACAGGCACTCCGGCGCGTAGCTCGCCGGGACGGACTCCACGGACGCCGTCAGCCGCTCGCGGGGCAGTTCGGGGGCGAAGCAGGTGCCTTCGGGGAGCGCGTCCGCGATGTTCTCGACACGGGTGAGCCGGGCCAGCTGGCGGGCGGTCACCGCGCGCTGCTTGCGCACGTCCACGGCGGACGCGGTCGGCAGGTTGGAGAAGTCCTTGGGGCACACCAGCAGGATCCGGTGCCGCACCCGGGGAGCCTCGCCCGGTGCGCCCGGGGCGGTGGCGAGGCGGGCGGCGACCTCCTCCAACGCGAGGACGTACACCGCCGCCTGCCGGGCGGCCGCGCCGACCTTCGCCGGATCGGCAGACCCGTCGAGCAGGGGGAAGGACTTGATCTCCACGACCGTCCACCTGCCGTCCGGGTGCACCACCACCGCGTCCGGCTCCAGGAAGGCCGGGGAGCCGGCGACATCCAGCGCGAGCAGCGGATGGTCGAGCAGCGTCCACTCGCCCGGCGCCAGGACGGCCTCGCCCAGCGCCAGTTCCGTACGCGCCGCACGCCCCTCGTGACCCGCCGCGGACAGGTCGGGCACGCGCGCGGCGGTGGGTGGTTCGGCCAAGCGGTCCAGCTTCTCGTGGACCAGCCGCAGCAGTTCCGTACCGCCGTCGGCCTTGACCTTGGCCTCGAACGCGTTGCCCCGGACGAACGCGAACTGGGACTGGCCGAAGACCGACGGGGAGCCCAACGCGCCCGCGAGCGCGGCCTTGTCCACCCCCGCGCCGTCGAGGATCGCGCGCCGCTCGCAGCCCGGGTTGGCGGCCAGGGCGGCCAGGGCGCGCGCGTCCAGCGCCTTGGCCCGTACGTCCGGACCGCGCAGCTCAGCGAGCCGGTGCCGCAGCTGTCTCGGCGTCTTCCCCCCGGGCCGGAGGGGAGTCGCCCGGCTCGGTTCCGGAGGCGAGCCGTGGCTCGAGCTGTCGCTGCCGCTGCCCTGGAAATTGCTCACCCGCGGAAGTCTGGCATCCGTCACTGACAATCGGGGAACCCGCGGCGGAAGAGGCCACCGGGACCGGTGCGAAGCGTGGCAGCAGGTGGGCCTTCAACCGGCCCGTGTTCCGCAACACGACCGGCGTGAGCAGCAGGCCGGCGCCCATCACGGCGGCACCCGCGACCGCGTCGAGGAAGTAGTGGTTGGCGGTGCCCATCACCACGACGACCGTCACCAGCGGATATCCGACGCCGACCGTCTTCGCCAGGCGCGTACCGCCGTGCCGCCACAGGATCACACCGCACCACAGGGCCCAGCCCACGTGCAGGCTCGGCATCGCCGCGTACTGGTTGGTCAGGCCGCCCAGGCCTCTGGGGGCGCTGGCCTCGCCGCCCCACCAGCCGTACGAGCTGTACTGGGCCATGGTGTCGACGAAGCCGTGGCTCGCGTCGAGCAGCCGGGGCGGGCAGGTGGGCAGCAGGGTGAAGCCGATCAGCCCGATGAACGTCGACGTCATCAGCCAGGTGCGGGCGGTGCGGAAGTGCGCCGCGCGGGAGCGGAACAGCCAGATCAGGAGCGCGGGCGTCACCAGGTAGTGCAGCGACGCGTACCAGAAGTCGGCGGGTATCCCCAGCCACGGCTCGCGCGTGAAGAGACGGTTCAGCGGGTGCTCGGCGTTGAGGTACAGCGCCTGCTCGACGCGCAGGATCGCCAGGCCGTGGTTCACGGCCTCGGTGACATCGCCCCGGGCGAACAGCCGCCCCGCGGAGTAGCAGGCGTACACGAGAAGGATCAGCGGCAGCTCGGTCCACCAGCGCAGCCGGGTCGCCGGGGCCCCTTCGGTACCCGGTGTCTCGGTGTGCGGCATCCGATCGCCCTCCCCCTCGTTCCCATGCGACGCCCCCATGGCGGTCGGCCACTCTACGGTGTGGACGCGCCCCGTGCAGGCGCCTCGGTCCTGATAGACGCTGCGATCGTCCACCGGGTTGCCCACATCCAGGGTGCGCGATGATGGAGGGGTTGCACCTGTGATTTCTTTGGAAGGTCTCCCATGGCACCGCGCATGCTGCTGGCCCGGCACGGACAGACCGCGTGGTCGCTGTCCGGCAAGCACACCGGCAGGACCGACGTGCCGCTCCTGGACGAGGGCCGGCAGGGCGCCAAACTGCTCGGTGAGCGCCTGCACCGGCCGCCGTACGACGGGGTGCCGGGTGTCGAGGTGCGCACCAGTCCGCTCTCCCGCGCGCGGGAGACCTGCGAACTCGCCGGGTTCGGCGAGCGCGCGCAGCCCTGGGACACCCTCATGGAGTGGCATTACGGCGCCTACGAGGGCCTGACCCCCGCAGAGATACAGGCGGACCGCCCCGGCTGGCTGATCTGGCGGGACGGTGTCCCCGAGGGGGAGAGCCTCGCCGAGGTGACCGCCCGCGCGGACGAGGTGGTGGCCTGGGCGCGCTCCGCCGACCGGGACGTCCTGGTCTTCGCCCACGGGCACATCCTGCGCTCCATCGGCGCCCGCTGGCTGGGGCTGCCGCTCGACTTCGCGGCCCGCATCCGCCTCAGCCCGACCTCGCTGTCGGTCCTGGGCTGGGCGTACGGGGAACCGGCCGTCGAGAGCTGGAACGACCTGGGGCACCTGGCGGGCTGAACGCCTCGGGCCGCCGTCCCTGCCGGTCACCCGCGCGGGGGCCGGTCACACCGCGCGGAAGCCGGTCACACCGCGCGGGGGAGTGAGGCGTGGCGGTCCAGGAAGGCCGAGACACCCGAGGCGCGGCGGTGCGGGAGCAGGACGCGGGCGGTGCCCTCCAGTATCGTCCGGACCCGGGACGACTGGACCTCCGGCAGCAGGTCCAGTACCCGCATCCCCGCCGCGGCCGCCTCGTCCGGGAGTCCGCCGCGCGCCAGGTCGTCCGCCAGCTCCGCCGTGTACAGCGCGATGTTGCGGGTGAAGTGCGGGTTCTGGAGCTCCGCCGCCCGCCGCGCGTGCCGGGCCGCCCGCGGCCAGTCGCCCAGGGTGGACCAGCACTGCGCCTCCAGGCCCTCCAGCTCGGCCTCCCCGTAGAAGGTCATCCACTCCGGGTCGGCCGGCGCGGGACCGCGGTCGAAGTAGGCCTGCGCGCGGCCCAGCGCCTGCTCGCAGCCCGCCCGGTCGGCGAGCCCCGCCCAGCCGCCCGCCTCGCGCAGCGCCAGCAGCGACATCAGCCGGGGCGAGCCGAGCGGGCGCGCGGCCCGCTGCGCGGCCTGCGCCGCACGCACCGCCTCCCGCGGCCGGCCCGCGTCGCGGGCGAGGAACGCCGTGTTGCAGAAGGCGTGCGCCTCGAGCCCCGGGTCACCCGTCACCCGCGCGGTCGCCAGCGCCTCCGCGTAGTGCGAGCGGGCGTCGTCGAAGCGGCCCGAGTCGTGCGCCAGCCAGCCCACGGAGATGGCCAGTTCACCGGCGCCCGCGTACAGCCGGTCCGCCGTCCGCTGCCGGGTCGCGCCGGCGTCGAGCAGGGCGTAGGCGGCGCGCAGCGGTGCGGCGGCCCGCCGGTAGAGGCCGTCGGCCCCGTACCGGTCGTCGAGCACCCGGATGCGGCGGACGGCTTCTTCCAGGGCTCCGGCGTCGCTCGCGCCGGGGCGGCGCACGGCGCGCTGTGCCGCCGAGGCGTCCGGGGCGAGCGAGAGCGGGCCCAGTGAGGCGGCGGCCACCGTGGCGCCCCCGCCGGTCATGAATGCGCGACGCAGCACGTCGCTCTCCTCGTAGTCGCGGTGCGTGTGGTACGGGTTCTGCGTGTCATATGGCTCAGGGGTCCCGCTGCTCTCACTCGTGACGAGCACCGGGGCCCCGACGGGCGCCGGGGGAGTGTCCCCGGCGTCCCGCGTCCGGCGCCCGCGGACCGACGAGCGGGGCGCGAAGCCCAGGTCGGTCAGCGTGCGGCCGGGGAACATGTGCAGGAACACCCGTTCATAGGCGTAGTTGGGGCAGCGGATCTCGCCCGCCTCCACCCTGTGCACGTACCGCGCGTCACAGCTGACCCGCTCGCCGATCTCGCGAGCGGCCCGGCGGACCGACGCGGCGAACTCGGCCGGCGAGCGCGGTCCGCGCAGTTGCCGGAAGGCGAGATTCGGCCGCGGGGGCCGGTCGGGCTGTGACGAGGGCACCGTTGACGACGCCATGGCCGGGTCCTCTCTGCGAACCGTCGAACCATGCCGGACATCAGGGCGGTTCCCCGCGGTTCGTCATGGTCCGTCCATGTACCGCGCGGCGCTGCTCTGGTACCGGCGGGCAAGAACGTACCTGCTGTGACGGAGCCACTACGCAAAGTTTGGCAACAAACCGGATATCTCATCCGTGATCCGCCATGAACTGCCATTCTGTGCTATTGGGTTCCGCCGTAGCCATTACCGGTCCGCCGCGTTGAACCCGGTGGACCGGGAGGCGAACCGGGAACGCACTCGGCTTCCGGTCCCCGGCCCCGTCCGTCCGGGCGGGGCCGGGGGAGTGCGTGGGGTGGAGGCCGAAAATGCTGAGGCCGGAATGTGGAGGCCGGGATGACGAACAGCCGAAGCGGTGAACCCCGAACGCCGCGCGGCGGGCCGCCGGGCTGCTGCGACGTGGTGACGGTTCCGGCCCGCCAGGGTCTGGAGGCGGTCGACATCCTCCGGCGCGGTGAGGCGGGCGACGCGATGGGCCCCGTCCTGCACGACGGCGGGTGCACGCTCGGGTTCCTGGTGCCGCCGGGGACGGCCGCGGGGTGGGACGTGCCGGGCAGCACCTGCAGGGAGACCGGCGGTTGTGGACTGCACCTGCCCCCCACCTCCGAGGCGTCCATCCCCGAGCCGCCGGTGGAGGGCTCGGGCTGGCTGCTGCCGCCCGAGGACGCCGACCTCGCCACCGACCCCGCGGCCCTGCGGGAGGCGCTGGGCGAGGCGCAGCGCCTGATCGACGTGGCGGACAGTTGCCGGTGAGAACCGGCGCGGGCGGCCGGTGGGCGGGCGGCCGGTGGGCGGGCGGGCGTCGGGTGACAATGGCCCCATGGGCAGGACCAGGAACTCCGGGCGCGGGCAGGCCGCCGCCGACACCGTCGTCGAGAGCGTCGACGGGGGGCTCGCCCGGCTCATCCCCGACCGGGAGCGGCCGAGGGCGTGGACGCTGCTGATCGACGACGCCCCGCAGTCGCACGTCGACCTGGACGACCCGGCGTACCTCTCGTTCGAGTACCAGCGGCGGCTCGGACACGTCGTCGACACTGTCGCACCGGCCGGCCGGCCCCTGCAGGCCGTGCACCTCGGCGGCGGTGCGTTCACCCTCGCCCGGTACGTCGCCGCCACCCGGCCCCGGTCCACCCAGCAGGTCGTCGAGCGGGACGCGAAGCTGGTGCAACTGGTCCGCCGGGAGCTGCCGGTGGATCCCAGGTCACGGATCAGGGTGCGCTCGGTGGACGCCAGGGAAGGACTCGCGAAGGTACCGGACGGATGGGCCGGACTCGTCGTCGCCGACGTGTTCAGCGGCGCCCGCACCCCCGCCCACCTGACCTCGACCGAATTCCTGGACGACGTCCGCAGGGCCCTCGCCCCCGGCGGCGTCTACGCCGCCAACCTCGCCGACGGGCCGCCGCTGGCCCATCTGCGCGGCCAGATCGCCACCGCCGCCGCCCGGTTCGCCGAACTCGCGCTGATCGCCGACCCCGCGGTCCTGCGCGGCAAGCGCTTCGGCAACGCCGTGCTGGTCGCCTCCGACACGCCCCTCCCGGTCGCCGAACTGACCCGTCGCGCCGCATCCGACCCGCACCCGGGCCGTGTCCAGCACGGCCCGGAGCTCAGGGACTTCACCGGCGGAGCCGCCCCGGTCACCGACCTGGTGGCGGTCGCCTCGCCGGCGCCACCGGCATCGGTGTTCCGCTGACCCCCTCAGTACGTGCCGATCTCCACGCGCGGCGGGCCGTCGTGCCAGGTGCAGAAGACCGACACCCGCTCCGCGCCCGCGCTGAACTCCACCCGGATCCACGACTCCGTCTTCCACACCTGCATCGACCAGCCCGCTCCGGGCGTCGCCGACACCAAGGACGCGGAGGTCTCACCGAGGTCGAAGACCGCCCGGCCGCCGGCGGTGTCGTAGGCCTTGACCTCGCCGGAGGCCGCCGGGGCCGGGTCGCCGCCGACGGGTGCGGGACCGGCCGGTTCCGGCTCGGGGCCGGGCGCGGCGGACGTCCCGCCGGGCTCCCCCGCCGACTGCCGCGACGACTCGGGGGCCTTGGCGTCCGCGTCCTCGGTGCCCTTGCTGTCGCCCTTGTCCTTGCGGCCCTCGTCGTCCTCGTCGTCCTCGGTGTCCTTCGACGTCTCCCCGTCGGACGGGCGCCGGGTCGAGGACGACACCGGCTTCGTCCCCTGCGTCGTCGCGTCCCCGGCCGTGACGGGCAGCGCACGCGGAGGGTCGTAGGCGGTGCCCGCCATCACGGTGTGCACCCCCCACCACGACAGCGTGACCGCCGCGCCCGTGGCGAGCAGCCAGGCCAACAGGTGTACGAGTCCTCTGCGCATCGCCGGCCATACTGCCTCACCCGCCCCAAGAGTGTCGCGCCTCCTCGCGGATCAGGAGTTGTCCACAGGCCGGCATCGGCCCGCCCGGCATGGCGTACGGTGCCGCCCATGGCAAGTGTTCTCGTGGTCGAGGACGACCCGTTCGTACGCTCGGCGCTCATCCGGCAGTTGACCGACGCCGCGCACACCGTGCGCAGCGTGGGGACGGCGCTGGAGGCGCTGCGCGAGGTCGCCCATTTCCGTTTCGACGTCGTCGTCCTGGACCTCGGGCTGCCCGACCTCGACGGCTCCGAGGCACTGAAGATGCTGCGCGGGATCACGGACGTGCCGGTGATCATCGCCACCGCGCGGGACGACGAGGCGGAGGTCGTACGGCTGCTGAACGCCGGCGCGGACGACTACCTGACCAAACCCTTCTCGGTGGAGCACCTGTCGGCCCGGATGGCGGCCGTCCTGCGCCGGGCCCGTTCCCTCGCGGGGGAGGCCACGCCGTCCCCGGTGATCCGGGTCGGCGGCCTGACCGTCGACCCGCTGCGCCGCCAGGCCGAACTCGACGGCGTACGACTCGACCTGACCCGGCGCGAGTTCGACCTCCTCGCCTTCCTCGCCGGGCGGCCCGGAGTCGTCGTCGCCCGCAGGGAACTCCTCGCCCAGGTGTGGCAGCAGTCGTACGGCGACGACCAGACCATCGACGTCCATCTGTCCTGGCTGCGCCGGAAACTGGGGGAGACGGCCGCCCGGCCGCGCTATCTGCACACCCTGCGGGGCGTCGGCGTGAAACTGGAGCCGCCCGCCGCGGGAGTCCCCGGGACGGAGCCGCCGCGATGAGGTGGGCCCTGGTGAAGGTGTCCGTGGCGGTGACCGCGATGGTCGTGGTCGCCTTCGCGGTGCCGCTCGGCCTGGTCATCCGCGAGATGGCCCGCGACCGCGCCTTCTCCAACGCCGAACGGGAAGCCGCCGCGGTCGCCCCCGCGCTGTCCATCACCACCGACCGCGACCAGCTCGAACGCGTCGTCGCCTCCGCCGGCTCCGACGCCGGGATGGCCGTGCACATCCCCACGGCGGACGGCGAGAAGCCCCTCGACATCGGCCGCCGGCGCGCCACCGCCGAGGACATCGAGGCGGTACGGAACCTGGGGCGCGTCTCCACCTCCAAGGTGTCCGGCGGCTCCGCGCTGTTGCAGCCGGTCGCGCTCAGCAGCGGCGAGATCGCCGTGGTCGAGGTGTACGTCCCCGAGGCCGAGGTCACCAACGGGGTGGGCACGGCCTGGGCGGTGCTCGCGGCGGTAGGTGCCGCCCTCGTCCTCGGCTCGGTCGCGGTCGCCGACCGGCTGGGCGTACGGATGGTGCGGCCCGCGCAGCGGCTGGTCGAGGGCGCGCACGAACTGGGGGAGGGCAAGCTGGGCGCGCGGGTGCCCGAGAAGGGGCCGACCGAACTGCGGCTGGCTGCCGTGGCGTTCAACTCCATGGCCGACCAGGTCGTCCAGCTCCTCGCCAACGAGCGGGAACTGGCCGCCGACCTCTCCCACCGGCTGCGCACCCCGCTGACCGTGCTGCGGCTGAACGCCGCCTCGCTCGGCGACGGACCGGCCGCCGAACAGACCCGCGCGGCGGTGGAACAACTCGAGCGCGAGGTCGACACCATCATCCGCACCGCGCGGGACGCCAAACCGCAGACGGCCGCCGCCGGTCCCGGCGCCGGCTGCGACGCGGCCGAAGTGGTCCGGGAGCGGATGGTGTTCTGGTCGGCGCTCGCCGAGGACGAGGGCCGCAAGTGGCGGGTGGCCGGCGCGGACACCCCCGTACGCATCCCCGTGGCCCGCGCCGATCTGGCCGCCGCCCTCGACGCCCTGCTCGGCAACGTGTTCCGGCACACCCCCGAGGGCACCGCCTTCGCGGTCGACGTGCACAACGGCGAGGACGCGGTGATCGTGCTCGTCTCCGACGCGGGCCCCGGCATACCCGACCCCCAGGCGGCGATGGCCCGCGGCCGGGGCTCCGGCAACGACGGCTCCACCGGGCTCGGCCTGGACATCGTGCGCCGTCTCGCGGAGGCCACCGGCGGGGACGTCCGCATCGGCTCGTCGGTGCTCGGCGGAACCGAGGTACGGATCTGGATCCAGCTGGACGGACGCGAGGGCGCGCCCCGCGCCCGGGGCCGCGGCCACCGCGGGACCGTTCGCCGCCGCCGCCCGGGGCGCCTGGTGCCGACGTTCCGGGCCTGAGATTTCGGGTCCGACTTTTCGGGCTCGACGTTTTGGGCCTGAGATTTCGGACCCGGCGTTTCGGGCCTGAGGTTTTGGACCCGGTGTTCCGGGCCTGAGGTTCCGGGGCCGGTCTTCCGGCCCCGCCTTCCGGAACCGGCGTTCCGGCGCCGACCGGGAGAACCCACCGGTGCGCGCCCCGGCCGGTTCCCGCCCGGCCGGGGCGCGCCCCTGCCCCGGGCATCCGTCCCGGTGCCTGTCCGGGCACCGCCCGGCAGGAAGACGGCCCCGGGCACGCCCCGGGCGGGATGTGGACACCCGCGTGGGGCGCGGCGCTTCCCCTGGGGCGCCGCGCCCCGTTCCCCCGCTCCCGGTTCCCCGTGCCCGGGAGGGTCAGATGCCGTCCGGTTCCGGCAGGGCTCCCGAGCGGGCCGCCCGGCCGTACCAGAGGGCACTGGACTTCGGGGTCCGCTGCTGGGTCGCGTAGTCGACGTAGACCGCGCCGAAGCGCTTCTCGTAGCCGTACGCCCACTCGAAGTTGTCCATCAGGGACCACAGGTAGTAGCCGCGCACGTCCGCACCGTCGGTGATGGCCCGGCGGACCGCCGACAGGTGGCCGTGCAGGTAGGCGACACGCTCCGGGTCGTGCACCGCGCCGTCGGCGCCGGGCTTGTCGTCGTAGGCCGCGCCGTTCTCGGTGACGTAGAGCGGCAGGCCGGGCGCCTCGCGGGTGTAGCGCATGATCAGGTCGTACAGGCCCGTCGGGTCGACGGACCAGCCCATCTCGGTCTGCTCGCCCGGAGACTGGTGGAAGGCGACGTCGTCCGTGGCGGGCCACGGCGAGTGCTCGCTCGCCCCGTGACCGTCGGCCCGCGGCCCCTTCGCGTCCGGGTCCGCCGCCGACACCAGGGTGGGCGTGTAGTAGTTGAGTCCCAGCGCGTCCAGCGGCTGGTGGATCAGCTCCAGGTCGCCGTCCTGGACGAACGACCAGTCGGTGAGCGAGGAGGTCGCCTCCAGCAGCGTCTTCGGGTAGGCGCCGTGCAGGATCGGGCCGTGGAAGATGCCGCCGGACAGGTCGTCGATCCTGCGCGCCGCCGCCAGGTCCGCCGGGTCGTTCGGGGAAAGGGGCCGCACCACCGAGGTGTTGAGGCTGAGCGCGATCGAGTTGCGGGCCGGCATCGCCGAGCGCAGCGCCTTGGTGCCCAGCCCGTGTGCCAGGTTCAGGTGGTGGGCGGCCCGCAGCGAGGCCGCCGGGTCGGTACGGCCGGGCGCGTGCACACCGGACGCGTAGCCCAGGAAGGCGCTGCACCACGGCTCGTTGAGCGTGATCCACTGCTCCACCCGGTCGCCGAGCGCCTCGCCGACGATCTGCGCGTACTCGGCGAAACGGTGGGCGGTGTCGCGCTCCGGCCAGCCGCCCGCGTCCTCCAGCTCCTGCGGCAGGTCCCAGTGGTAGAGGGTGACGGCCGGCTTGATGCCGTGCTCCAGCAGCTCGTCGACCAGCTTGCGGTAGAAGTCCAGGCCGCGCTGCACGGCGGGGCCGCGGCCGGTCGGCTGCACCCGGGGCCAGGAGATGGAGAAGCGGTAGGCGCCCAGGCCCAGGTCCGCCATCATCGCCACGTCGTCGCGGTAGCGGTGGTAGTGGTCGACCGCGATGTCACCGGTCTCGCCGCCGGCGGTCTTTCCCGGCGTGTGGCTGAAGGTGTCCCAGATGGACGGGGTACGTCCGTCCTCCCGCACCGCGCCCTCGATCTGGTAAGCGGAGGTCGCGGAGCCCCAGAGGAAGGCGGGGGGGAAGGCCGCCGGGGTCACCGGCGTTGCGGAGTCAGACATGGAAGCGCTCCCATGGGAGGTCGTGGAGGACCTACGAGTCGGAGTAAGCAGGGGGAAGGAGTGGGAAAGGGATGGGAAAGGGGGAAAGGAGCAGGGAGGGGATGAGCAGGGGCCGAGGCGTCGGTGACCCGGCCCCCTGGAAAGGGATGTACGTGGAGGGGTATGCGCGCGTCAGCCCTTGACCGCGCCCTGCATGATGCCGCCCACGATCTGCTTGCCGAAGACCGCGAAGACCAGCAGCAGCGGCAGCGTGCCCAGCAGCGCGCCCGCCATGATCAGGGACTGGTCCGGGGTGAAGCCGCGGCCGAGGCCCGCGACCGCGACCTGCACGGTCGGGTTGCCGGACTGGGTCAGGACGAGGAACGGCCACAGGAAGTCGTTCCAGGTCTGCACGAAGATCAGCATGCCCAGGACGGCCATCGCCGGCCGCGCCGCGGGGAACACCACGTGCCAGACCACGCGCCAGCTGCTCGCACCGTCGACCCTGGCGGCCTCGATGATCTCGTCCGGCAGCGCCTGGAGCAGGTACTGCCGCATGAAGAACACACCGAACGCGCTCACCAGCGACGGGAAGATCACCGCCTGCAGCTGATCGGTCCAGTCCAGCTTGGCGACCATCATGTACAGCGGAATGATGCTGAGCTGCGGCGGCACCATCATCGTGCCGATCACGAGCAGCATCAGCGCGCCGCGACCCCTGAAGCGCAGCTTGGCGAAGGCGAACCCGGCGATCGTCGACAGGGTCACCACGGTCACCGCCGAAATGCCCGACACGATCATGGTGTTGAGGAACGCCTCACCGAGGTTGGCGTCGGTCCAGGCGAGCTCCAGGTTCTTGAACAGGTTCGAGCCGAACCAGAACGGCGGCGGGGTCTGCGCCAGCCGCTGGTTGTCCCGGGACGCGGCGATCGCGGTCCACACCAGCGGGAACAGCGAGACGATCGTGAACACGATCAGGATCGCGTACGCGATCGGACCGCCGTGCAGGGTGCCGCCGGCCCGCGCGGACTTCGGCAGACGGGAGCGCTTGTGCTCCTTGACGGGCGTGGTCTCGGGGGGCGGGGGCGTCACCGTCGTCGTCACGGCCACAACTCCTTAACTACTGGCGCGCAGCCGGCGCGAGATGACGTAGTTGATGATGCCGATGACGATCAGGATCAGGAACATCATCCATGCGATCGCCGAGGCGCGGCCCAGGTGCTGGTTGATCCAGCCCTGCTCGTACAGGTACAGGCCGAGCGTCTGGAACTGGTGCTCCGCACCGCCGGACGCGCCCTTGTTGGCGTCGAACAGCAGCGGTTCGCCGAAGACCTGGCTCGCCCCGATCGTGGACACCACGACCGTGAACAGGATGGTCGGGCGCAGCGACGGCAGCGTCACGTGGAGGAACTGCTTCCAGCGGCTGGCGCCGTCCAGCGCCGCCGACTCGTACAGGTCCTGCGGGATCGCCTGCATCGCGGCCAGGTAGATCAGCGCGTTGTAGCCGGTCCAGCGCCAGATGATGATGGTCGAGACGGCGAACTGCGAGGGCCATTTGTCGCCCTGCCAGTCGACCGGGTTGATCCCGAAGAAGTCCAGCGCCCAGTTGATCATGCCGTAGTCGCGCCCGAAGAGCAGCACGAACACCAGGGAGGCGGCGGCGATCGAGGTGGCGTACGGCGCGAGCATCGCGACCCGGTAGAAGGTCGAGGCGCGCAGCTTGTAGTTGAGGATGTGGGCGATGCCCATCGCCATCAGCAACTGCGGAACGGTCGAGATGACGCCGATGGTCAGCGTGTTCCGCGCCGCGTTCCAGAAGAACTCGTCGTCGAAGATCCGGGTGAAGTTGCGCAGCCCCACCCATTCCATGTCGGTCGGGGCGGTCAGCTCGACCTGGTGCAGCGAGGCCCAGCCGGTGTAGACCAGCGGGAACAGGCCGAAGGCGAGGAAGAGCAGGAAGAACGGGGAGACGAAGGCGTACGGGCTCCAGCGCATGTCGCGCTGCCAGCGACGGGACAGCTTGCGCCGGCGCCGCTCCTCCTCGTTCTCGGAGTTCTCGGACGCGGTGCCCCCGGGCGGGCGGCCCGGGGCCGCGCCCCCCTTGACGGGGGACGCGGCGGTTTCGTTGCGGGCGGACATCCGGGTCACTTGTCCAGGTTGTTGTCGATGGTCTTGGTGGCCGTCTCCCAGGCCTCCTTGGCGGACTTGCCCTTCGTGACGAGGATGACGCCGTTGTCCGTCAGACCCTGCTGGATGATCTGGTCCTTCGGACCGATCGGCTGGAGGGGGATCTGCCGGGCGGCCTCGGAGAAGATCTCACCGATCGGGGCGTCACCGGTCATGTCGTTCTTCGCGCCGGTCACTTCGGGGCTGTCGAAGGCGGCCTGGGCGCTCGGGAAGCTGCCCTGCACCTTGAACAGCTTGGCCTGCTGCTCGGGCGCGGTCAGCCAGGCGACGAGCTTCTTGGCCTCGTCGACGTTCTTGGCGCTCTTGGGCACGGTCAGGAAGGAACCGCCCCAGTTGCCGGACCTGGGCGGCACGGCGACGTCCCACTTGCCGGCGGCGTCCGGCTGCGACTTGCCCTTGATGTAGCCGAGCATCCACGGCGGGCAGGCCATCGCGGCGAACTTGTTGTTGGAGATGGTCTGGTCCCAGGCCGGCTGGAACTGCGTCTGGGCGCCGATCATGCCCTTCTCGGCGGCCTCGGCGGTCAGGTCGAAGGCGGCCTTGACGGCCGGGTTGGTCTTGTAGGTGACCTCGCCTGAGGCGTCGTAGAACTTCTCCTTCTCGCTGCTGAGGATCGCGTTGATCAGGCCGCCGGGGGAGTCCATGAAGGTGGTGCCCTTGGGCGCCTTCTTCTGGTAGTCCTTACCGACCTGGACGAACTTCTCCCAGTCGCCCGCCCACAGCTTGGCGACCTCCGCGCGGTCGGACGGCAGTCCGGCCTTCTCGAACAGGTCCTTGCGGTAGCAGATCGCCATCGGGCCGATGTCGGTGCCCAGACCGATCGTCTGGCCGTCCTTGGTGGTGGCCTGCTCCCACTTCCACTCGAGCCAGTCGCTCTTGTTCACGCCCTCGGTCTTGGAGAGGTCCTCGAGCTTGGCGGCCTGGGTGCCCACGATCTCGGCGATGTTGCCGACCTCGACGGCCTGGACGTCCTGCAGGCCGCTGTTGGTGGTGAGGTGGTTGAGCAGCGCCGGGTAGTAGTTCTCGTTGCGCTCGATGACGTTCTCGGCGATCTTGATGTTCGGGTTCAGCTTCTCGTACTCGGCGTAGAGGCCGGCTTCCTTGAAGCCCATGGTGCCGAACAGGCCCAGCGTGACCGTCGTCTTGCCCTTGCCGCCCGACGAGGAATCGGAGCCGCCGTCTCCACCGTCGTCGGCACAGCCGGCCAGCAGCCCTGTGCCCAGCGACACCACGGCCGCGATGGCCAGTGCCTTGCGGGTGAAGAGCTTCCCCCCGTTCGTGCGCTGCCGGGAGAGGGGGAGGGTACGTGCTCGCATTGAGTCCTCCTGTTGCCCTGACGTGCCGACCCCCCGGCCAACGGCGTTGTTGGGCCCGTTTGTTGCATGCTGCGGCTCGGGCGGGGAACGTGCGGGTTGTGTATGTGTCAGGTACTGTGGGAGCGCTCCCACAAGTGATGTGTTGAAGGGTTGCGGCTCCGGGCGGGGGTGTCAAGGGAACAGACACGGAGAAATGCGTTCAGTTATCGGGCTGTTAACTGGACGCCCGAACGTCGCCGATGGATGTACCCGGCCCCGGACGGTACTCCTGCCGGAGGTCGCCGCCGCTCACAGGGCTGTTAGATTCCAGGCCAGCGGGACATGCGACGGAAGGCGGGGCGTACATGGCAAGCCACGGAGCGCGGGGCCGCGGTGGCGGCCGCCCCACCCTCGAAGAGGTGGCGGCGCGCGCCGGTGTCGGCCGGGGCACGGTCTCCCGGGTGATCAACGGTTCGCCCCGGGTGAGTGACGCCACCCGCGCCGCCGTGGAGGCCGCCGTCGCGGAGCTCGGTTACGTCCCGAACACGGCCGCCCGCGCGCTGGCCGCCAACCGCACCGACGCGATCGCGCTGGTCGTGCCCGAGCCGGAGACCCGGTTCTTCGCCGAGCCGTACTTCTCGGACATGCTGCGCGGTGTGGGGGCGGCGCTCTCCGACACCGAGATGCAGCTGCTGCTGATCTTCGCGGGCAGCGACCGGAAGCGGCAGCGCCTCGCCGACTACCTGGCCGCGCACCGGGTGGACGGTGTGCTGCTGGTCTCCGTGCACGCCGACGACCCGCTGCCCGACATGCTCGCCCAGCTGGAGATCCCGGCGGTGATCAGCGGCCCCCGGTCGGCCGCGGAGACGCTGACCTCGGTCGACTCCGACAACTACGGCGGCGCCCGGCAGGCCGTCGAGCACCTCATCGGGCGGGGCCGACGCCGCATCGCCCACATCACCGGCCGCCTCGACGTGTACGGCGCGCAGCGGCGCGTCGACGGCTACCGCGACGCCCTGCGCGACGCGGGCCACCCCGAGGACGACCTGATGATCGAGGCGGGCGACTTCTCCGAGGAGGGCGGCCGGCGCGCGATGGCGGCGCTGCTGGAGCGCCGCCCGGACCTGGACGCGGTCTTCGCCGCCTCCGACGTGACCGCCGCCGGTGCCCGGCACGCGCTGCGGGAGGCGGGCCGCCGCATTCCCGACGACGTGGCCCTGGTCGGCTACGACGACTCCGCCATCGCCCGCCACATGGACCCGCCGCTGACCAGCGTGCGCCAGCCCATAGAGGAGATGGGCCGCAGGATGATCGACCTCCTCCTCGCCGAGGTCGCCGACCGCCGCCCGCCCGCCTCCCGGGAGCTGGACCGGCGCCAGGTGGTCCTGGCCACGGAACTGGTGGAGCGCGCGTCGTCGTAGCGCCCGGCGGCTTTGGGCCGGTGCCGTACGTGCGCGGCGCCGGCGGCCGGGTGAGCGGCCGGCCCACAACGCGAAAGAGGCCCCCGAGGGGGCCTCTTTCATTCAGGGTGAGTGACGGGACTTGAACCCGCGGCATCCTGGACCACAACCAGGTGCTCTACCAGCTGAGCTACACCCACCACGGCCGCCATCGGTTCGGATTGTTTCCTTTCCGACCGGCCGAGAAAAAGTGTACAGGGTCCGAAGGGGTGCTCGCGCCAGGGTTTCGCGGCGTCCCCCGATCGCCCCACCGCGAACCTACTCCGCAGGCAGAACGTGCTTCGCGGCGATCTTCTTCGCGGTGTCCGAGTCGGGGCCCGGCTGCGGGACGAAGACGGCCTCGCGGTAGTAGCGCAGCTCCGCGATGGATTCGCGGATGTCGGCCAGCGCGCGGTGGTTGCCGTTCTTCTTGGGGCTGTTGAAGTACGCCCTCGGGTACCAGCGGCGCGACAGCTCCTTGACGCTGGACACGTCGACGATGCGGTAGTGCAGGTAGTCCTCGAGTGTCGGCATGTCCCGCAGCAGGAATCCGCGGTCCGTGCCGACGGAATTGCCGCACAGGGGGGCCTTGCCGGGCTCCTTGACGTGCTCCTTCACATACGCGAGGACGCGCTGCTCGGCGTCCTCGAGCGTCGTGCCGTCCGCCAGCTCGTCGAGCAGTCCGGACGCGGTGTGCATCTGACGCACCACCTCCGGCATCGTCTCCAGTGCCCCGTCCGGCGGGCGGATGACGATGTCGACACCGTCGCCGAGCACGTTCAGCTCGGAGTCGGTGACGAGGGCGGCTACCTCGATGAGCGCGTCGTCGGACAGCGAGAGGCCGGTCATCTCGCAGTCGATCCACACCATGCGATCGTTCATATGTCTAACCATACGGCGCGCGGGAGTGTAGGGGACCAGGTGGGGACAGGGTGGGTGGCGCGGACGGGGGGAGGGGGGGAGAAGGCGGGAGGGGCGGCTGGAGAGACGGCAGGGGCGGCGCGGGGCGGCAGTGCGGGCCGGAGGTTTCCGCCTCCGGCCCGCAGCGCCGACCGCGGCCTGCCGCGGGCCCTGCTCGGGCCCGCCCACCCCTCACGCTCGTCTCAGGTCCGCCTCATGGCGCGCTGCGCTGGCCCGGCACGCTCGCCCGGGCCTGGAGGTAGGCCTCGCGGGCCTCACGGCCTGCCTCGGCCGAGGACGCCGACGCCCCCAGCGGCGGACCGCCCAGGGCGCTCGCGGCCGCCGTGCGCCGGGACTGGTACGGCACCGGGCTGTCCGGATGCGGCGCGGCGGGCGCCTGGCCGGGGTGGCCCGGGTGCCCGTGCTGGTGCGCCGGCCCGGACGGGCCGGCTCCCGGGGTGTTCGGGAGGCCGTCGGAGCCCTGGTGCCGCTCCGCCTGGGGGCGCCGTGCGCGGTACGCGGCCCGGTAGGCGGCCGGGGACGAACCCAGCTGGCGCCGGAAGTGGCCCCGCAGCGCGACCGGTGAGCGGAAACCGCAGCGGCCCGCGACCTCGTCCACCGAGTAGTCCGACGTCTCCAGCAGGCGCTGTGCCTGCAGCACCCGCTGCGTGATCAGCCACTGCAGCGGCGCGCTGCCGGTCAGCGAGCGGAAGCGGCGGTCGAACGTACGGCGGCTCATATAGGCGCGTGCCGCCAGCGTCTCCACGTCGAACTGTTCGTGGAGGTGCTCCAGCGCCCAGGCGACGACCTCGGCGAGCGGGTCGGCGCCGATCTCCTCGGGTAAAGACCTGTCCAGATAGCGTTCCTGACCGCCCGTCCGGCGCGGTGGGACGACGAGTCGCCGGGCGAGTGCCCCCGCCGCCTCGTTGCCGTGGTCCGTGCGCACGATGTGCAGGCACAGATCGATTCCGGCCGCCGTACCGGCGGAGGTCAGCACGTCGCCGTCGTCCACGAAGAGTTCCCGCGGATCGACGTGCACCGACGGATAGCGTTTCGCCAGCGTCGGCGCGTACATCCAGTGGGTCGTCGCCGGACGGCCGTCCAGCAGGCCGGCCGCCGCGAGTACGAAGGCGCCGGTGCACAGCCCGACGATGCGGGCTCCCTCCTCATGGGCCCGGCGCAGCGCATCGAGCGCCTCCTGGGGCGGCGGCGAGGTGATCGAACGCCAGGCG
The DNA here is from genome assembly GCF_042656345.1 of Streptomyces incanus. Classification (NCBI taxonomy): domain Bacteria; kingdom Bacillati; phylum Actinomycetota; class Actinomycetes; order Kitasatosporales; family Streptomycetaceae; genus Streptomyces; species Streptomyces incanus. Next base: position 77,227 of record NZ_JBHSPC010000167.1, read on the forward strand.
GGCACGACAACGGTGCCCGCCCGCGAAATCGCCTCCAGGCCGTGCGGCGCGGTGAGTTCGAGCCCCCCCGTGGTGCGCAGCGGGCCCTCCTCGCCGGCACTCACCAGCAGGCGGTAGCGCGGTACGCCGGCGTCCTGGCGGTCGATGCCGAACACCGACAACGGTATGGAACTCTCGAAGATGGGTCCGCCGCTGAACAGCAGCACCGCGACGATCTCCTTGCGGCGTCGCCCGGTGAGTTTCCGGGCCGCGATCTCCGGCGCGGCAGTGGAGTCGTGGCTCATACTGCTAAGCCCCCCTCGGTGGTCGCGGCTCCTCGGTTGTGTCGCACCTGCACGTTTCCCCTCGGTCCTGCACGAGTCCCCCGCCGTAAGACAGTCAAGATCGAATCTACTGTGTCCCGTCGTGCCCGGGTGGCCAGTTCGGCCCCCGGCGGATTGTCGACTTGGCAACTTGGCGTGAAGCATTCGATCACGAAGGGTTGCACTCGTGGGGCGCACAGGGAAGTGCGCCTTGTCGCGGTGGCCAATCCCCGTAGGGTGCGCGGGGTCCTCCGGACCCTTTCCGTGCAGGTCGAACGGGGGTTGGGGGGTGGTCGCGCCAGCCGATGCACAGGTTACGGAAGTTGGCTGAAAACATGCGTCCGCGTGCGCGGAAACCGGTCACGCGACCGGTGTCTCTCCGCCGGGTCGCGGACCGGTCCGACGAGTTTGCCGCGAGGCCCGTTCCGAGCCGGGCGGGGAGGGGCAGGGGGTGGCGCGGCGGGTCCGCTCCGGGTACCGGTCCGCGCCGGGTACCGGTCCGGGTCCGGAGGCGGCAGGTGCTTCGCGCGGTGCGGCGCACGAGGGGTTCAACGCGCGGGCGGGGCGTCGGTCACCGCGCCTTCGGGGCCGGCGCCCCGGCACGCCCCACTCTCGCGGCTGGGCCCGCACTGCGCAAACCGCCTGTACGACGCAGCGACCATTGCGTGACGGGTGTCCCCTCGGGCATGCTCCGGGATACCCGTCGGCCAGCGTGGACGGGATCTGCGCGAAGTAGGCGTGCCGCCGTACCCTTGGGGGTATGGGGTTGGGAAGATGATTCCCGGACACAGCTCCGACGCAGCCTGTCGTCCCTCACAACAAGGATCACAACGCCGAGACAGCCATGGCCGGTCACGAATTCTTCGAACCCGCGGACCGTAAGCGACCCCTCGCCGACCCCACGACCGCCGAGCCGGCGGGGGCCGAGCCCCTGGGCGCGGCTCAGTCGCGCCGGCCGTGCGATCCGGCCTTCCGGCACGGCGTCGTCGTCGGCTTCGACGGTTCCACCTCCAGCGAGCGCGCCCTCGCGTACGCGATCGGCATGGCCCGGCGCTTCGGTTCCGCGCTGATCATCGTCCACGTCGCCAACCGGCTCCCGACCACGGTGTGGGCGGGCTGTGAGCCCCCGGTCTTCGTCGACGTCCCGGACCATCGCACCGAGGTCCTCGGTCTCGAACTGGCCTGCGCGGACTACCTCACCGAGGTGCCCTGGATCCTGGTCGAGCGCGGCGGCGACATCTGCCACGAACTCGAGGAGGTCGGCCGGGAGTACGAGGCCGACGCGATCGTCGTCGGCTCCACCCACGGCCTCGTCGGCCGGCTCTTCGGCTCCGTCGCGGGCCGGCTCGCCAAGCGGGCCCAGCGCCCGGTCGTGGTCATTCCCTGACACGCGGACCGGCCGGCAACCGGGCGGCGGGACCGGGGTCGGCGTGAACGGCGCGTGGGCGGGGCAGGGTGCCTGCCCCGCCCACGCGGGTGTCCGGAAGCCTTCAGGGGCGAGTGCCCGACTACTCGACGGTGACCGACTTGGCGAGGTTGCGGGGCTTGTCGATGTCCCGGCCCAGGGCCAACGCCGTGTGGTAGGCGAGGAGCTGGAGCGGAATGCCCATGAGGATGGGGTCCAGCTCGTTCTCGTTCTTCGGGACGACGATCGTGTGGTCGGCCTTCTCCTGCTCCCGGTGGGCGACGGCCATGATCGGGCCGCTGCGGGCCTTGATCTCCTCCAGCGCCGCGCGGTTCTTCTCCAGCAGGTCGTCGTCGGGGACGATCGCGACCGTGGGCAGCGCGGGCTCGATCAGGGCCAGCGGGCCGTGCTTGAGCTCGGACGCCGGGTAGGCCTCCGCGTGGATGTAGGAGACCTCCTTCAGCTTCAGCGACGCCTCGCGGGCCACCGGATAGCCCCGGACGCGGCCGATGAAGAGCATCGAGCGGGCCTCGGCGTACTGCAGGGCCAGCTTCCTGATCTCCTCCTCCCGTTCCAGGATCTCGGTGATCTGCCCCGGGAGCCGGCGCAGCCCCTCGATGATCCGCCTGCCGTCGCTCACGGACAGGTCGCGGGTGCGGCCCAGGTGCAGGGCGAGGAGGGCGAAGGCGACCGTGGTGTTGGTGAAGCACTTGGTGGACACCACGCACACCTCGGGTCCGGCGTGCACGTACATGCCGCCGTCCGCCTCGCGGGCGATCGCCGAACCGACGACGTTCACCACGCCCAGCACCCGCGCGCCCTTGCGCTTCAGTTCCTGCACCGCCGCCAGCACGTCGTACGTCTCACCGGACTGGGACACCGCGACGTACAGCGTGTCGGGGTCGACGACCGCGTTGCGGTAGCGGAACTCGGAGGCCGGCTCGGCGTCGGCCGGGATGCGGGCCAGCTCCTCGATCATCTGGGCGCCGATCATCCCCGCGTGGTACGAGGTGCCGCAGCCGAGGATCTTCACCCGGCGGATCTGGCGGGCCTCCCGCGCGTCCAGGTTCAGGCCGCCGAGGCGCACGGTGGAGAAGCGGTCGTCGATCCGGCCCCGCAGCACCCGGTCCACGGCCTCGGCCTGCTCGTGGATCTCCTTGTGCATGTACGTGTCGTGGCCGCCCATGTCGTAGGAGGCGGCCTCCCACTCCACGGTGGTCGGCTCGACCGTCGTACGGGTGCCCTCGGTGGTGTACGTGCGGAAGTCGTCGGCCTTGAGGGTGGCCATCTCGCCGTCGTCGAGGGTGACGATCTGCCGGGTGTGGGCGACCAGGGCGGCTATGTCCGAGGCGACGAACATCTCCTTCTCGCCGATGCCGAGCACCACGGGCGAGCCGTTGCGGGCCACCACGATGCGGTCCGGGAAGTCGGCGTGCAGCACGGCGATGCCGTAGGTGCCCTCGATGATCCGCACCGTCTCGCGGACCTTGTCCTCCAGCTTCTCGGCCTGCGAGCGGGCGATCAGGTGGGTGAGGACCTCGGTGTCCGTCTCGGAGAGGAACTCGACGCCCTCCGCCTCCAGCTTGCGGCGCAGCTCACCGGCGTTGTCGATGATGCCGTTGTGGACGACGGCGACCTTGCCCTCGGCGTCCAGGTGCGGGTGCGCGTTCACGTCGGACGGGGCGCCGTGGGTGGCCCAGCGGGTGTGGGCGATGCCCGTGGTGCCCTTGAAGCGCGCCGGGACCTTCGCCTCCAGGTCGCGCACCCGGCCCTTGGCCTTGACCGTTTTCAGACCGGCCGCCTTCGGGGACGTGACGGCGATGCCCGCCGAGTCGTAGCCCCGGTACTCCAGGCGCTGCAGGCCCTCGAGCAGCAGAGGGGCGACCTCACGCCTGCCGATGTATCCGACGATTCCGCACATATGTGGTGTTTTCCTAGCCGTAGACGATGCGCCGCAGTTGCCGGAGCGAGAGCTCGGGCGGGGCCACGGCGCGGTATCTGAGGTCCGCCTCGATCCGTTCGAAGATCGTCGCGTTCACCAGGCCCTGGGCCTGAAGTTCGCGGTGGCGGCGACGGACGAAGTCCTCGGTCGTCTCGTCGAAGTAGGCGAGCACGTCCTGGATCACACGCAGCGCCTCGCCCCGGCTGAGGGGCGAGGACCGTGTCAGATGATCAACAAGTTCGTCGTGCACTCGATGATCCTGAGGTAAGGGAGGGGCTCACGCAAGAATCCTGCCCGATTTCGGGCAGGAGGGCGAGGGTGGGAGGGGTGAAGGTGGGCAGGGGGCGTGCGCGGGTGGCTCACATGCGTCGCAGGACCGCTTGCTTGGCCAGGGCGAACTCCTCGTCCGTGAGGACCCCGGCGCGGTGCAGTTCCCCCAGCTCGCGCAGTCGGCGCAGCAGCGCGTCGTGGTCGTCCTCACGGGCGGGGGAGGGGGCCGGGACCGGGGCCCCGGGCAGCGCGGGGCGTTCGCTCCCGGGGAGGGCGGGGGCGGCCTGGTGGGGCAGGCGGGCCTGGACGGCGGCGGCGACGAGCGCCATCAGGGGGTCCTTCTTGAAGCCCCACAGCTCCACCGCGTTGGGGTCGTACTTGGCCGGCGCCTTGGTGGGCGTGTGGCGCACGACGAACCGCAGGTGGCCGTTCTCCAGCCCGGCCGCCGGCTGCCACTCCACGGCGGTGACGTCGGTCAGCGCGAGGGTGCGGGCGCCGGCGGCGGACTTGGCGTCCTCCGTCTTCCAGTTCCACTCCAAACGGATGTGCTCGCCGTCGAAGCTCACCGAGCCGTCCCCGGCGGAGACCGACAGGGGTATGGACGGGCCGGGCAGCAGATACCCGGCGATCGGATCGGAGGGCACCTGACCCAGCAGCAGGGCGTTGCGGACCTCGTCCGTGAAGTACTCGGCGACGCCGTACCGGTCGGACTCCACGACCAGTTGGTACGGGTCGTGCGGCTCGGTGAGCCGGCCGCCGGTCGCCCGCGACAGCGGGTCGGCGCCCTCACGCAGCCGAAGTCTGAGCCGCCCCGTCTTCCTGCCCTGCTCGAAGGAGATGCCCGCGACCGCCCCGAGTGGCACCGTCAGTTCGCCCAGGGTCCGGCGGAGCAGCCCGACGTTCTTGTCCCGGCCGGGCGTCAGTCGCAGGGTGTCCCCGTCGAAGACCCAGATTCCGTCCTTCTGGATGATTTCCGCCATGGGGTGATTGTTTCACCGGATCCGCCGACCTGGTGAGCGACGGGCACCTCACAGGACCGTACTGCGGGGTGCCCGTCCGTTCGTGGGTCAGAACCCGGCGAGGGGGTTCTTCAGGGTGCCGACCAGCTGGAGCGCGCCGGACGGGTCCGCGAGGTCGACCATCTGCCGGTTGTCGCGCAGCTGGAGCCGGTTGAGGCAGGACAGCGCGAACTCGGGCGCGAACAGGTCGTACTGGGCGAACCTGTCGCCGAGTCCGGGCACCGACGCCTGGTACTCACGGGTGATCTCCGCGACCGTCCGCCAGAAGTCGTCCTCGGTGAGGATGTCCTCGGTGGCGAGGTCGGCGGCCAGGAAGCGGAAGAAGCAGTCGAAGACGTCCGTGAGGATCGACAGCAGCTTCTTGTCCTCCGGCACCTCCACGCGGATGCGGGAGACCTCCGGCGGCAGCACCGCGTCCGGGTCCATCACCGCGATCTCCTCGGCGATGTCCTTGTAGACCGCGCGCCGCACCACCCCGTCCTCGAGGACGAGGATCACGTTCTCGCCGTGCGGCATGTACACCAGGTCGTAGGCGTAGAAACTGTGCAGCAGCGGCGTGTAGTAGGCGCGCAGGTAGTGCCGCAGCCACTCCACCGGGGCCAGGCCGGACCGCTCGATCAGCGCGCCCGCGAAGGACGTCCCCTCGTGGTCCACATGGAGCAGGGAGGCCATCGTGACGAGGGACTCGCCCTCCCGCAGCGACGCCACCGGGCTCTCCCGCCACAGCGCGGCCAGCATCTTGCGGTACGGCGAGTAGCGGTCGGTGGCCTTCTCGTACTCCAGGTGCCGGTAGCCGGCCGCGGCCCGCTCCCGGATGACGGTCAGCCCGGTCGACCGCAGGACCGGGTCCTTCTCGATCAGCTGGACCAGCCAGTCGTTGATCGCCGGGGTGGCCTCCATGTACGCGGCCGAAAGGCCGCGCATGAAGCCCATGTTGAGGACGGACAGAGCCGTCTTCACATAGTGCTTCTCCGGGTTCGACCGGTTGAAGAAGGTACGGATGGACTGCTGGGCCAGGTACTCGTCGTCGCCCTCGCCCAGGCACACCAGGTGGCGGCGGGCGACCTCGGCGGCGAAGGTGACGGCGAGCTTGTTCCACCACTGCCAGGGATGGACGGGGATGAACAGGTAGTCGGCCGGGTCGAGCCCCAGCTCCGTGAGCGTCCGGCGGAAACGCTCGACGGTGTCCTCGCCCAGCTCCTGCCGCAGGAACGACTCGTACTCGATGCCGACGCCGGCGGTGAACGCCGCCCGTGAGCGGTGCGCGGCCAGCCACACCAGCCGCACCGGGCTCGCCGTCTCCGGCGCGTAGGCCCGGTACTCGTGGATACCGAAGCCGAGGCGTCCGTTGTTGGCGACGAAACAGGGGTGGCCCTCGGTCATGCCGGTCTCGACGGCCTGGAAACCGGCGTCCACCAGCTCGGCCGAGGTGACCTCGGGCTTGGCCAGTTTGTAGCAGGTGCCGGAGAGGGTGGAGGAGATCTCCTCCAGGTACACCGGCAGGACCTCGTCGCTCAGCCCCAGCGACTTCCGCAGCTCGACGAAGAAGTCCAGGGCAGCCAGCGGGAGTTCGCTGCCGCCGCGGTGCCGGGTGATGGATCCGGCGGAGACCTGCCAGTGGTCCAGGGCGCGGCGGACGGCGGTGAAGCGGTACTCGGTCAGACCGTCGTCGCTGCGCACGACGTAGCCGCCCTCGTCCGTCTCCTCGGGGCGGATCAGCCGCTCGTGCGCGAACTCGGCGAGCGCCTTGCGGATCAGCAGGCGGTTGGCCGTCTCCCAGCGTTCGGGGGTCAGATGGTCCACGGCGTCGGCGAGGCTCACGACGGCGGGGTTCATACGCTCACCCCCGTGGCCGCGGCGAACTGTTCACGGGTGCAGAAGCTCAGCAACGCCTTCTTCTCCGGTTTGTCGATCTCGCGTACGGGGACGAAGCCCACGGCTTCGTTCAGGGCCTGGACCGCCGTGTTGGACACGTCCGGTTCGACGACGACCCGCACGGCCGCCGGGTCGTCGAAGATGTGCGCGAGGACGGCGGTGATCACGGCCCGGGTGAAGCCGTGCAGCGGGGTGCCGGTCGGCGCGACCAGGAAGTGCATGCCGACGTCCCCGGGCTCCGGCTCGTACAGGCCGGTCAGTTCGCGGTGGGCGGGGTCGTACGTCTCCATCAGGAAGGCGGGGACGCCGTCGTGCAGGCCCAGCAGGGCGTGGTGGTGCTCGTCGGCCGCGATCCGCAGGTACTCGCGCTCGACGTCCTCCGGTGTCGCGTCCCGCATCATCCAGAAGGCCGCCTTGGGGTGGGTGACCCAGGAGTGCAGCAGTCCGGCGTCCTTCGGCGGGTCGAGCGGGCGGACACCGAAGGTGCCCAGCGCGGTCCGCAGGCCGGTGCCGCTACCGGTGGCGCTCATACGGTGAACTCCTGGAAGGCGATGGACTTCTCGACGGGGTAGTACTCGGTGCCGAGCAGTTCCCGGATGATGCAGCTGTTGCGGTACGGGCCCATGCCCAGGTCGGGGCTGGTGACGCTGTGCGTGTGGACGCCCGCGTTCTGCAGGAAAACGCCCCGGCCGGTCACGTCGATGGCGTAGTTGCGGGCCACGTCGAACCGGCCGTGGCCGTCGAAGCGGATGCGGCCCCGGACCGGGTCGAGGAAGGCCGGCGGCTCGTAGTGGTAACCGGTGGCCAGCACCAGGCCCTCGGTGCGGATCTCGTAGTCCTTGCCCTGCTCGTCCTGGTGGAAGCCGAGCGTGTACGCGCCGTCCTCGTGACGCGCCCCGGTCAGCGTGGAGTTGCCGATCAGCCGGGTGGGGACGGGGCGGCCGCCGCCGCTGACGTTCTTCTGGTACAGCAGGTCGAAGATCGCGTCGATGAGGTCCGAGTTGATGCCCTTGAACAGGCCCTTCTGCTGCTTCTCCAGCCGGTAGCGGGTCTCCTCGGGCAGCGCCCGGAAATAGTCGATGTAGTCCGGGGACGTCATCTCCAGGGTCAGCTTGGTGTACTCCAGCGGGAAGAACCGCGGGGAGCGCGTGACCCAGTTGAGCTGGTAGCCGTGGGCGTCGATCTCGGAGAGCAGTTCGTAGTAGATCTCGGCGGCGCTCTGCCCGCTGCCGACGATCGTGACCGACTTCTTCCCCTGCAGCTCCGCCTTGCGGTGCATGTACTGCGAGGTGTGGAACAGGCCGCCGTCCAGGCCCCGGCACACCTCGGGCACGAACGGCACGGTCCCGGTCCCGAGCACCAGCCGCCGGGCGCGGTAGGTGCCGCCTGCCTCGGTCCGTACGGCGTACAGTTCCGCCGCCTCGTCGTACGTCACCTCGGTGACGGTGGTGGAGAAGCGGATGCTGCTCAGCCGCGCGGCGGCCCAGCGGCAGTAGTCGTCGTACTCGACGCGCAGCGGGTAGAAGTTCTCCCGGATGTAGAACGGGTACAGCCGACCCTTCTCCTTCAGGTAGTTGAGGAAGGAGTACGGGGACGTCGGGTCGGCGAGGGTGACCAGGTCCGACATGAACGGCGTCTGGAGGTGGGCGCCGTCGAGGAACATCCCGGCGTGCCACTCGAAGTCCGGCTTGGACTCCAGGAAGACGCCGCTGAGTTCGTCGATGGGCTCGGTGAGGCAGGCGAGGCCGAGGTTGAAGGGACCCAGCCCGATACCGACGAAGTCGTAGGTGGTGTCAGGGGCTTCAGGATGCGACGCGGTCAAGGGACTCTCCCAGGTACTGCTCGGCGTGGCCGGCGATCAGGTCGAGGACGGCGGTGATGTCGGCCGTCGTGGTCTCGGGGTTCAGCAGGGTGAACTTCAGGTAGTGGCGCCCCGCGACCTTGGTGCCCGCGACGACCGCGTCACCGGAGGCGAACAGGGCCTTGCGGGCGTAGAGGTTGGCGCGGTCGATGCTCGTGGGGTCGGTGACCGCGGCCGGGACGTACCGGAAGACGAGCGTGGACAGCGACGGCTCGACGACCACGTCGAAGCGCGGATCGGCGGCCAGCAGCCGCCAGCCGTCCCGGGCCAGGTCGCAGACCTCGTCGAAGAGCCGGCCGATGCCGTCGGCGCCCATCACGCGCAGCGTCATCCACAGCTTCAGCGCGTCGAAACGGCGGGTGGTCTGCAGGGACTTGTCGACCTGGTTGGGGATGCGCTCGGTCACCATGCGGCGCGGGTTGAGGTACTCCGCGTGGTAGGTGGCGTGCCGCAGCGTGGCCGCGTCCCGGACCAGTACGGCGGACGAACTCACGGGCTGGAAGAAGGACTTGTGGTAGTCGACGGTGACCGAGTCCGCGTGCTCGATGCCGTCGATGCGGTCCCGGTGCTTCAGCGAGGCGAGGAGTCCGCAGCCGTAGGCGGCGTCCACGTGCATCCAGACGCCGTACTGCGCGCACAGTTCGGCGATCTCGGGCAGCGGGTCGATGGAGCCGAAGTCGGTGCTGCCGGCGGTGGCGACGACGGCCATGGGAACCCGGCCGTCCTCGGCGCAGCGCGCCAGTTCGCGGGCGAGGGCCACGGTCTGCATCCGCTTGTCGTGGTCGACGGGGATCGACACCACGGCGTCCGGTCCGAGGCCGAGCAGCTTCGCGGACTTCTGCACGCTGAAGTGGCTGACCTCGGAGGTGAGGACGCGCAGTGTCGCGAGATCGCGGGTCTTCGCCTCCTCGCGGGCCAGCAGCAGCGCCTGGAGGTTGGACTGGGTACCGCCGGAGGTGAACACCCCGTCGGCGGCGGCGCCGAGACCGATCCGGGCGGCGGTCCAGTCGATCAGTTTGCGCTCGATGAGGGTGCCGCCGGCCGACTGGTCCCAGGTGTCCAGGGAGGAGTTGACGGCGGAGAGCACGGCCTCGCCGAGCACGGCCGGGATGACGACCGGGCAGTTGAGGTGGGCTAGGTAGCGGGGGTGGTGGAAGTAGACCGCGTCCCGGAGGTAGACGTCCTCCAGTTCGTCCAGCGCCGCGGTGGTGTCGTGCAGCGGCCGGTCGAGATCGATCCGCTCGATGACGGGGGCGAGGGCGTCGACCGTGACGCCGGTGAACGGACGTTGTGTGGTGGCGAGTTTGGCTGCCACCCGCTCGACTCCTTCGGTCACGGAACGGCGATAGTGCTCCGCGGTGGTGTCGTTGAGCAGGTGCGAGCGCATGTGGGGGCCTCCGGTGGGGACGGTCCGGTGCGGGGAGGGAGCGGGCACGCCGCGGTGCGGCCCGTTTTACTTAGGGGAGCCTAACCTAAGCCGCTGCGTTTTATTCCCGTCGCCATCGTGACCGTCCTCACTCCGTCGCGAGGTGTGAAGCGGGCTCAAGTGGGTTCGCTGCTACCGCTGTTCGCTCAGCCGCTCCTCCGTCAAGCCGCGGCGCCAGTGGCCCACGAAGGTGACGCGGCGGCGGTCGGGATCGCACTCGCCGACGAAGTACCGCCGCAGATGCTTCACACAGTCGGACTCGCCCGAGAGCCGCGCGGGCGGCCGCTCGGCGGGAGGGAGTCGGGCGCCGGGGCGCGGAGGCTGCCGTCGCGCAGGCCGCCCAGGGCCATGGGGGAGTCCTGGGCGGCGCCGGTGCCGTCCCCGTCCCGTACGAACCAGGTGATCTCGGCCTCGGCGTCGGTCGCCAGGTCCTGGACGTCGCCGGCGTGCGGCACCGCCGGTCAGGCCCGTGCCCGTAGGCCGGTGGGGAGGGGCGCGAGGACGGCGGCGGCCGTCGGCAGCGCGGTCTCGTCGGCCCGGAGCGGGACGAGGTCCTCGTCCCCGGGCGGCAGCACCCGGTCGCCGGCGGCGGCGCGGGCGGCCCAGTGGGAGGCGGGGCCGGCCGCCTCGCCGGCCCCCGGAGCGACGCCGTGCTGCACGAAGTCGACGCCGGCTTCGGCGGTGCGGCCCTCGGCGTCCGTACGCGGGTCCCGCAGGGCGTACGACCGCGTCACCGCGCGTACGTCGTCGGGGAGTTCACGCCGGTCCTGCCGCCACATGTCACCCGGCTCGACCGGTACGACCGGCTCGTGCTGTCCCGGGTGCGGCGGGAAAAGCGTCAGGGACTGGTCCAGCCCGTCGGACCGGAACACGTGCGGGGCGGCCCCGGCGAAGGCGACCCGGACCGGCGGGGGAGGCGGAAACGGTCAGCTGACCTTCTTGGCCTTCTCGATGGCCTCGGCGAGGGCCTCGAGCTGCGGCACGCACTTGTCGTACGACAGGATCGGCTCGGCGGAACGCCCGATGACCTGACCGGCCTTGACCGCCGGCAGCTTCTCCCAGGTCGCCTCGGTGATGTCGGCGGGCTGCATGGCCGAGGAGCGGTCGTCCATGATGATGACGTCGGCCTGATGCTTGTCGACGTTCTCCCAGCTCAGGCTCTCGAACCAGCCGCCGGTGGGCTCCTTGGCCTTCTCCGTCGGCTCGACGAAGTTCACCCCGAGGGCCTTGTAGTACTCCAGGTCGACCGAGAGGTTCGTGCCGGAGACGTAGAACAGCTCCGCGCTCGCGGAACCGGCCATCACCTTGATGTCGGGGTTGGCCTTCGCGGCCTTGCGCAGCCGCTCGGAGGCCTCCTCGAAGCGCTTCTTCGCGTCGGTGACCTTGGCGGCCTTCATGTCGCCGCCCAGCGACTCGGCCAGCTCCCACATGCGCTCCAGCGACGCGGTCAGCTGGCGGTCGTAGACGGAGACGGCGACGCTCGGTGCGAGCTTGGCGATCTTGTCCTTGGACGTCTCGGGGACGTACCAGAGGGTGCCGGCGTCGTCGAACGTGGTGGAGATGAGGAGCTCGGGGGCGAGGGTCGCGTACTTCTCGACGTTGAACTGGTCCCAGGCGTTGCCGAGGACGGTCACCTTGCTGATGTCCATGTCGCCGGCCTGGACGTCGGCTTTGCCGTCCTTGGTCTTCGTCGGGCCGAAGACGCCCTTGACCTGGACGCCGTAGTCGTGGAGCGCGGCGGCGACCCCGGTGAACGCGACGATGTTCGCGGGGACCTTGTCCAGCTTCACCGTCGTGCCGCGGTCGTCCTTGAAGGACCAGGGACCGGACTCCTCGGCGGCCGCCGACGCGTCCGAGCCGCCGCTCTTGGCGTCGCCGTCCCCGCAGGCCGCGAGCACGGCACCGAGTCCGAGGGCGCCACCGGCGGCGAGGATGCCGCGACGGGAGAAGCGGGCGGTTCTGGCGTTCGACATGGGCGGGTCTGCTTTCGTGCGTACGGAGCCGTGGGTGCAGGCTTGCGGCGCCTCGGATCCGAGGCAGAAATTAGGGTAGCCTAACCTCACAGAATGTCCAGAGGGAGCCCGGTGTTCCTCCCCGCCCGGAACAGCGGCGACGCCCGTTCCGTACAGTGATCCCCCTCACGGACAAGGGGGTTGGACGTGCAACCGCTCAGGCGATGGGGCGCTCCGCTGGCCGTCAACCTGATCCTCGGGGTCGTGGCCGTAGTGCCGCTGTGGCTGTCGATGATGTTCGTGGCGGATTACCCCCTGGCGGAGCTGGGCCTCACCTCCAGGGAGCCCACGGACAACGACGGCGTGCTCCCCTGGGTGATGCTCCTGGTTCCGGTGTGGGCGGTCTTCCTCGCCCTGTGGATCCCGCTGAACCTGCTGGTCCGCCCGGCGTCGTGCACCCGGCGACGGCACTACTGGGCGGCGAGCGCGGGACTCGTCCCGGTGCCGATGGTGCTGGTGGTGGTCCTGTCCGTCCTGTTCGACGGGTGAACCGACGGGGAATCGGCTGTTGAACCGACGGAGGAATCGGCGGGCGAGGTGAGCCGGCGGGCGGGCCGGGGGCGCCGGTCCGCCCGCTTCTCGGTCCGCCCGCCTCTCGGTCCGGCCGCCTCTCGGTCCGGCCGTCGAGCCGACGGGCCGTCAGCCCGTCGGCAGCCCCAGCTCCCGGGCGATCAGCATCCGCTGGACCTCGCTCGTGCCCTCGCCGATCTCCAGGATCTTGGAGTCGCGCCACATGCGGGCCACCGGATACTCGTTCATGAAGCCGTAGCCGCCGTGGATCTGGGTGGCGTCACGGGCGTTGTCCACCGCGACCGTGGACGAGTACAGCTTGGCCAGCGCCGCCTCCTTCTTGAACGGCTCCCCGGCGACCAGCCGGCAGGCCGCGTCCCGCCACGCCAGGCGCGAGGTGTGGGCCTTCATCTCCATGTCCGCGATCTTGAACTGGATCGCCTGGTTGGCGCCGATCGGGCGGCCGAAGGCGTGCCGTTCCTTCGCGTACTTCACCGACTCGTCCACACAGCCCTGCGCCAGACCCGTGCCCAGCGCCGCGATGGCGATCCGTCCCTCGTCGAGGATGCGCAGGAACTGGGCGTAGCCCCGGCCCTTTTCGCCCAGCAGGTTCGCCGCCGGAACCCGGACGTCCGCGAAGGACAGCTCCCGCGTGTCCGACGCGTTCCAGCCGACCTTCGAGTACGGGGCTGCCACCGTGAAGCCCGGGGTGCCCGACGGGACGATGATCGACGAGATCAGCGGCCCGCCGTCGGGCTTCCGCCCGGTGACCGCCGTCACCGTGACCAGGCCCGTGATGTCCGTGCCCGAGTTGGTGATGAAGCACTTCGTGCCGTTGATCACCCACTCGCCGGTCGCCTCGTCCAGCCGGGCCGTGGTGCGGGTCGCGCCCGCGTCACTGCCGCCGTCCGGCTCGGTCAGCCCGAACGCGCCCAGGATCTCGCCCGCGCACAGCCGGGGCAGCCACTCGCGCTTCTGCTCCTCCGTGCCGAAGAGATGGACCGGCATCGCGCCCAGCGAGACCCCGGCCTCCAGGGTGATCGCCACCGACGAATCGACCCGGGCCAGTTCCTCCAGGGCCACGCCCAGCGCGAAGTAGTCGCCGCCCATCCCGCCGTACTCCTCCGGGAACGGCAGGCCGAACAGGCCCATGCGGCCCATCTCCCGGACGATCTCGTACGGGAACTCGTGCCGCTCGTAGAAGTCGCCGATCTTCGGTGCCACGACGTCGTGCGCGAACTCCTCGACGGTACGGCGGAGTTCTTCCAGTTCGGGGGAGAGCCTGTGGTCCATGGTCGTTCACTGCTCCTGGTGGGAGAGGGCTCGGACGGTGCGGGACGGGCTGGGCCGGCCCAGATGGGCGGCCATCCAGACGCTTGTGGCGACGAGACGGCCGAGGTCGACTCCGGTGTCGATGCCGAGTCCGCGCAGCATCCACACGAGGTCTTCGGTGGCGAGGTTGCCGGTGGCGGACTTCGCGTACGGGCAGCCGCCCAGTCCGCCGGCGGAGGCGTCGACGGTGGTGACGCCCTGCTGGAGCGCGGCCAGTGTGTTGGACAGGGCCTGGCCGTAGGTGTCGTGGAAGTGCACGCCCAGGGCGTTCACGGGTACGCCCGCCTCGGTGAGAGCGGTGAGCAGGGCCGTCACATGGCCCGGGGTCGCCACCCCGATGGTGTCGCCCAGGCTCAGTTCGTCGCAGCCCATGTCGAGCAGGGCCCTGCAGACCTTCACCACCTGGGGGAGAGGGACCGCGCCCTCCCAGGGGTCGCCGAAGCACATCGACAGGTAGCCCCGGACGTGGACCTCCTGCGCCTTCGCCCGGCTCACCACCGGCTCGAACATCGCCAGTGCCTCGTCCACCGTGCGGTTGAGGTTGGCCTTGGCGAAGGACTCCGTGGCGCTGGCGAAGACGGCGACCCGGCGGGCGCCGAGCGTCAGCGCGCGGTCCAGGCCCCGTGCGTTGGGCACCAGGACCGGCAGCGACACCGGCAGATCGGCGACCGCCGGGTACAGCTCCTCCGCGTCCGCCAGCTGGGGCACCCACTTGGGGTGGACGAAGCTCGTTGCCTCGATCGTAGTCAGGCCGGTGCCGGCCAGGCGGCGGATGAACTCCGCCTTGACGACCGTCGGGACGGTCGTCTTCTCGTTCTGCAGGCCGTCGCGCGCCCCCACCTCGTGGATCCGCACGCGCGCGGGCAGCCCCTCGGCCGGTACGGCCATGGGCAGGCCCGGTTCCGAGGCGTTCATTCCGTCTCCTCCTCGGCGGGCGTCTCCGCGGGCGTCCCCGCGGGCGCGATGACCGCCAGTACCTGGTCCATCGCGACCGTCGTGCCCGGGGCCACGTCCAGCTCGGTGACCGTGCCGGCGTGCGGGGCGGAGATGACGTGCTCCATCTTCATCGCCTCCACCACCAGCAGGCTCTGGCCCGCGCTCACCTCGTCGCCGACGGCGACCTTCACCACCGTCACCGTGCCGGGCATCGGCGCGGTCAGCGAGTCGGCGCCGGAACGCGCCGCGCGGTTCAGGGACGCGGCCACCGGATCGTGGTCGCGCACGTGCCAGGCGTCGCCGTCCCGGCCGAGCCAGGTGCCGTCCGGCAGGGCGGCGAAGGTGTGGGCGACGCCGTCGAGCAGGAACGTGAACCGGTGCTCGCCCCCCGGTCGCGGGGGCACGCCCCCGGACCCCCGCAGAGGCGTGTCCGTCCCCGGCAGCAGCAGTTCCGTGCCTCCGTCCGGGGTGCTGCGCACGCGCACGGTCACCGGGTCGTGGCCCGGCGTGCGCAGGTGATGCGCCGTCCACGCCCGCTCGCCGCCCATGCGCCAGCCGTCGGCGGCGGCGAACGGATCGGCCCAGCCGGAGCCGTCGGCGGGCGCGAGGGAGGCCTGGCGCAGCAGCGCCGCCGCCGCGTACGTCTCCGGGGGCACCTCGTCCGGTACGAGACCGTCCACCTCGCGTTCGACCAGTCCCGTGTCCAACTCGCCCGACATCACCGCCGGGTGCGCGAGCAGCCGCCGCAGGAACCCGGCGTTGGTCGGCACACCCAGCGTGACCGTCTCCGCGAGCGCCGCCCGGAGCTTGCGGAGCGCGGTCGCGCGGTCGGGGCCGTACGCGATCACCTTGGACAGCATCGGGTCGTAGAGGCTGCCGACCTCCGTGCCCTCGGTGAGGCCGGAGTCGGTGCGGACTCCCTCGCCCCGGGGTTCGCGCAGCTTCAGTACCGTGCCGCCGGAGGGGAGGAAGCCGCGGGAGGGGTCTTCGGCGCAGATGCGGGCCTCCACCGCGTGGCCGGTGAGCCGGACGTCCTCCTGCGCGAAGCCGAGCCGCTCGCCGGCCGCGACCCGCAGCTGCCACTCCACCAGGTCGAGACCCGTGATCAGTTCGGTGACCGGGTGCTCCACCTGGAGGCGGGTGTTCATCTCCATGAAGTAGTACGAGGCGGGGTCGTTGCCCGGCACGATGAACTCCACCGTGCCCGCGCCCCGGTAACCGCACGAGCGGGCCGCCTGCACGGCCGCCTCGCCCATCGCCGCGCGCGTGGCCTCGTCCAGCAGGACGCTGGGCGCCTCCTCGATGATCTTCTGGTGGCGGCGCTGGAGGGAGCACTCGCGCTCGCCGAGGTGGACGACGCCCCCGTGGCCGTCGGCCAGCACCTGGATCTCGATGTGCCGGGGGCGGTCGATCCACCGCTCGACGAGCAGCGTGTCGTCGCCGAAGGAGGCGCGGGCCTCGCGGCGGGCGGCGGCGATCTCCTCGGCCAGCCGGTCCGCTTCCCGCACCAGGCGCATGCCCTTGCCGCCGCCGCCCGCGGACGGCTTCAGCAGCACCGGCATGCCGATCCCGCGGGCCGCGTCGGCGAGCTGTTCGTCGGTGAGCCCGCTGCCGCTGGAGCCGGGCACGACCGGGACCCCGGCCGCCTCCACCGTCTCCTTCGCACGGATCTTGTCGCCCATCAGGGAGATCGCGTCGGCGCCCGGCCCGATGAAGACCAGCCCCGCCTCCTCGCAGGCGCGGGCGAACCCGGCGTTCTCGGCGAGGAACCCGTATCCGGGGTGGACCGCCTGCGCGCCGGTGCGGGCGGCGGCCTCCAGCAGCCGCTCCACCGACAGATAGCTCTCGGACGCGGGCGCCGGCCCGATCCGCACCGCGGTGTCGGCCTCGCGGACGTGCCGGGCGTCGGCGTCCGCGTCGGAGAAGACGGCCACCGAGCGCACGCCCATCGACCGCAGGGTGCGGATGACGCGGACGGCGATCTCACCCCGGTTGGCCACCAGCACTGTCTCGAACATCTGACCTGGCATCGTCTGACCTGACATCGTCTGAGGTCCCCTCACATCCGGAAGACGCCGAACTGGGGGTCGCCCAGTGGCGCGTTGGCGCACGCGGTCAGGGCCAGGCCCAGGACCTGCCGGGTCTCCAGCGGGTCGATCACTCCGTCGTCCCACAGGCGGGCCGTCGCGTAGTAGGCGTTGCCCTGCCGCTCGTACTGCGCGCGGACCGGCGCCTTGAAGGCGTCCTCGTCCTCGGCCGGCCAGCTCTCTCCGCGCGCCTCCAACTGGTCGCGTTTGACCGTCGCCAGCACCGAGGCGGCCTGTTCGCCGCCCATGACCGAGATCTTGGCGCCCGGCCACATCCACAGGAAGCGGGGCGAGTACGCCCTGCCGCACATCGAGTAGTTGCCCGCGCCGTACGAACCGCCGACCACCACCGTCAGCTTCGGCACCCGCGTGCACGCCACCGCCGTCACCATCTTGGCGCCGTGCTTGGCGATGCCGCCGGCCTCGTAGTCCTTGCCGACCATGAAGCCGGAGATGTTCTGCAGGAACACCAGCGGGATCCCGCGCTGGTCGCACAGCTCGATGAAGTGGGCGCCCTTCTGGGCCGACTCGGAGAACAGGATGCCGTTGTTGGCGACGATCCCCACCGGATGGCCGTGGATCCGGGCGAAACCGGTGACCAGGGTCTGCCCGAACTCCGCCTTGAACTCGGCGAAACGCGACCCGTCCACCACGCGCGCGATGACCTCCCGCACGTCGTACGGCGTACGGGGGTCGACCGGGACCGCGCCGTACAGCGACAGCGGGTCGACCTTGGGCTCCACGGCCTGCTCGACCCCCCAGGGGAGCGGACCGCGCGCCGGGAGGGTCGAGACGATGTTCCGCACGATCCTGAGCGCGTGCGCGTCGTCCTCGGCGAGATGGTCGGTGACGCCGGAGACCCGCGCGTGCACCTCGCCGCCGCCCAGCTCCTCCGCCGTGACCACCTCGCCGGTGGCCGCCTTCACCAGGGGCGGGCCGCCGAGGAAGATCGTGCCCTGGCCGCGGACGATCACCGCCTCGTCGCTCATCGCCGGGACGTACGCCCCGCCCGCCGTGCACGAACCCAGCACGGCCGCGATCTGCGGGATGCCGGCGCCGGACATCCGGGCCTGGTTGTAGAAGATCCTCCCGAAGTGGTCCCGGTCGGGGAACACCTCGTCCTGCATCGGCAGGAAGGCGCCGCCGGAGTCCACCAGGTAGACACAGGGCAGCCGGTTGTCCAGGGCCACCTCCTGCGCGCGCAGGTGCTTCTTCACCGTCATCGGGTAGTACGTGCCGCCCTTGACGGTCGCGTCGTTGGCGACCACCACGCACTCGCGCCCGGAGACCCGCCCGATCCCGGCGATCACCCCGGCCGCCGGGGCCTGACCCTCGTACATTCCGTCGGCCGCCAGCGGGGCCAGCTCCAGGAAGGGCGAACCGGGGTCGAGGAGGGTGTCCACGCGCTCGCGCGGCAGCAGCTTCCCCCGCGCGGTGTGCCGGGCCCGCGCCCGTTCGCCGCCGCCGAGCGCGGCCGCCGCCAGCTTGGCGCGCAGCTCCTCGACGAGCGCGCGGTGCGCCTCCTCGTTGGCCCGAAAGAACTCCGACGCGGGATCGGCCGCGCTGTGAAGTTCCGGTGCCTCGTGCATCCTGCGGTCCCCTCACTGGTTAATGAGCGTTAACGCGTTCCCTCCAGGTTAACGATCGCTAACCCCGCTGTCTAGAATCGATCCCATGGCCACCAGAACCGATGCCCCGACCCGCCGCGAGCAGATCCTCAAGGAGGCCGCGCGGCTGTTCGCCGAGCGCGGTTTCCACGGAGTCGGGGTCGACGAGATAGGCGCCGCGGTCGGCATCAGCGGACCCGGCCTGTACCGGCACTTCCCGGGCAAGGACGCGATGCTCTCGGAGCTGCTGGTGGGGATCAGCGGCCAGCTGCTCACCGGCGCGAAACAACGCCTGAAGGAGGTCGACGGGGCGGCTCCCGAGGTGGTCCTGGACTCGCTGCTCGAGGGCCACATCGACTTCGCGCTCGACGACCGGCCCCTCATCACCCTGCACGACCGTGAGCTGGACCGCCTCCGGGACAGCGACCGCAAGCTGGTGCGGCAGTTGCAGCGGCAGTACGTCGAACTGTGGGTCGGGGTGGTGCGCGCGCTGTATCCGGACCTGGCCGAACCCGCCGCCCGCTCGGCCGTGCACTCCGTGTTCGGGCTGCTCAACTCCACCCCGCACCTCGCCCGGCCCGGCTCCCTGCCCGGCCGCGCCACGACGGCGGCACTCCTGCACCGGATGGCCCGCGGCGCCTTCGCCGCGGCGAGCTCGGCCTGAACCGGGGGCCCGGCCGGGCCGGGGCCGGGCAGGGGGCTCGGTCCGGCCTCGGGTTCACCCTCTCGGGCCCCTCCCGGGCCCGGCGCACGTGACGAGCGTTACGGGGGGCGTGGTCTGGACGGCTCTGGCTACTCGCCGGTACGGTTGCGGTACTGAGCAAGCGCTTAGGTGCGTGGGGCGGCCAGGTTGTGGGGCACCCCGGCGTCGGGCGACCAGGAACGCGACAGCGGCGCCGGACCAGGCGCGAAGGAGGGTGGCGGCGTGCGCCGTACGGTGTTCAACGAGGACCACGAGGCTTTCCGGGAGACCATCCGCGACTTCATCGAGGCCGAGGTCGTCCCGGTCTACGACGAGTGGTTCGCGGCGGGCCAGGCGCCCCGCGACTTCTACTACAAGCTCGGTGAGCTGGGCATCTTCGGGATCAGCGTGCCCGAGGAGTTCGGCGGCGCGGGCATGGACACCCACAAGTTCGAGGCCGTCCTCTACGAGGAGACCGCTCGCGCCGGCGTGCAGTTCGGCGGCTCCGGCGTGCACGTGCTGCTCGCCCTGCCGTACCTCAAGATGCTCGCCACCGACGAGCAGAAGAAGCGCTACCTGCCCAAGTTCGCCACCGGCGAGGAGATGTGGGCCATCGCGATGACGGAGCCGGGCACCGGCTCCGACCTCGCGGGCATGAAGACCACCGCCAAGCTGAGCGAGGACGGCACCCACTACGTCCTCAACGGCGCCAAGACCTTCATCACCGGCGGCGTCCACGCCGACAAGGTGATCGTCTGCGCCCGCACCGCCGCCCCGACCGCGGAGGACCGCCGGCACGGCATCTCCCTGTTCGCCGTCGACACCACGTCCGAGGGCTACTCCGTCGGCCGCAAGCTCGACAAGCTCGGCCTGAAGACCTCCGACACCGCCGAGCTGGCGTTCGTCGACGTCAAGGTCCCCGTCGAGGACCTCCTCGGTGAGGAGAACATGGGCTTCTCCTACCTCGGCCACAACCTGGCCTCCGAGCGCTGGGGCATCGCCTTCGGCGCCTACGCGCAGGCCAAGGCCGCCGTCCGGTTCGCCAAACAGTACGTGCAGGAGCGCACCGTCTTCGGCAAGCCGGTCGCCCACTTCCAGAACACCAAGTTCGAGCTGGCCGCCTGCCAGGCCGAGGTGGACGCCGCCGAGGCCGTCGCCGACCGCGCCACGGAGGCCCTGGACGCGGGCGAACTCACCCCCGCCGAGGCCGCCTCCGCCAAGCTGTTCTGCACCGAGGTCGCGCACCGCGTCATCGACCGCTGCCTCCAGCTGCACGGCGGCTACGGCTACATGAACGAGTACCCGATCGCCCGCCTGTACGCGGACAACCGGGTCAACCGCATCTACGGCGGCACCAGCGAGATCATGAAGACGATCATCGCCAAGGACATGGGCCTGTAAGGCCGCCGACATCCCTGGCCTCTACACGTACCGGTACAACTGACCCCATGATCCAGGCACTACAGGAACTCCTCGATCTGCTCGACCTCGAGCAGATCGAGGAGAACATCTTCCGCGGCCGGTCCCACCTTGCCGTCGTCCCCCGTGTCTTCGGCGGGCAGGTCGCCGCGCAGGCGTTGGTCGCCGCCGGGCGGACCGTCCCCGCGGACCGGCCCGCCCACTCCCTGCACGCGTACTTCCTGCGCCCCGGCGACGCCGGCGCGCCCATCGTCTACACCGTCGACCGGATCCGTGACGGCCGCTCCTTCACCACCCGCCGGGTCGTCGCGGTCCAGCACGGCAAGCCGATCTTCCACCTCTCGGCGTCCTTCCAGACGTACGAGGAGGGCCTGGAGCACCAGGAGCCGATGCCGTCCGCGCCCGACCCGGACACGCTGCCCACCTCCCCGGCGCGACTGCGCGACTACGGGCATCTCGCCCCCGACGTCGTCGAGCGCTTCCTGGAGGCCCGCGGGGCCGTGGACCTGCGCTACGTCGACGAGCCGCCCTACGGCCGCTTCGGCGAGCCCCGCGAACCCCACTCCCAGGTGTGGTTCCGCACCAACGGCAAACTCGCCGACGATCCCCTGCTGCACGTCGTCCTCGCCACCTACGTCTCCGACATGACGCTGCTGGACTCGGTGCTGCTCGCCCACGGCCGCGGCGGTTGGGCGGTGGGGGACGTGGTCGGGGCCTCCCTCGACCACGCCATGTGGTTCCACCGCCCGTTCCGTGCCGACGCATGGCTGCTGTACGACCAGCACTCCCCGTCCACGCACGGCGGCCGGGGCCTCGGCCAGGCCCGCATCTACACCCAGGACGGCCGCCTCGCGGTCTCGGTCATCCAGGAGGGCCTGGTCCGCGTCCCGCGGGACTGACTACCCGACCGGCTGGGTCGACTGGACCAGCCCCGCCTCCGCCAGCAGGTACGCCGTCATCGGGTCGTAGTGGCGGGGGCTGACCACGTGGTCGTCGAGGGGGACCGTCACCTGGACGGTGCCCTCCGCCTCGGCCAGGAACAGTGCCGGGTCGTTGCAGTCCGCGTAGCCGACGGAGTCGACGCCGTGCTGCCCCGCACAGCCCGCCCAGCCGTGGTCGGCGACGACCAGGTCGGGCAGCGGGCGACCCTCCCGCTCCAGGGCGGTGAGAATGGCCTTCATCGGCTCACCGGAGTGGGTGTGCCACAGCGTGGCACCGTGCTCCAGCACCGCCACGTCCGCGAACTGCATCACGTACCCCTCCTCCGTGGCCAGCCCGTCCGGGATCACCACGATCTCGCAGCCGGCGGCCCGCAGCGCGGCGGCCGTGGCGCGGTGCACGTCGAGCAGGCCGCCGGGGTGGCCGGTGGCCAGCAGCACCCGCTGCCGGCCGTCCGCCGCCTTGCGCAGCCGCCCCGCCATCCGCTCCAGGGCGGCCACGGTCAGCTCCGGGTCGATGGTGTCCTGGCCGTACCGGTGCTCGGCGTCGTCGCTGACCCCGGCCCGCTCCGCCATCACCGCGAGCACGTCCTGCTCGTCGCTCCAGCGGTCGCCGAGCTCCAGGCCGAGCCAGTAGTGGCGGTCGCCGTTCGCCAGCTTGCGGTAGTGGGAGAGGTTGTTCTCGCGTGGGGTGGCGACATCACCCGCGATGCGCGTGGCGGCGAGGTGGGCGAGGAGTTCGGCGCGGCTGGGCGTCCCGGATATCGGCATGCCCCCCATTGTGGAGCAGCCCGGGGCGGGCGTCCCTGGGGTATCGCCCCCTGGGACGTGCGTCACGTACTCGGACGGCCTCCGTACGCGTACTCGGAGTGGCCGTGGTCCGGGGGTCAGGTGCGGCGCAGGGCGAACCACAGGTTCATGCGTACGTCCGGGTCGTCCAGGTCGGCGTCCAGCAGGGCCGCGCACCGTGCGATCCGCTGTCGCACGGTGTTGCGGTGCACGGACAGGGCCACCGCGGTGCGGTCCCAACTGCCGTGCAGGGACAGCCAGGTGCGCAGGGTGTCGGTGAGCGCGGGCGTGTCAGCGATCGGGGCGAGCAGCATGCGGGCGTGGGCCTGGGCATCCGCCGGGGGGACCAGGTCGTCCAGCGCGGGACGGGCGCCGTGCACGACGAGCGGGGCCCGGGTGGCACGGGCGCGGGCCAGCGCGCGGGCCGCCTGGGTGTCGGCCGCCGGCCAGTCGTGCGGGGCGACGGCGGCGCTGACCCCCAGGGTCCAGCCGGGCTGCGCCTCCGGTTCCCGGCCGGCCGGGACGAGCACCCGTACGATCCCGTCCGCCGGATCCACCAGCGCCGACCCGAGCGCGGCACCGAGCGCGGAGGCCGCCAGGGCGTCCGGGGCCTGTACCTCGGAAGGCCGTACGGTCTGGCGCGCGTGCACGACCCGCCACCGTTCACCGCCGAGCAACGGCGCCACGTCCTGGGGCTCGCTCCCCAGCAGCAGCCGTACGAGCGCGGCGGAGCGGGCCGCGCCGGTACCGCTCTGCTGCTCACCGGTCAGCAGGGCGAGCAGCACCGCGGCCACGGACGCGATGGTGTGGTCCCCGGAGTCCCGGGACGGGGCCGCGACGCCCAGGACGAACCCGTGCCCGGCCCCGAGCGCGTAGGCGGCCAGCCGGACCCCGGCGACCGTGTCCGTGGCGGAGGCGGGCGAGGGACGGGGCCGCGTCCGCCCGGCCGGGGACACCGGACCACCGGCCCCGGGTACTGTCCCGGGCCCCGTTCCGCCCGTCGGGGCCGGCCGGTCCTCGTCCGGGCCCGCCGGGCGTACCACCTCGGCCAGTTTCGCCAGGGCCGTATCGGTCTCCTCGCCCAGGGCGCGGCCCGCGGCGGCGATCTCCGTGCCCTCCGGCCCGAAGAGGACCGCCCGGCCGTCCAGGTGCCGGGAGAGGCGGTGCAGGACCGAGGGGACCGGGTTCGGGCGGGCGGCGGCGGAGGCGAGACTGCGGTGGGCCTCCGTCACGCGGCGCAGTTCCGCCAGCCGGGCCTGCGCCATCAGCTGCCACACCGCGCGCGCCACCCCGGAGAACGTGGTCCGCGGCGGCACCTCCAGGAGCGGCAGCCCCTGGAGCTCGCAGGCCGCGACCAGCGCCTGAGGCATGGTGTCGTGCACCGGAGCCAGGCCGAAACCGAGCGCCGCGCCGCCCGCCGCCACGATCCGGGACACATAGGCGTCGAAGTACCCGGGGCCCGCCCCGTCCGGGATGTGCACGCCCGCCGACAGCAGCAGCTCACCGCCGAGCAGATACGGGTACGGGTCGGCCATCTCCGAGGTGTGCGCCCAGCGCACGACGATGCCGGGGTCCGAGGGCCCGGCGACCCGGCGCAGGCCCAGATCCTCCCGTGCCAGGAGCGCGTCCAGGGGAACCGGAGGCGTGGGGGGAACCGTGGGGTCCGGCATGGTGGACGTTTCCTCCATGTCCATTGTTCGACGTGGATGAAACGTACACTTTGCAGCCGCTTTCCGGCCACCTAACGTCGCCGACAGTACGGCCGGGCCAGGTCCCCGGCGCCAGTAAAGTCATGCGGCAGGCAGTGCATACGCGACGAAGCGTAGGAAAGAAGGCAGTACCCATGAGCAGCGACCAGACGCCCCGCGGGCCCGTCGACTCGTCCCGCGTCCCCCGGTACGCGGGCCCCGCGACCTTCGCCCGGCTGCCCCGGCTCGACGAGGTCGGCCGCGCCGACATCGCCGTGGTGGGCGTGCCGTTCGACTCGGGCGTCTCCTACCGGCCGGGCGCCCGCTTCGGCGGCAACGCCATCCGTGAGGCGTCCCGGCTGCTGCGCCCCTACAACCCCGCGCAGGACGCCTCCCCCTTCGCCCTCGCCCAGGTCGCGGACGGCGGCGACATCGCCGTCAACCCGTTCAACATCAACGAGGCCGTCGAGACCGTCGAGGCCGCCGCCGACGACCTGCTCGGCACCGGCGCCCGCCTGATGACCCTCGGCGGCGACCACACCATCGCCCTGCCGCTGCTCCGCTCGGTCGCCAGGAAGCACGGCCCGGTCGCGCTGCTCCACTTCGACGCCCACCTGGACACCTGGGACACCTACTTCGGCGCCGAGTACACGCACGGCACCCCGTTCCGCCGGGCCGTGGAGGAAGGCATCCTCGACACCTCCGCCCTCTCCCACGTCGGCATCCGCGGCCCGCTCTACGGCAGGCAGGACCTCACCGACGACGAGAAGCTGGGCTTCGGCATCGTCACCTCGGCGGACGTCTACCGCCGGGGCGCCGACGAGGTCGCCGACCAGCTGCGGCAGCGCATCGGCGACCGCCCGCTGTACATCTCCATCGACATCGACTGCCTGGACCCGGCGCACGCCCCCGGCACCGGAACCCCCGAGGCCGGCGGCCTGACCTCCCGCGAACTCCTCGAGATCCTGCGCGGGCTGGCCTCCTGCAACCTGGTCTCGGCGGACCTCGTCGAGGTGGCCCCCGCATACGATCACGCGGAGATCACCTCGGTCGCCGCCTCCCACACGGCGTACGAGCTGACCACGATCATGTCCCGCCAGATCGCAGAGGCCCGTAAGGAGAACGAGGGCAAGTGACCCACGACCACGACCTGGTGCTCCGCCCGACCCCGGCCCAGACCGAGGCCGCGCTGAACCCGCCTCCCGGCCGCACGGGCGGCGACCTGGTCGTGGAAACCCTGGCCGGCCTCGGCGCGACCACCGTCTTCGGGCTGCCCGGCCAGCACGCGCTCGGCGTGTTCGACGCCCTGCGACGCTCGGACCTCAGGTACGTCGGCCTGCGGGTGGAGAACAACGCCGGGTTCGCGGCGGACGCGTACGGCCGCGTCACCGGTGAGGCGGCCCCGCTGCTGCTGTCGACCGGGCCGGGCGCGCTGACCTCGCTGCCCGCGCTCCAGGAGGCCGCCGCCGCCTCCGCCCCCGTGCTGGCGATCGGCAGCCAGGTGCCGACCGCCGGGCTGGGCGGCGGCCGGCACGGCTATCTGCACGAACTGCCCGACCAGGCGGCCTCGTTCCGGGGCGTGGTCAAGTCCGTCCACACCGTGCGCACCGCGTCCCAGATCCCGTCGGCGATCACGGCGGCCTGGAAGTCGGCGCTGACGGTGCCGCACGGCCCCGTGTGGGTGGAGATCCCGCAGGACGTGCTGCTCGCGGAGACGACCCTTCCCGTGGTGACGGCCATGGACGCCACCCCCGACGAACTGCCCCCGCGCCCCGAACTGACCGCTCTCGCCGCCCACTGGCTGACGCACGCGGAGCGCCCCGCGGTCATCGCGGGCGGGGGAGTGATCCGTTCCGACGCCTCGGGCAAGCTCCGCAAGCTCGCCGAACGCCTCCGGGCGCCGGTCGTCACCACGCCCGGCGGTAAGGGGGCCTTCCCCTGGACGCATCCACTGTCGTTGCAGTCCTGGCTGGAGGACCGCCACACGACGGACTTCCTGGAGGACGCCGACGTGCTCCTGGTCGTGGGCTCAGGACTGGGCGAACTCTCCTCGAACTACCACACGTTCACGCCGCGCGGCCGGATCGTCCAGATCGAGGCCGACCTCGGCAAGCTGGAGTCCAACCACCCGGCACTCGGCATCCACGCGGACGCGCGCCTCGCACTCCAGGCCCTGCTGGAGACGGTGGAGCCGCGCGAGGACAGAGCGGCGCCGGAACGCGTCCGCACGCTGCTGTCGAAGGTCGCCGAACGCATCGCCGCCCAGGACCTCACCCTGGAACAGGAGGTGCTGGCGTCCGTCCGCCGGGCCCTGCCCGCCGACGCGCCGTCCTTCTGGGACATGACGATCCTGGCCTACTGGGCCTGGTCCGCCTTCGACGCCAAGGGCCCCAACCACCTGCACTCCGCCCAGGGCGCCGGCGGCCTCGGCTACGGCCTCCCGGCGGCCCTGGGCGCGGCGGTCGCCGATCCCACCCGCCCGGTCCTCGCGGTCTCGGGGGACGGCGGTGCCCTGTACTCCGTCGCCGAGCTGGCCACGGCCCGCCAGTACGACCTCGACGTCACCTGGCTGATCGTCGACGACGGCGGCTACGGCATCCTGCGCGAGTACATGACCGACGCCTACGGCGAGGCCACGGCAACCGAGCTGACCCGCCCGGACTACGTGGCCCTGGCCGAGTCCTTCGGCGCCCCCGGGGTGCGCACCACCCCCGAGGCGCTGGAACGCGACCTGGCGGCGGCCCTGGCCACACCGGGCCCGTCCGTGGTCGTCCTCCCCGCCGTCCTGCGGATGTTCGCACCCACGCACGGACAGTGAGCCCGATCGAACGAGTTCCCGCACCGCGAGCGGCCCGGGGGCCTAGGATCGGAGACCGGCCGTAGGGGGGACCATGGATCCGGAGATCGCCGCACTGGCGGGAACGGCGGGCACGACCGTCGTCACGCTGATGGTGACGAACGCCTGGGAATCGGCGAGGGACGGCATGGTCGCCCTGTGGCGTCGTTTCCAGCCCGACAGGGCCGAGAGCATCGGTGAGGAACTGGAAGCCGGTCGCGAGGATCTGCTCCTCGCCCGCCGGGCCGGTGACGCCGCATCCGAGGCCGAGCTGACCGCCGAATGGCAGGGCCGCGTACGCCGGTTCCTCCTCGCCCGGCCGGAGGCCGCCGACGCCCTGCGCCGCATCCTGGAGGAGCTGAACCCGTCGCCTCCGGGGGAGCCGGGCGCGGAGCGGATCCGGTTGCAGGCCCGGGCGTCGGGCAGCGCCCGGGTCTACCAGGCCGGACGCGATCAGCACATCACCGAACGATGAGCGTGCCGCAGCCGATGGAGGGACGCGCGTCGGACAGCGCCCGGGTCTTCCAGACCGGCGGCGACCAGTACATCGAAGAACACGTCCACCACTACGCTCCGGGCTCGGCCCCGCTGTTCGGACGCCCCTGGGAGGGCCCGGCCGAACCCCGGCGGACCGCCCCCGACTCCGTCCGCCTGCCCCTGGTCGGCCGCGCGCCCGGCGTCCTGCGGGACCGCACCGACCTCATGGAGCGCCTGCGGGCCGCCGTGGCCGGCCCCGGCGGCGACATCCAGGTCCTGCACGGAATGGGCGGCTGCGGCAAGACGGCCGTCGCCCAGGCCCTGTTCACCGAGGCCGTACGGGACCACGGCCGCGTCGGCCTGTGGGTCAACGCCTCCGAACGCGTGTCCCTGCGCGCCGGAATGCTCGCCGTCGCCGGCGATCGCGGTGCCACCGGCGGCGAACTGGCCGCCGCGGCCGGCGGCCGGCGCGCCGCGGCCGACCTGGTCTGGCACCACCTGGACCACTCGGTGAAGCCCTGGCTGCTGGTTCTCGACAACGCCGACGACCCCGGCGTCCTGGAGGAAGGCGCCTGGCTGCGCACGAGCCCCTCGGGGACGGTGCTGGTGACCACCCGCCACGCGACCTCTCCGCTGTGGCGCGCCCCGGGGGCGAGCAGCCATCGGCTCGGCGTGCTCCCCCTGGAGGACGCGACCTCGGTCCTGTGCGATCTGGCCCCGGAGGCGGGTACGCGGGAGTCCGCACGGAAGGTCGCCCGGCGGCTGGGCTGCCTGCCCCTGGCACTGACCCTGGCCGGAGCACATCTGGCCCACCAGTTGTTGGAGTCGTGGTCCATGGACGAGTACGACCGGAGGCTGGGCGAGGAATCGACGGCCCTGGTCGACCGGGGAGCGTCGGCAACCGGCGGGGACCGGTCCCGTCGCCTCGTGGGCCGCACGTGGCAGCTGTCGCTGGACACCCTGGCGCAAGGCGGTCTGCCGGAGGCGACGACCCTGCTGCGGCTGCTGTCCTTCTGGGCGGCGGATCCCGTGCCCCTGTCGCTGCTGATGCCGGCGGCGCGGGGCGGGATCACCCTCGGGCACCTCGATCCGCCGCTGACCGCCGAACGGGTCGAACCGGCCCTGCGCGCGCTCCTCGACCACTCGCTGACCGACCTGGTCGAGGCGGACGGGCACCGCTGCGTGAAAGCCCACGGAGTACTGCTGGACAGTGTCGCGGCGGGCGTGCCCGGTGCCGAACGCGCGCCTCTGGCCGCGGCGGCGGGCCTGCTGCTGCGAGCTGCACTGCCGCGGGAGGGCGCCGCGTCGCCCCAGGCGCGTTCCTCGGCGCGGCTCCTGGCACCGCACGCGGCCGGTCTGCTGCACCGGTCCCACCGCCAGGGGCTGGTGACGGCGGAATCCGTACGGATCGCGGTGCGTGTCGCGCGACTGGTGTACGAGGCGGGGGACTGGACCGCCGCGCTGAACCTCGCCTCCACCGCCGCGAGGACGGCCACGGAGCACCTGGGGGACGAGGACCCGGCGGCCATCGAGGCCCGGTCGGGCCAGGGCCCCATCCTGTTCAGACTCGGCCGGTACGCCGAGGCCGCCGACCTCCTGCGGCCGGTCCACCGGGACGCGTTGCGCGCGCTCGGCCCCCACGACACGCGCACCCTGGACACGGCCTACGAACTGCAGCGGGTGCTGCACCGCCTGGGCGACCTGGAACAAGCCCGTACGCTGCTGGAAGCGGTCCTGGACGGTCGTCGCCACGTGCTCGGGGACGACCACGTCGCCACCCTCAAGACCCGTTGCGAGATGCTGGAACTCCGCTTGTCGCAGAACGAGTTCGTCCACTACGTGGCAGCGGCCGAGGAACTGGCGGGCGACTGCGAACGCCGTCTCGGCCCCGCGCACCTGGTGACCGTGTGGGCGCGTGACGCACTGGCGCGAGGGCTCCTGCGCTCCGGCCGGGGCGCCGAGGCCGAGGACCTCTTCCGCCGGGTGCTCACCGGGCAGAGAGCCGGGTACGGGGACGGCCATCCGCTGGTCCTCGGGGTACTCATCCAGCTCAGCCGCGCCCAGTACGCGCAGGGCAAGCGGGAGCAGGCCGCCGAGAGCGCGCGCGAGGTGGCCGAGCAGCGGGCCGTGATCCTGGGCGAGGACCATCCCGAGACCGCCGCGGCACGCGCCTGGCACGCCGAGATCCAGGCGGAGCCGCCCGCGGGGGAGGGGGCCGGTCCCGGAGAGGGGCGGTGAACGCCGTTCAAGCGGCCGCGGGCCGAACCCCCTGTTAAACTGTGCGAGTTGGCCTCCGGCGCCCAGCGGGCGCATCCGGAGGTTTTTTTCATGCCTTCCGACGACGCCTCCGCAGACGCTTCCGCGTCCCCTCCCGTCCCCGCTCCTCCGCCGGCCGCGATCGGCGCCACCGGCTACCGCGCCCTGCTCCGCAACCGTGAGTTCGCCGGCCTGTACGCCGGCTTCACGCTGACGGTCGCCGCGAGCACCCTGTCGGGCTTCGCACTCGGCACGCTGGTCGACGACCGGACCGGGTCCCCGTTCCTGACGGCCGTGAGCATGTACGGCGCCACGTTCGCGACAGTGCTCGGCGCACTGACACTGATGTCGGTCGCGGACGGGAAGCGTCCTCGCCGGACCCTGGTCACGCTCCAGTGCGTCTCCCTGGCGGGTGTTGCCGCGCAGGCGATTCCGGGGCTGCCCCTGGCCGCCCGGTTCGGTCTCCTCCTGGTCCTGGGGTTCTTCCAGTCCCTCGGCACCGGAGCGCGGATGGGGCTGCTCGCCGAAGTCGTGCCGGCCTCCGCGTACGCGCTCGCCCGGTCGCTGATGAACATCACCTCGGGCGGCACGGCCGTCCTCGGCTACGCCGTCGGCGCCCTCCTGCTGCGCCACCTGAGCCCGCACGGCGTCTTCGCAGTCGCCGCCGTCCTGACCGGACTCGGGCTGGTCGCCGTGGCGACGACCGTCCGGGAACACTCGACCCGTCCGGCCGGTCCGGGCCATCCCGGCCCCCGCCCCGGACTGCGCCGGACCTGGGCGGTCAACGCCGAGCTCCTCTCCCACCCCGGCAGGCATGCGCTGCTGCTGAACCTGTGGGTTCCCAACGGCCTGATCGTCGGCTGCGAGGCACTGTTCATCTCCTACGACTCTGAGCACGCCGGCCTCCTCCTGGCCGCCGGCTCGGCCGGCATGCTCCTCGGAGACCTGACCGTCGGGCGACTGCTCACCGCCGACCGGCGGCGCCGCTGCGCGTTCGCCCTGCGGTTGCTGCTGGCTGTGCCGTACCTGCTGTTCGCCGCCGGCCCGCCCACCTCGGTTGCAGCGGTCGCGGTGTTCGTGGCCGGTGCCGGGTTCGCCGCCACCCTGCCGCTCCAGGAACAGCTTCTCGCGCTGACCCCCGACCCGGTCCGCGGCCAGGTCCAGGGCGTGGAGTCCGCCGGCCGGATGACCTGGCAGGGCATCGGAGCCGCACTCGCCGGCGGCGTCGCCCTGTACCTCGGCCCCGGCCCCACGATCACCGCCCTGGCCGCCCTCTCCATCACCGTCACCGTCCTCTCCCGGCCCTTCGTGGTCCGCGCCAGTTCGACCCGGGGCGAGGCGCCGATCGGGTAGAGCCGGTCAGGGACGATCAGGGGACGTTCCCTGCCGGCACGTTGACGCACGTCGGTGGCGTGCCGGCCGTGAGCGGTCCGCGCATGGTGCGGGGCGAGTGGACCGTGATGGGATGGCACCGTGAGCCGCGCCGCCGAAGAGACCAACCGCCGTATGCTCCGGGCGCGGGACGCGATGGACCGCGACTACGCGCAGCCGATGGACGTCCCTGCCCTGGCTCGCATCGCGCATGGGTCATCGGCGCATTTCACGCCGACCTTCCGGGCCCCGTTCGGTGAGACACCGCACCGCTACCTCCAGCGCCGCCGGGTGGAACGGGCGACGTTCCTGCTGCGGGAGACCGACCACAGCGTGACGACCATCGGCTTCGAGGTCGGCTTCAACAGCCCGGGAACCTTCAGCCGCACGTTCCGCGACATCGTCGGCCGGTCACCGCGCACGTACCGCAAGGAGGCGACGGCCGTGGGCGTGCCGACGTGCTTCACGATGACGTGGACCCGGCCGAGTACCTGACCTTCCGGCAGGCGGCAGGCGGCAGGCGGCAGACGCCCGGCAACCGAGCAGTTTCGGATAAGTTTTCCTCCCGCCGACTCGTTAGCGTGAGCGTCATGTTCAACGCCATCACGCACTCACAGAAATACGTCCTCGACCAGGACGAGGCCCTCGACTTCTACGTCGGCAAGCTCGGTCTGGAGGTCACCGCGGACATCGACATGGGCTTCATGCGCTGGCTGACCGTCAGCGTCCCCGATCACCCCGAGCGGCAGATCCTCCTGGAGAAGCCGGGCGCTCCGGCGATGTCGGAGGAGACGGCGGAGCAGGTGCGCGAGCTGGTGACCAAGGGGGCCATGGGCGGTTGGTTCAACCTCACCACGGACGATTGCCGCAAGACCTACGAGAGGCTGCTGGAGAAGGGCGTGGAGTTCACCCAGGAACCCACCGAGCGCCCGTACGGAATCGACTGCGGCCTGCGTGATCCCTTCGGCAACCGCATCCGCTTCACCCAGCTGAAGGTCTGAGACGTTCCGAACAGATGCCGGGCGGGCCGGGACCGGCCCGTACGCTCCGCGACGCACCTGCGCGGAGCCGGCATGGGCGGTTCTCGGAGACCAACCAGGGCATGATGAGAACTCGCTGGTCGCGGGCCTTTGGACCGTGTTTCCATGCTGAGGTGAAGAGCGAGAGCGTGTCCGGCGCGGACGTATCCCCGAGTACCCGCCACCCGAGTACCCGACAGCGGACCGATCGCGACCTCGGTGACTGTGTGCGGGTGCTGACAGAGGTCCATGAGCACGACGGCTATCCGGTGAACTGGCCCGACCTCCCAGGGGTATGGCTCACGCCACCCTCGCTCATCGCCTCGTGGGTGGCGGAACTGCACGGCCGCATCGTCGGTCATATCGGCCTGTCCCGGAGCGACGTGGGGGACGCGGCACCCGGGCTGTGGAGCGCTCGTGCGGGGGCGAGTACCGACGCGACCGCCGTGGTCAACCGGCTGTTCGTCGCCCCGTGGGCCCGTGGCCACGGGATCGGTGCGCTGCTGATGGCGCGGGCCGTCACGGAATCGAAGGCCCGCGGCCTGCATCCGGTGCTCGACGTGGTGGCTTCCGACACCGCGGCGGCAGCTTTGTACGAGCGGCTCGGCTGGCAGTTCCTGGCCACGGTCGAACAGCAGTGGAGCCCGGAGCAGAAGGTGGCCGTCCGGTGCTATGCGGCGGCAACCTGACAGTGGTGCCCCGGCCACGGCCGCTCGTGACTCGCCGGGTACCGACGTACGGTTCCGGCTGTGTGCGGAAAACGGTCGGCGTGGCTCTCCATCGACAAATTGGTAGGGTGCGCGGGTTGCACCGCTGGGAGAGTCATGGCAGCGCTCAAGGGAGAGGGGCCGGGCGACGATGCAGGCGTCGGAGGTCCCGCGTGCGGTGGCCGCGGCCATGTCGACCGCCTCGTCGCTTGGCCTGAGAGCCGACGACGCGATCGTTCTTCATGACTCGAACAAGCTCACGCTGCGTCTGCTGCCTTGTGACGTCCTGGCCCGGGTTGCACCCGCAGCGCATCAGGTCGCACAGTTCGAAGTCGAGCTTGCTCAGCGGCTCGCCGAATCCGGGTGCCCTGTGGCTGCTCTCGAGCCCCGGGTGGAGCCACGCGTCCATGAGCGTGATGGCTTCGTGGTCACGCTGTGGACCTACCACGAACCCGTGACATCCCGAGAGGTCTCACCAGCCGACTACGCCCATGCGCTCAAGCGGCTGCACGCCGGCATGCGCAAGCTCGACGTCCCGACGCCGCACTTCACGGATCGCGTCGAGCAGGCTCAACAACTCGTGGCGAACCGCGACCGCACTCCGGCGCTCGCCGACGCGGACCGGGAGCTGCTCGGCGACACGTTACGAAGCCTGAGACGAGTGATCGGCGAGCGCGGCGGCGCCGAGCAGCTGCTGCACGGCGAGCCGCACCCGGGCAACGTGCTCACCACGGAGAACGGGCTGCTGTTCATCGACCTTGAGACGTGTTGCCGTGGGCCCGTCGAATTCGACCTCGCCCATGCGCCCGAAGAAGTCGGCGAGCACTATCCGGGCGTCGATCAAGACGTGCTGCGCGAGTGCCGGATCCTCGTGCTGGCGATGGTCACGGCGTGGCGCTGGGATCGAGGCGACCAATTCCCCGACGGGCGCCGGCTGGGCACGGAGTGGCTCGGTCGGATCCGAGCAGCACTCGATCGCTGAAGACGACCGGGTCGGCGCGGACGTGGCGTGCCCGTGGCACCCGGGACGGTGTCGCCGAACACCACGGGGGTCACCGGGCTACCAGATCGCCTCGACCCACTCCGGGTGGTCGACCTTCCGATGCCTGCAGAATGTTGATCACTCGATCGGCTGCGGAGGCGATCCGGTGAACGATATGTTCCCTGAGGTCACAGGTTTCCCGGTCAGGCCATGGCCGGAGGCGGCGACTACCCTGAGCGCGGAGAGGAGGACGGCTTGCTACTGAGATTCCGCGTCGCGAACGTGCGGTCCCTGCGTGACGAGCAGGAGCTGTCGTTCGTCGAGCCTCAGGACGAGACCGACTCCATCGCCCGTTCCGTGGAGCTGGCCGGCGGCCGGTCGATCGGTGTCCTCCCGTTGGTCGGCATCTTCGGCGCCAACGCGTCCGGGAAGTCGAACGTGCTCACGGCGCTCGTCGACATGCGGAATGCCGTCCTCAACTCCTACGCGCGGTGGGCTTCGTACGAGGGTGTTCCGCGCACCGTCTTCGCGCTCGATCCCAAGGGGAAGGACGAGCCGAGCTTCTTCGAAGTGGACCTCGTCGTCGAAGGAGTCCGCTGGACGTACGGGTTCGAGCTGGGTGAGAGCCGCGTCGAGGCCGAATGGCTGCACAGCTACCCGCGCGGTCACCGCCAGGTGTGGCTGGACCGGGACGCTTCCCGGGCGGAGGTGTACGACTGGCCGGGAAGCCGCGTCAAGGACCGCGCGCAGCTGGCCCGGCGGACCCGCCCCAACGCGCTGCTGCTCTCCACGGCGGGGACGGACAACCACCCGCAGCTCTCGCCCCTCTTCCACTGGTTCCGCCGCAACCTGTGGCTGATCGACCCGGAGACCGACCGGGCACAGCGCGAGGCGTTCACCCGGCAGGCGCTCTCCGGAGACCGCGCGCGCCGTATCGAGGAACT
The DNA here is from genome assembly GCF_042656345.1 of Streptomyces incanus. NCBI lineage: Bacteria > Bacillati > Actinomycetota > Actinomycetes > Kitasatosporales > Streptomycetaceae > Streptomyces > Streptomyces incanus. Next base: position 111,919 of record NZ_JBHSPC010000167.1, read on the forward strand.
GCTGCGCGTGGCGGACCTCGGCATCACCGGAACCGAGGTCGCCGACGACGGCAAGGGCAGGCCGACGGTGAAGCTCGTCCACCGCTCGGCCACCGGGGAAGTCGCCTTCGACTGGCAGACGGAGTCCCTGGGCACCCGTGCCTGGTTCGCCCTCCTCGGCCCGCTGCTGCTCGCCCTCGACGAGGGCGCGGTGCTACTCGTCGACGAACTGGACGCCAGCCTGCACCCGCGGTTCGCCGCCGAAGTCGTCCGGCTCTTCCACGACCCGCACGCCAATCCGAACGGCGCGCAGCTGATCTTCACCTCGCACGATCCGACCGTGCTCACCACCCCGAGCGGTGGGCGACTGCTGCAACCCGGCCAGGTGTGGCTGACGGAGAAGGACAAGGACGGGGCGACCGAGCTGTATCCGCTGACTGCGGCATCCCCGGGGGAGGACGAGGACCTGATGAAGTCGTACCTGGCTGGAGCCTTCGGCGCGGTGCCCTCCCTCATGGAGGGGCAGATCGCCCGGCGTCTGCTGGCCGAGCGCGAGCTCTCGGGACGCGGAGCGGAGCAGGGCTGATGGCAAGAACGCGAGGGAAGGACTCGCTGGGACCCGCGCAGCGCCGGGGGCGGCGCAAGAGAGTCGTCCACGTCTTCACCGAGGGGCTGGTCACCGAGCCCTCGTACATCGAGATTATCAAACAGCACGGCGTGCCGGCCGACCCGACGACGACCGTGGAGGTGCGGATCGCCAACGCCTCCGCCCCCGGCTCCCAGCGCAAGCCGCTCAAGCTGGTCGAGGCGGCGGTCCGGCTGATGCGGGACGAGCAGCGGCAGGCCAAGCGCAGCGGCCTGGAGAAGAAGTACCTGCCGCAGGTCTGGTGCCTCTTCGACCGGGACGAGCACGAGGGCATCGAGACGGCGCTGAAGCAGGCCCGCGAAGGGGACGTCCGGGTCGCCTTCTCCCACCCCTGCTTCGAGGTCTGGCGGCTACTGCACCACAAACCGGTCACCAACACGTTTGGCGGGGGCTACGGCCATGTGACGAACAGACTGCCGTTCGCGAGGACTCCGAAAGACGCGGCCAACATCAAACTGGTACTGCCGCACCAGGTCACCGGCAGTTACGGGGACGCCCGAAAGCGCGCCCTCCAGATGAACGCGCAGCACGGGGACCATGTGGCGCTCGTCAACCGGGACCCCTATACCGACGTGCACGATTTCGTGGAGAAGGGGTTGGGGATCGCCTCGTACTGAGCTGGTACGGCCTCTTTGCCGTTCCTTGTCGTCCGGTATGCAGGGGGCACCGGCCGGTGGATTTCGATGTCGGCACGCGCCGCCCGTAAGGCTCCCACGTCACTTCAGGTCGTAGGGAGTCGTACGTGGCCAAGCTCACGCTCGCGCAGTTGGAGCGGCATCTCTTCGCCGCCGCGGACATCCTCCGCGGGACGATGGACGCCTCCGAGTACAAGGACTACATCTTCGGTCTGCTCTTCCTGAAGCGCGCCAACGACGAGTTCGAGGCGGCGCGTGAGGAGATCAGGGAGTACGCGGTCAGGGACCTTGGCCTGACCGAGGAGATGCTGCCCGGGTTCCTCGAGCAGGAGTCCGAGTACAGCGAGCGCGACGTGCTGTTCGTCCCGAGGAACGCCCGCTGGAAGTGGATCTCGTCGGCCACCCACAACATCACCGAGGACCGGCTGCGCCCGGCCCTTCATGCCTTGGAGGGCCAGAACTCCAAGCTCAAGGGCCTCTTCGACCACCTCGACTTCAACCGCATCGGCGGTTCCGGCGCGGCGGCGGGCGCGACCAAGCTCGCCGACCAGCGGCTCAAGCTGCTCATCGCCCACTTCGGCCGGATCCGGCTGCGCACGGACGACTTCGAGTTCCCCGACCTGATCGGTGCCGCCTACGAGTACCTGATCAAGGAGTTCGCGGACTCGGCCGGCCGCAAGGGTGGCGAGTTCTACACTCCACGCGCGGTGGTCCGCATGATGGTCGAGTTGTTGGGCCCCCGGCAGGGCATGCGGATCTACGACCCCTGCGTCGGCTCGGGCGGCATGCTCATTCACGCCAAGGAGTATGTGGAGGAGCACGGCGGCGACACCTCGGACATGTTCTTCGCGGGCCAGGACGCCAACAGCAGCTCGTGGATCATGTCGACGATGAACATGGTCCTGCACGGCGTGCGCCGCTTCGACCTGCGCACGGGGGACACGCTCGCCGAGTCGGCGCACGTGCCCAAGTCGGACGCGGACCGGTTCGACGGGGTGCTCAGTAACCCGCCGTTCTCCATGGACTACGCGCTCGGCGACATGGCACACAGCGCGCAGCGCACGACGTACGGGGCGACGAGCGAGCGCAGCAAGGCCGACCTGATGTTCCTCCAGCACATGCTGTGGGAGACCAAGCGGGAGGGCCGCGGCGGCATGGTCATCACGGTCATGCCGCACGGTGTGCTGTTCCGCGGGGGCGGCGAGCTGGAGATCCGTAGGAACCTCCTCGGCGAGGACGCGATCGAGGCGGTCATCGGCCTCGCCCCGAACATCTTCTACGGCACGGGCATCCCTGCCTGCATCCTGGTGCTGCGCCCGCCAGGAAAGAAGGACCCGGCGCGAGCGGGCAAGGTCTTGTTCATCAACGCGGACCGCGAGTTCCACGCGGAGCGGGCGCAGAACATCCTGCTGCCCGAGCACGCCGAGAAGATCGTCTCCACCTTCCACGAGTACGCGGAAGTGCCCGGGTTCTCCCGTGTAGTCAGTCGCGAGGAGCTGCGGGACAACGACGACAACCTCAACATCCGCCGCTATGTGGACAACACGCCGCCGCCGGAGCCGCAGGATCTGTGGGCGTACCTGGTTGGCGGCGTGCCACGGACGGAGATCGAGGCGAAGAAAGAACTGCTCGACTCTTACGGGATCGTGCTGACTGATTTCTTTGACGAGCGCCTTCCTGCGGACCCTGGGTATGTGGACTTCCTACCTGAGGGGCAGCAGCGGAACACGGTTTGGATCGGTGACTTGGCCCGTCGGCGAGAGGAGGAACTGAGGGCTGCCTTCGCGGAATGGTGGAACGTGGAAATCCAGCGGCTGGAGACACTAGTACTCCAGCCGTAGATCGTGATCTTCATGTCTGAGCGGCTTGTCGCCTGTAGTGGCTGGTCTGGGATCGGGCCTGGTGGCGGCGTCGCCAGTCGGACCAGCCGAGCCGAAGGGCGGCATCGTGGACGGGCCGGACGACGAGAGTGATGAACAGGCGCTGGATCTCGTTGCAGGTGAGCGGTATGAGGCCGTTCGGTGCCGGTTGGCGGGCGTGTTCGTCGGCTCGGACGACGGCGAGGAAGGCATGCGCGAGCATGGCGAGGGTGACCCAGCGACACCAGGACGCGTAGCGGCGGACCTGGTGCTCGTCCAGTGCAGCCAGGCCCTTGCCGGACTGGAAGAACTCCTCGACCCGCCACCTTGATCCAGCTACTCGCACCAGCTCGGCCAGCGGCACTGGTGTGGGCGAGTAGCAGCGGTAGTAAGCGAGTTCGCCGGTGCTGCGGTTGCGGCGAATCAGAAGTTGACGGCTGCCGGGGGCGGGGTCGGCGAGGTCGATGACCGCCCAGTCGTAGAATCGGTGCCCCTTCGCCCCTGCTCCGGCGGAGAGTTTCTGCCAGGCCCGCTTGGGCACCCTCTTGGCCAGGACGTCTGCGCGGAACTTCCCCGCGCCGGTGGGGGCTTCGTGCGAGCAGGCCACCGCGAGGACGTAGCCGGTGCCGCGCTCCTCCAGCGCGCCTCGCAGTTTGGGGTTGCCGCCGTAGGCCTCGTCGCCCGCGACCCACGCGGCCTGGTGGCCGGCGTCCAAGAACCGGGCGACCATGCGCGCGGCCAGCTCCGGCTTGGTAGCGAAGGATGCCCGCTCGCCGAGACCGGCATCGCGGCAGCGGTCGGGGTCGGAGGTCCAGGAGCGCGGAACATACAGTTCCCGGTCCACAGCGGCGTGCCCGCGCTCTCCCGCGTAGACCAGGTAGACAGCGACTTGGGCGTTCTCGATTCTGCCCGCCGTGCCGGTGTACTGGCGCTGGACACCGACCGTGCCGGTGCCCTTCTTCACATCGCCGGTCTCGTCGACCACCAGCACCGCCTGGTCGTCGTGCAGGTGATCCACCACGTAACCGCGCACGTCGTCGCGGACTTGGTCGGCGTCCCACCTGGCCCGCTCCAGCAGGTGCTGCATTCCACCCGGGGTCGATTCCCCGACCCATTCGGCGATGGTCCAGCAGTTCTTGCGCGGCAGGTCCGACAAGAGCCCGAGCACCAACTGTCGGGCCCGACGCCGGGGTTCGACGCGCGCGAAGCGGCCCGCGATCCGGCCCATCAGGCCCTCGAATGCCTCCTGCCATCGGGCAGGGTCTACGCTGTGACCTGCGGCCACCGCATGATCTTCAGTCTTCACACACCGATGATCAACGGTGGCCGTACCTGTTCCCGCACCGGCGCCCCCCAGCACGACCGCGAACCGCTGCTGGAGTAGTAACGGGTCGGTGGAAACCGGAGGGCCGCTGTCAGTGCCGGGTGATAGGAAGCGGGGATGACCCAGACACCTGCCTTCGAAGACCTGCTGGCCCTGGTCCAGGACCGTTCCGCCGCCCTGCGCAGCAGCGTCGCGGGCTCCCCCGATCTGGATGTCCGCGTCCCCAGCTGCCCCGACTGGTCACTCCGCGACCTCGTCGAGCACCTTATCGAGGTGCACCGGTTCTGGGCGGCGGCAGTCGTGGCCGGCCCCAGCGAGAAGCCCCCGACCGTGACACCGGCCGATGACACGCTGTCAGCCGACCTACTGGCCCGTTCGGCCGCAGCCACCGAGGAGCTGATCGCCGCCCTGCGAGCCGCTGGTCCTGCGGTGGGCTGCTGGACCTGGTGGGGCAACTCCGACGTGCCGACGACGAGCGGTGCCGTGGCGCGCCATCAGGTCCAGGAGGCCGCTGTTCACGCCTTCGACGCCCAGCTGGCCGCCGGGACTCCCCGGCCCGTCCCGGCGGTTGTCGCACTCGACGGCATCGCCGAGTTCATCGGTGTCAGCCACGGCACCGCCGGCCCCTGGCCGCACGAGCCTGCCCGGATCGGCCTGCACGCCGCCGAAGGCGAGTCGTGGCTGGTCAACCTGACGGCATCGGGCTCACACGTCATCGACGGCCAACACGAGACGGCCGCCGACCTGCACGGATCGGCGAGCAACCTGTTGCTCACCCTGCACGGCCGCCTCCCCCTGGACAGCCTGCGAAGCGAGGGCGACCACGCCACCCTGGAGAACCTCCTGAGCTGGCCCGACCTGGACTGACCTCCCAGCCCGGGCCCTACGCTCTGACCTGCGGCCCCCACCAGCAAGATCACGATCTACGGCTGGAGTACTAGCCACATCTTCAGATCAGCTTGCCAGGTTGACAGCGTCACAACGCAAGGCCGCACTCTTGAGTGTGAGAGGGACGCTGGTCGAATCGTTCGTGGAACAGCTTGGTGGGGTCGGGTTGTTCGACCGGCACGTGCTCGCGGGCGCCGTGGTCGGCTGGTGGCATGAGACCAAGTTCGACCTGCTGGCGCTCTCTGAGAGAGGGTTCGCGGGCGTGATCGACGGTTGGGTCGAGAACGTGGAGATGCTGCTTGCGCCAGAGTCCGACTCAAGGACGAACAACGAGCGGAAGCGGACCGCCGCCGAGCGGCGCGAGGCGTACGCCCACAAGGTGGTCGCGGCCATCGCTCCGGACTTCCTGGAGGAGCTGGCAGCGGCGGACGCCTTGAAGGTGGACCTCGACGCGCGCTGGAAGGAGCTCAATGCCGAACCGGATGACGACGGCGGGCGCGACGAGGAGGGGGACGGTGACGCTCTCACAGGCGAGGAGAATTACCCGGATATGGAGAAGCGAGCGGCACTGGCTCATGTGAGGAAGGAGCGCACGAAAGCTAGCGCCTTGATCAAGCGTCTTGAGGCGGACTTCTGGTTCCGGAGCAAGAATCAGATGGCGAATGTGGAAGAGAAGTTAGCGTCACGCCTTACGCGTGCTCGTAATGGGCTGGTCGCTAGGCAGGGAGAGCGTCAGGCAGTCTTGGAGATCCTGCGAAATGGGCTGTGGGGCAGACTCGACAATCTTTTGCAGAAACGGCGCCAGGAACTCGTCGGATCCTATGAGAATTGGCGGGAGAAGTATGGATTGTCTTTCCGGGAGATCGAGCAGCAGTTGAAAGGGGCAGCAGAAGACGCTATCCCAAGCTATCCCTGGTCTCAGCGGAGTGCATGGGAGGCGATGGCGAACAGCGTAAGCCTTCTGGCTGACCGGGGCGCCATCTCCGAACTCCTCTACTCTCTGATCGATGCTGAGAAGAATGTTGAGGGATTGATTGCCAAGCTGAGCGTCGACGAACTGCTGATTCTGCTACCGATGGTTAACTCTCGCGGGGCGAGCGCGGTGCAGCGTCGTCCGTTGCGTGAGGTGGTCACATCAGTACGCAAGGGAGTCGCCTACGGAGGGAGGGTGCGGCCCGGAGTGCCCGTCGTCCGGTCGGCCGACCTGTCCAATCGCGAACTCGTGTTGTCAGGGCTCCGGTCGGCCGAAGCTAGATTCTCACCGCGTTCAAGGCGCTACGAGGAAACGCTGATCCCGGAAGACGTGCTGTTTGCTGCGGCAGATGGGGAGGGGCGGACATTCCGTGCTGCCGTATGGCGGGGAGGGCGAGAGCAGGCGACATACGGCGACAACGTCATCTGCATCAGACCCGATGCCAAGCACCTGACTGCCGATTACCTTGCGGCCTGGTTGACGCTTCCCGAAGTGCAGCATCGAATTTATGTGACAGCGCGATCTGTTGGCGGCATACGCTTCGTAAATCCGGCCCAACTGCTGGACGTTGATGTGGAAGTTCCGAGCATGGGGGAACAGGGAAACTTCGTTCAGCACCTTGCCGCACTGACCCGGGAGAGGCAAGTGCGTCGCGCTCAGCTCTCGAAACTACGCCGTGTCAGAGAAATTTTGGTGGGTAACCTCGCGCGGTCAGGGGGTTAAGCGTTGGAGTGGCTGATCAGCCCTGAAATTTTCCTTCCTTGAGGGCCGAGACAAATGGTGACCAAGCGGCCGATTCGAAGATCAGTGCCGGGCCGTTTGGAAGCTTGGAATCCCGGACGGGTACCCCGGACAGGTGGCTGTCCACGATTTCCACGCAGCTTCCCCCTTCACTGTTGCTGTAGGACGACCTTCGCCATCCCTGCAGTGTCTCGGCATTGGAAACTATCGGGTCAGTCATGACGGTGTCCGTATTCTTTGGCTGTAGCCCGCAATAGGGCCATCGACTCCTGGAGTGGCAGCGCATCGCTCATCGCGAGATCGTAGCGGCCCTGCAACTCCATGACCACGGATGGGGAGTCGTGCAGCTTCCCCATGCGAAGGCCCTCGCTGTATGCCACGGGTGGCTGGTCGTCGAACCACATGAGGCTGAGCATGTTCTCCATCAGTGGGTGGAAACCCAGGCTGAACGGCAGGACGTGGATGCGCAGCCGACCGCTCTCTGCCAGGCGGGCCATGTGCATGACCTGCTCCGCCATCGCCTCCCGCCCGCCCACAGCCCGCCGCAGCACCGCCTCATCGAGCAGTGCCCAAACTACCGGCGTCACCGGATCGTCCAGGATCCTCGCGCGCTCAAGGCGTGTGACAACGAGCCTGTCACATTCCTCTTCGCTCACCGGAGGGAGCGACGTGCCCAGAACCGCACGGGCGTACGCCCTCGTCTGGAGGATGCCGGGGACGAAAGACAGGGCGAACTCGCGGATCATCACCGCCTGTTGTTCGAGCTGCCGGGCTGCCTCGAAGTAATCGGCGACCGCCACGTCCTCCGCCGGCAGGAAGCTGCTCAGCACATCGCCCGTGTTCAGGGCCTTGTCCAGGCGCCGCGCGTCCTCCTTGGAGGGGATGCGGCGGCCCGCCTCGATGTGGGCGATGTGCGAACGCGTCATCACCGTCATGTCGGCCAGCCGCTGCTGAGTCAGTCCTGCCGCTTCCCGCTGCTGCTTCAGCCAGTCACCGTACGTACTGGTCATGGCCACTCCCTTGTGACAAATGACTGGTCACACTCGACCCCCTGGCGAGCCTAGACCGCACCGTCTCACTCTGTGAGTGGATCGCTACAGAACGCGAGATCCCCGCGACCGGGCGACCGGTCCGGGGCGTGGCCATCAACGAACCCAACGGAGTTGACGACATGCGTCACCGTATCGCCCGCCTCTTCGAACCGCTGCTACAACTTCTGCTTCCGGGAAGCGGACGCCGTCGCCGCGCGGCCACCGCCCCGGCGGGCGTGTGCTCCTGCCCCACCTGCTCGTGCGCCGAGGAACGCCCCGCTTCCCCGGCCGGCCCGCAACTCCTGCGCGGCGAGGACAACGCGATGGTCCGCCCTTATCTCGTCGCCCACGAGCGATGGGGAGAAGTCCGGCGGCAACGGGCCCGGCGGAGGGCCCTGTGGCTCGCCCTGCACGGCATCGGCATCGGTCCGCGCGTCATCCACGGCATGGAGGTGACCGCGTGATCGGGAACCAGGACGGAGCGATGCGGCTGTTGCCGTGGGCCAGTCCGGAGGGCAAGCCGTGTTACCTCATCGGTGACGGGACCGGACGCCTCTCCCGGCTCGCCGACACCGTCGAGTCCGTACAGCTTGGCATGGCGGATGAACTCCTCGGCCACGTTGCCGACATGCTCGCCGACCGCAAGGCCACATCCGTGCAGCTCCGGTTCCTGGCGTCTCGCATGGCCGAGGCGCTGCGCGACGTCCACCGCATCGCGGAGAGCCGGGGCGCTCGTCTGTCCGCGCCTGAATACGACGATTCCGACGAGACCGACGGCGACAAAATCCCCGTGCCAGAAGCCTGAAGACGCAAGGTCCAGAGTGCGGTGAGCAGCCGTCCCGACAGGATGTGATCACTCGGTTTCGCGTCAGGCACGAGTAGGTTTTCCCGGGCTTCGGCAAGACGCACGACGTGCGTGATCTGCTCCGCCCCTCGGATCGCCTCCTCTCCGGGGTTACGAGGCGCTGACGGACGTCCGGCGGAGCGCCGAGAGCCGGGGCGCTCGCTTTCACGCCCCGGCTGCGACGGGTTGTCCCGACGGCGGCACGGTCGAACATGGATGACGACCAGGCCGGCCCGGACCCGGCGCACCCGTGGCGCCGGGACGGTGTCGCCGAGCACCACGGGGGTCACCGGGCTACCAGATCGCCTCGACCCACTCCGGGTGGTCGATGAACGGGTTGCGGTTGTGCTGGTAGGAGTCGTGGATGACCTGGTTGCGGCGCTGCTCGAAGGCGTCCGGCGGGTCCTGCTCGTTCCACTGCTTCAGGACGGAGAGCCGGCCCATGAAGGGCTTGCTGCCGTTGTTGACGCTGTTGTTGGGCTCGAGGTCGGCCCAGCCGTCGCCGCCCTCGTAGCGGACCGCCATGTAGAGGATCATGCGGGCCACGTCGCCCTTGACGGCGTTGCGGGGCTCGAAGGAGTCGGAGTCGGTGAGGCTGCCGCCGCCGTTCGCGACCGCGCTGCCGCCGTTGTCGAAGTCCTTGTTGCCGCGGACGCTGTTGACCTGGACGTCCGTCGGGCGCAGGTGGTGGATGTCGGTGCCGGGGCCTGTGGCGGTGCCGAAGTCGCCGTGGGACTTGGCCCAGACATGCTCACGGTTCCAGTTGCCGGTGTTCCCGCCGTTGAGGGACTTGCTGCGGGAGACCCCCGAGTACAGCAGGATCACGTTGCCGCTGTTGTTCGGGTCCTGGTCGGTGGCCTTCAGCGCGTCCCAGACCGCCGAGTAGGAGAGCTTCGTCTGGCTGCTGATGATCGTGTGCAGGGAGGACTTGAGGGACGTCCCCGTCTTGCCGACCGCGTTCTTGTAGTACGTCGAGTCGTAAGCCGAGTTCGTGGCCGTCGCCGTGGTTGCGCCCGTGCTTGTGGCCGTGGCCGTGGCCGTGTCCGTGGCCGTGGCGGGGGTCGCGGTCAGAGCGGGAACGGCGAGGGCGGTGAGCGCGGCGGCGGTGGCGAACGCCAGCGCCTTTCGGCGCCCGGTGCGCATGCGTATCGCGAGCATGTGGGGGTGTCCCATCTACGCGAGTTGAATGAGGGTCTTCGCATCGTGACATGCCCATGAAGTTGTATGAATGTACATGCGGTGTCGATTGCGTGACGTCCTCGCGGAGGGCGCCTCCCCTGGGTGACCCCGACCTCTCCGAACGTTGCGGAGGGATGAAATCCGCTTCGGTGTGCGTTGGTGTCTTCCGGTAGATCAGGACCGGATCAGGACGACATCAGGACGACCGGAGGGCACCCGCGTGACACCGCAACAGGGATGGGCGCGACGACTGGCCGCGTACGCGTGGCGGCATCCCAAGGACGTCGTCCTGGCCCTGGGCTCCTCCCTCGGCGGCATGGCCGTGATGGCGCTGGTCCCGCTGGTCACCAAGGTGATCATCGACGACGTGATCGGCGATCACAGCCGCGCCATGGCCCCCTGGGCGGGTGCTCTGATCGGTGCCGCGGCCGTCGTCTACGCCCTCACCTACGTCCGCCGCTACTACGGCGGCCGGCTCGCCCTGCACGTCCAGTACGACCTGCGGACGGAGATGTACGGGACGATCACCCGGCTCGACGGCCGCCGTCAGGACGAGCTGTCCACCGGGCAGGTCGTCGGGCGGGCCACCAGCGACCTCCAGTTGATCCAGGGCCTGCTCTTCATGTTGCCGATGACCATCGGCAACATCCTGCTGTTCCTGCTCTCCCTCGTGATCATGGCGTCGCTGTCGCTGCCGCTCACGGCCGTCGCCCTCGCCGTCGCCCCCGCCCTGTGGTGGATCGCCAGGCGCAGCCGCACCCGGCTGCACCCGTCCACCTGGTACGCGCAGGCCCAGGCGGCCGCCGTCGCCGGCGTGGTCGACGGTGCCGTCAGCGGGGTGCGCGTGGTGAAGGGCTTCGGGCAGGAGGAGCAGGAGACGGGGAAGCTGCGCGAGGTCGGCCGGCGGCTGTTCGCCGGGCGGCTGCGCACCATCCGGCTGAACTCCCGGTACACCCCCGCCCTCCAGGCCGTCCCCGCCCTCGGCCAGGTGGCGATGCTCGCGCTCGGCGGCTGGCTCGCCGTGCAGGGCCACATCACGCTGGGCACGTTCGTCGCGTTCTCCACCTACCTCGCCCAGCTCGTCGGCCCGGTCAGGATGCTCGCCGTCGTGCTGACCGTCGGCCAGCAGGCACGGGCAAGCACCGAGCGCGTCCTGGAGCTGATCGACACCGAGCCGTCCCTGACCGACGGAACCAAGGAGCTTCCCGCCGACGCCCCCGCGACCGTCGAGTTCGACGACGCATCCTTCGGCTACGACCCCCGGCGCCCCGTCCTGAACGGCCTCTCCTTCGAGATCGGGGCCGGCGAGACCCTCGCCGTCGTCGGCGCCTCCGGCTCCGGCAAGTCCACCGTCTCGCTGCTCCTGCCCCGCTTCTACGACGTCACCGGCGGCGCCGTCCTCGTCGGCGGGCACGACGTGCGCGAGCTGACCACCGAGTCGCTGCGGGCCGCGATCGGGCTGGTCCCGGAGGACTCCTTCCTCTTCTCCGACACGGTGCGCGCCAACATCGCGTACGGCCGCCCGGACGCGACCGAGGAACAGATCGTGGCCGCCGCCCGCGCGGCCCAGGCCGACCGGTTCATCACCGAGCTGCCCGACGGCTACGACACCACCGTCGGCGAGCACGGAATGACCCTCTCCGGCGGCCAGCGCCAGCGCGTCGCGCTCGCCCGCGCCCTCCTCACCGACCCGCGCCTGCTGGTGCTCGACGACGCCACCTCCGCCGTGGACGCCCGCGTCGAGCACGAGATCCACGAGGCACTGGCCGAGGTCATGCGCGGGCGCACCACGCTGCTGATCGCCCACCGCCGCTCCACCCTCAACCTCGCCGACCGCATCGCCGTCCTCGACGGCGGCCGGCTCGCCGACCTCGGCACCCACGAGGAGCTCCAGCAGCGCTCCGCCCTCTACCGCCGGCTGCTCACCGACCCCGACGAGCTGGGCGGCGTCTCCCCGGGCCACACCCCGCCCGCCGCCCCCCACGAGGACGACACCGCCGACACCACGGTCCGTGCGGAGCTGGACGCCGAGTTCGACGCCGAACGCGGGGTCACCCCCCGCCTGTGGACCGGCGACCGCGAGCCCAAGGACACCGCCCTGGCCGACAGTCCGGCCACCCCCGAACTGCTCGCCCAGGTCGCGGCGCTGCCCCCGGCGGGCGACGTCCCCGACGTCGACGAGCGCCGGGCCGTGCAGCCGGAGGAGTCCTACGGGCTGCGCCGCCTCCTGCGCGGCTTCCGCCGGCCCCTTCTCCTCAGCCTCGCGCTCGTCGCCGTGGACGCGGGCGCGGGCCTGCTGCTGCCGGTGCTGATCCGGCACGGCATCGACGCCGGTGTCACCCGGGCCGTCCTCGGCGCCGTCTGGGCGGCGGCCCTCCTCGCGCTGCTCGCGGTGGTCGTCCAGTGGGCGGCGCAGACCGGCGAGATCCGGATGACCGGACGCACCGGCGAACGCGTGCTGTACTCGCTGCGGCTGAAGATCTTCGCCCAGCTCCAGCGGCTCGGCCTCGACTACTACGAGCGCGAGCTGACCGGCCGGATCATGACCCGGATGACCACCGACGTGGACGCGCTGTCGACGTTCCTGCAGACGGGCCTGGTCACCGCGTTCGTCTCGGTGGTCACCTTCTTCGGCATCATGGTCGCCCTGCTGGTGATCGACGTACAGCTCGCCCTGATCGTCTTCACCACACTGCCCCCGCTGATCCTCGCCACGTACTTCTTCCGCCGGGCCAGCGTGAAGGCGTACGAACTGGCCCGGGAGCGGGTGTCGGTGGTCAACGCCGACCTCCAGGAGTCGGTGTCCGGGCTGCGGATCGTGCAGGCCTTCGGGCGCGAGCTGCTGGGCAACCGGCGGTTCGCCGAGCACAGCGACAGCTACCGGGCCGCCCGTGTCCGGGGCCAGTGGCTGATCTCGGTGTACTTCCCGTTCGTGCAGTTCCTGGCGTCGTCGGCAGCGGCGGCGGTCCTCGTCGTGGGCGGGATCAGGGTCGACAACGGGACGTTGACGGCGGGCGCGCTGGTCGCGTACCTGCTCTACATCGACCTCTTCTTCGCCCCGGTGCAGCAGCTCTCCCAGGTCTTCGACGGCTATCAGCAGGCGTCCGTCTCCCTGGGCCGTATCCAGGAACTGCTGCGGGAACCGGCATCCACCGAGGAGGTCCCCGAACCCCTCGGCGTGCCCTCCCTGCGCGGCCAGGTCGCCTTCGAGGACGTGCGTTTCGCCTACGGGGACGAGGAGGAGGCGCTCGGCGGCATCGACCTGCGCATCCCCGCCGGGCAGACCGTCGCGTTCGTCGGCGAGACCGGTGCCGGGAAGTCCACCCTGGTCAAGCTGGTGGCCCGGTTCTACGACCCGACCGGGGGCAGGGTCACCGTCGACGGCACCGACCTCAGGGACCTCGACATCACCGCCTACCGGCACCGGCTCGGCGTGGTCCCGCAGGAGGCCTACCTCTTCCCCGGCACGGTCCGCGACGCCATCGCCTACGGCCGCCCGGACGCCACCGACGCCGAGGTCGAGGCGGCGGCCCGCGCGGTCGGGGCACACGAGATGATCGCCACGCTGGAGGGCGGCTACCTGCACGAGGTCGCCGAGCGCGGCCGGAACCTCTCCGCCGGACAGCGCCAGCTGATCGCGCTGGCCCGCGCCGAACTCGTCGACCCCGACATCCTGCTGCTCGACGAGGCCACGGCCGCGCTCGACCTGGCCACCGAGGCCCAGGTCAACCAGGCGACCGACCGGCTGGCGGGACGGCGTACGACACTGGTGGTCGCGCACCGGCTGACCACCGCCGCCCGCGCCGACCGGGTCGTCGTCATGGACCACGGCCGGGTCGCCGAGGACGGCACGCACGACGAACTGCTGGCCCGTGACGGGCGGTACGCCGCGTTGTGGCGGACCTTCGTCGGAGAGGCCGAACCGGAGGAGCCGGTCGGCGCGGGGCGGTGAGCCCGAGGGCGTGACGCCGGCGCGTGACCGCCGGCGCGTGACCGCCGGGTCGGGGTACGGGCGCGGGGCGGGGCGGGCGCGGGGCGTGTGTGGGGGGGAAGGCGGGTGGGCAACCATCCGGCGTACGCCGTGCGTCCGTACACCCGTACGCCGCCGGTCGCGGCAGGTGCGGCAGGGGTGGTGCGGGCTTCGATGCGGCACGGTTCGGTACGGGGAGGGACGGCAGTGGGAAGTGGAGCGATACACCGGCGACTCGCGCTCGGTCTGGCGGTGCTGACCGCGGCGGGGCTGCTGGTGGTCGCCGCGCCGGGCGACGCACAGGCCGCGGCGCACTGCCCCGGACGCAAGATGCGCACCCTGCCGTTCTCCACCGGCTCGGTCGTCGTCTACAAGCGCGGTGGCTACCGCTGCGCCGTCACCCTCGCCAAGAAGCCCGGCACCAAGCGGAAGATGTCGGTGAGCATCCGGGCACGCGGCGGCCGGCCGGTGGTCGACGAGGGCCACTACAAGCACCACGCCGGCCCCGTGACCGTGCACGCCGGGCGCCGCTGCGTGTGGGTGAAGGGCAGGGTGGCCGGCGGGTCGGTCAGCTCCGGCTGGATCCTGTGCTGAGCGCGTGCCCGGGACCGAGTCGAAATTTCCTTCCCGTGTAAGGCCTTTGCCCCTCTCTGTACCGAGGGGTATCCCCATGTCCCCTAGTGCTGGGGCGAGTTGGTCGGCTAGTTTCCCGGCCACATCTGTTTGACAGGGGAGTGTGCATGCGCAAGGCGCTCAGATGGCTGCTGACGCTCACGATGCTGATCGGCACGGTGAGCGCGGCGAGCGCGGCCACCGCCGCCACCGCCGCCGAGACCGACGTCACCGACGTCACCGCCGGCACCGTCGGCACCGTCGGCACCGACATCAAGGAGAGACTGCTCTCCCTCCCGGGCATGAGCCTGGTCGAGGAGAAGCCCTACACCGGGTACCGCTTCTTCGTCCTCAACTACACCCAGCCGGTCGATCACCGCAGGCCCTCCAAGGGCACCTTCCAGCAGCGGATCACCGTGCTGCACAAGGACGTCACGCGGCCGACCGTCTTCTTCACCGGCGGCTACAACGTCTCGACGACGCCCCGCCGCAGCGAGCCGACCCAGATCGTGGACGGCAACCAGGTCTCCATGGAGTACCGCTTCTTCACCCCGTCCCGCCCGGACCCGGCCGACTGGTCCGCACTGGACATCTGGCAGGCCGCGAGCGACCAGCACCGTATCCACGAGGCGCTGAAGGGGATCTACTCGAAGAACTGGATCTCCACCGGCGGCTCCAAGGGCGGCATGACCGCCACGTACTACGAGCGCTTCTACCCACGTGACATGGACGGCGTCGTCGCCTACGTCGCCCCCAACGACGTGGTGAACAAGGAGGACTCCGCCTACGACCGCTTCTTCGCGAAGGTCGGCACCAAGGAGTGCCGCGACCGGCTGAACGCGGTGCAGCGCGAGGCGCTGGTCCGCCGGGCGCCGCTGGAGAAGAAGTACGAGGCGTACGCCGCCGAAAACGGCTACACCTTCGACACCATCGGCGGCGTGGACCGGGCGTACGAGGCCGTCGTCCTCGACTACGTGTGGGGCTTCTGGCAGTACAGCACGGTGCGGGACTGCGAGCAGATCCCGGGCGACGCCAAGAACGCCACCGACGACGAGATCTGGACCTCGATCGACACGATCTCCGGCTTCTCGTTCTACACGGACCAGGGCCTCAGCCCGTACACGCCGTACTACTACCAGGCCGGCACGCAGCTCGGTGCGCCGACGATCCGCTTCCCGCACATCGAGAAGAAGTACATACGCTACGGTTACCAGCCGCCGCGCAACTTCGTGCCCCGCTCGATCCCGATGGCGTTCGAACCCCAGGCCATGCGCGACGTCGACACCTGGGTGCGCGGCAACGCCCGGCAGATGCTGTTCGTCTACGGCGAGAACGACCCGTGGGGTGCCGAGCCCTTCCGACTCGGCAAGGGCGCGCGCGACTCGTACGTGCTGACCGCCCCCGGCATGAACCACGGTGCCAACGTGGCCGGTCTGGTCGACAAGGAGAAGGCGCTCGCCACGGCCCGCATCCTCGATTGGGCGGGCGTCGCGCCGAGCGCGGTCAAGGAGAACCCGGCCGAGGCGAAGCCGCTGGCGAAGTTCGACCGCAAGCTGGACGTGCGGGACATCCAGCGGGAGCCGGCGCTGCACCGGTAGGAACAACGGTGGGAAAGCGGTGGGAGAGCGGTGGGAGCAGCGGTGGCGAACGTATGACGGGAGCCGCCGCCGCTCACACCGGACTGGCGCAACCCACCGGTGAGCTGCCGCCGAGCCGGACATAGAGGGTCGTGGACGCCGGGCACTGGGACCTGGCGTCCACGGCCTCGGTCACCCTGTACTCCGGCCGCTGCTCCCCCTCGCCGTCACAGGCCGTCTCGCGGACCTGACCGTCGTCCAGCCCGCGCACGCAGTCGCCGACGATGGTGCGAGGTCCGCCCCCGCCGCCGGGATCGCCCGGGTGCGGGGGCTGGAGGTTGCGCATGCAGGCGTAGCCACGCGGCACGGCCCCGTCGCCGTCCTCGTCGGACGCGGGGTGCTGCTCGCTGATGTGCAGGACGAAGTCCGTGGTGGCGGGGCAGCGCGGCCCGTCCCGGACGGTTCCGTCGTGACGGGCGACGACCCGGGCCGCCGCCCGTTCGCCGGTGCACGGCACCTCGGTGAAACTGGTCCGGCCGAACGAACTGCACTCGTCGATCGCGAGGAACACCGCTCCGTAGCCCGAGGTCGGCTCCGGCTCCGGATCCGATGGCACGGACGCCGTCCGCCGCTCGCCCGGGCGGTCGTTCTTCTCGGCGCCGCCGGGTGTGCTCTGGCAGCCGGTCGACAGGGCCGCGGCCAGCACGGCGAGCGCGCACACCGCTCCCAGGGAACTTCTCACGTGCGTCACCATCCCCCGAACACCCTCGTCCAGCGTGACCCGCCGCAGCGGGTCACGCTGGATATACGGCATGTTTTGCGCATGTTGGTGGGGTGTGTCGGGTGTGTGGCGTACGAGAGCTACGTCCAACGGCTACCCGGGTACGGGAAACCCGGATGCCGTGGTCAGTACCTCAGCCCGTGCCCGACCGGGTACAGCACCGCCGCCGGGTCGTCCGCCCGCTGCACCGGCACCGGCAGCGTCCCGCGCGGCTCCACCCGGCCCGCGATCACCCGGGCCGCCGCCCGCAGTTCGACATCGGTCCAGGAGTAGGTCGCCAGGTACGCCGGTACGGCGGGCAGGTGGGCCACGTCGTACGGGTTGCGGATCGCCACCGCGACCACCGGCCTGCCGGTCGCCAGGAGCCGTTCGACCAGGGTCCGCTGGCTGGAGGACGCCGTCACGTTGTACGTCCCGACGACCACGGTGTCCGCCTCCCGCGCGGCGGCCACGGCCCGGTCGATCGTCGCCGCCGACGGTGCCGTCCCGGTGGACAGGGCGGTGGCGGTGAAGCCCAGCTCGTTCAGCGCGCCCGCCAGCACCTCGGTCGGCGGTCCCGTCGTGCCGGACGGGGAGGCCGGGTCGGCACCCACGACCAGCAGCTTCGGCCGGCGGCGCCGGGACAGGGGCAGCACGCGGTCCTCGTTGACCAGCAGGGTGGTGGTCCGTTCGGCGATCCGGTCGGCCGCCGCCCGGTGCGCGCGCGTACCGACCCTGCGGTCCACGCCGTCCGGGGAGGCGTACGGGTCCTTGAACAGGCCCAGTCTCGCTTTCAGGCGCAGCACGCGCAGGATCGATTCGTCGAGCCGTGCCTCGGTCAGCTCGCCGTCCCGGACGGCCTTCAGGACGGCGTTCCACGCCACGTCCAGGGAGGGCGGGTTGAGCAGCTGGTCCACGCCCGCCTTCAGGGCCAGCACCGGCACCCGGTCGTCGCCGTACTTCGTCCGCACGCCCTCCATGCCGAGGGAGTCGGTGACCACGACCCCGTCGTAGCCCAGCTCCTCGCGGAGGATGCCGGTGAGGATCGGGCGCGAGAGGGTGGCCGGATCGTCGGAGTCGTCGAGTGCCGGGACCATCAGATGGGCCGTCATGATCGAGTCGATGCCCGCGGCGATCGCCGCCCGGAACGGGGGCGCGTCCAGCC
Organism: Streptomyces incanus; assembly: GCF_042656345.1. Taxonomy (NCBI): domain Bacteria; kingdom Bacillati; phylum Actinomycetota; class Actinomycetes; order Kitasatosporales; family Streptomycetaceae; genus Streptomyces; species Streptomyces incanus. Next base: position 130,102 of record NZ_JBHSPC010000167.1, read on the forward strand.
GCTCCCACTGCTCCCGGCTGTGGGTGATCACCGGGAAGCCGGTGTGGCTGTCGACGGCGGTGTCGCCGTGCCCGGGGAAGTGCTTGGCGGTCGCCGCGACCCCCGACCGCTGGAACCCGGCGACCTCGGCGGCCACCAGCCGCGCCACCGCCTCCGGTTCGGACCCGAAGGACCGTACGCCGATGACCGGGTTGGCCGGGTTGACGTTCACGTCGGCCACCGGGGCGTAGTCCTGACGGATGCCCAGGGCGCGCAGCTCGCGCCCGGCGATCCTGCCGAGGTCGCGCGCGTCGGAGCGGGAACCGCCCGCGCCGACGGCCATCGCGCCGGGGAACAGGGTCGCCGGCTCGCCGACACGGGCGACGATGCCGTGCTCCTGGTCGGTGGAGATGAGCACCGGCAGCCCGCGCGGCAGGCCGAGGGACGCCTTCTGGATGCCGTTGGAGAGGCTCGCGATCTGGTGCGGGTCGCGGGTGTTGTGCGCCCAGGTGAAGTAGATGATGCCGCCGACCCGGTACTTCTCCAGCAGCTCGGCGGCCGTGCGCACGCCGATCTCCTGGAGGTTGGCGTCGATGTCCGCCTGGTCGGGTTCGGTGGCGGAGTGGCCGTAGACCCGCATCACGAACAGCTGGCCGACCTTCTCCTCCAGGCTCATCCGGGAGACGAGGGCGCGGAGTTTCCGGTCGTCCGGGGAGGCGGGAGCCGAGGGGCTGCCGGGGACGCCGGCAGCGTGCGCGGTGGCTCCGGCGGCGGCACCGGTGGTGGCTCCGGCGGCGAGGACGGTGGTGACCGCCGTCGTCGCGGCGAGGACCGTACGTCTGGACGGCCGCGCGGCGCTCCCCGCGTTCACCGGATCCACCGCGTTCTCCGCCGTCTCCGCGCTCTCTGGGTTTCCTGTGCTTCCCGTGCTGCTGTCGGGCACGTGCGCTCCTTTGGGAGGTGATCCGTGGGGGATCCGCTGAAGGAAACTTCCAAGGGGTCACCAATATCCGGGAAGTTTCTGCCAGTCAAGGGTGTGTGCGAGGGACGCGGTCGGCGGGGGAGAGGGGCGGGGCCGCCATCGGCGCTTTGGGAGGGGCGCGCCGATGGCGGCGGTGCTGCCGGCCGCGGCACGGCGGAGAGGGTGGGTCGGCGATCGCAGCCAGTGGCGAGTGGCCGACACCGCACCGCGGAGACTCCTCCGGCAGTCCGCGCATTGGACGGGAGGGCTCGGTCCGGGGTTCCCCGGTGCGGGCGGAAATCTCGGATTGGTGCGGACGCCCGGACCCGGGACGGCCCGGGCTACTGGGGTGAATGAGATGTCTGGGGTGTTTGGGAGGACTGGGGTGCCAGGGGCTATTGGGCCGACTGGGACGGCCCGGGTGACTGCGGTGCGTGGGGCCGGTGTGCCGAGACGGCGGGCCAGTGGGCGCGCAGGGTGCGCACCGTCTCCGCGATCGCCGGACGGCGGGCCGCACCGTCCCGCCACAGCGCGTACAGATGCCGTACGGGCATCGGGTCGAGCGGGACCTCCACCACCCCGTCGGGCAGCGGACCCCGGCCGAGCCGCGGGATCAGGGCGATGCCGAGTCCGGCCGCGACCAGGGCGACCAGGGTCGGGTTCTCGTCCGCCTGGTGCACGATGTCCGGCTCGTGCCCGGCGGTGCGCAGGGTGCGCACCAGCCACTCGTGGCAGACCCGCCCCGGCGGCTGGCAGATCCACCGTTCGCCGCCCAGCTCCTCGCGCCGTACCGCCGTGCCGCGCTCCGCGAACGGGTGCCCGCGCGGCACCAGCAGATCGCACAGGTCGTCCCCGACGGCCGCCTGCTCCACGCCCGTCGGGGCGGGCAGCGGCGCGATGTCCCAGTCGTGCGCGACGACGAGATCGACCGCGCCCTTGGCGACCAGACCCACGGACAGGTGCGGGTCGATCTCGGTCAGCCGGGTGTCGAGCGCGGGATGCCGCCGCGCCAGGTCGGCCAGTACGGGCGGCATCAGTCCGCGTGCCGCCGACGCGAAGGCGGCGATGGTCAGCCGCCCGGACGGTACCCCGCGTCGCTCCTCCAGTTCGGTCTCGGCCCGCTCCACGATCGCCAGCAACTCCTGCGCGGTGGCGACGAGGTGGTACGCCGCGTCGGTCAGGCGCACGCCCCGGCCCTCCCGTTCCAGCAGCACGGTCCTGGTCTCCCGCTCCAGCTTGGCGATCTGCTGGGAGACGGCGGAGGAGGTGTAGCCGAGTGCCGCGGCGGCGGCCCCGACGGTGCCGTGCACGGACACGGCGTGCAGGGCGCGCAGGCGCTGGAGGTCGAGCATGACGGCTCCCCGATCGGTAAGCGGTGCTTCATCCCACCATGCAGGAATCATCGCTGGTGCTGAAGGGTCGTGGCGGTGATCCTCGGTGTATGCGCCCTTCCCACGTCCTGCTCGCCGTTCTCGTCGCCGCCGTCTGGGGCGTGAACTTCGTCGTCATCGAGATCGGCCTCGGCCATTTCCCGCCGCTGCTGTTCTCCGCGCTGCGCTTCCTCGCGGCGGCGATTCCCGCGGTGTTCCTGGTGGGGCGCCCGAAGGTGGCGTGGAAGTGGATCGTGGGGGTGGGCCTCGCGCTCGGGGTGGCCAAGTTCGGGCTGCTGTTCGTCGGCATGGACGCGGGCATGCCGGCCGGACTGTCCTCCCTGGTGCTTCAGGTCCAGGCCGTGTTCACGGCCCTGTTCGCGTTCCTGCTCCTCGGCGAACGGCCCGCGCGCGTCCGGCTGGTGGGCATGGCGGTGGCCCTGGCAGGGATCGGCGTCGCCGCCGTCGACGAGGGCGCCTCGGGTCCCTTGGGAGCGTTCGCCCTGGTCGTCGCCGCGGCCGCCTGCTGGGGCGTGTCGAACGTGCTGACCCGCAGGGCCGCGCCCGCCGACGCCCTGAACTTCATGGTGTGGGTGAGCACGGTGCCGGTCCTGCCGCTGCTGGCGCTCTCGCTGCTCCTGGAGGGACCGGCACGGGACCTGGAGGCGCTGGGCGCGCTGGACATGGGAGGGGCGGGAGCGCTGCTGTACGTCGCCTGGGGCGCCACCGTGTTCGGCTTCGGGGCCTGGGGGTGGCTGCTGCGCCGTCACCCCGCGTCGACGGTGGCGCCGTTCTCCCTGTTGGTGCCGGTCTTCGGGATGTCGTCGGCCGCCCTCTTCCTGGGCGAGCCGGTGTCCCCGCTGCGGTGGTGTGCGGCGGCGCTGCTGGTGGGCGGGGTGGCCCTCGCGTCGTTCGGCGGGCGGGGTCGGCGGGCCGGCCGGGAGAAGGAGGCCGGGGCCGGGGCCGATGGGGCCGGCGGAGAGACGGACGGGGCCGGCGACGATACGCACAGGTTCGGCGCACCGGGGGCCGCGCCGGCGGGGCGGGGCCTCGGACCGGCCGGCGGGCGGGAGCCGGTTGTGCCGGGTCGTCGAGAGCCGGGTCGTTGAGGGGCGGGATCGACGGGCGGGCCGGGAGAGAGGGCCCGGCGGCCAGGCGGCCGGGAGCGGCGGGCCGTCTGCGGGGCGAACGGGCCCGCCGACGCGGGGGTCACGCCGACCGGGGCACCGGACCGGCCGGCGGGCGGGAGCCGGTCACGCCGAGTCGTTGAGGAGGCGGGAGAGGTGGGCGCGGCCCGGGGAGAGGAGGTCGGGGAGTGGGGCGGCCTTCTCGTACCAGCGCTTCTCGTACTCCCAGCAGAGCCAGCCGTCCCAGCCGTGGCGGGAGAGGATCTCCACGCAGTCGGCCAGCGGGAGGATGCCCTCGCCGAGGGAGAGCGGGGTGGTGTCCTCGGCGGAGGCGATGTCCTTGACCTGGACGTAGCCGAGGTGGGGGGAGAGGGCCGCGTAGCTCTCCGCGGGCTGCTCGCCGCCCAGCCAGGTGTGCATCACGTCCCAGAGGACGCCCACCTGGCGGTGTCCCACGAGGCCGAGGATCCGCATCGCGTCGGCGCCGGTGCGGTGGGAGTCGTGGGTCTCCAGCAGGATACGGACGCCGGCGTCGGCCGCGTGCTCGGCGGCCGTGCCCAGCCGCCGGGCGGCCGTCGCGTCGGCCTCCTCGGGAGTCTGGTCGGGGGAACCGCCCGGGAAGACCCTGATGTAGGGGGCGCCGAGGTCGCGGGCGAGAGTGAGAAGGGCGCGGATCTCGGCGATGACGGCCTCGTCCTCGCCCGGCGCGGCGACCTTGGGGTAACCCGCGACGGCCAGGATCTCGATACCGGCCGCCTTGAACTCGGCGGCGACATCGGTCCGTTCGGCGGGGGCGAGACCGGTGTGAACCGGTTCCTCGGGGTGGGCGCGCAGTTCGACGCCGTGATAGCCGTGCGCGGTCGCGAGGCGCAGTACGTCGGCCATCGGAAGGCCGGGGACACCGAGGGTGGAGAACGCCAGCTTCATGAGCACGGACCCTACCCGGCACCCGTGGCGCTGAATCCCCCTCGTCGCTCCGGTGTCGCGCACGGGTTCGGGACGGGTGGGCGGGGCCGAGGACGAGGGCGCCGGCCGTCCCGGCGGGCAGCGCCCTCGCGGGGGGGCCGTCAGGCCTCGGCGGGCGTCCCCGGGGATGCTTCGGCGGGTGCCTCCGCGGCGCGACGGTAGACGCACACCTGGGCGCCCGACTTCGCGGCGGTCGACGAGACCAGCTCGAACGGGCGCTTCGCGCCGTCCGTGGGGAAGATCGACTTGCCGCCCCCCAGGATCACCGGCATGACGAGAAGCTGGAGCTCGTCCACCAGGTCCTCGCCCAGCAGGGTGCGGGCGAGCGTGGGGCTGCCCATCATCGCGAGGTCGCCGCCCTCGGCCGCGCGCAGCTCCCGGATACGGGCGACGGCCTCCCCGGCGGGAATGAGCCGGCTGTTGTTCCAGGTCAGGTCGGACTCGCCGAGGGTGCCGGAGACGACGTACTTCGGCAGGCCGTTGATCCGGTCGGCGAAGGGGTCCCCGGCCTGCTGGGGCCACGCCTGGGCCATGGTCTGCCAGGTGCGGCGCCCGTACAGCAGCGCCTCGGCCCGGCCCAGCGCCGCGTCGAAGGCGCCGCCGAGGACCTCCGGGTCGAAGTACGCGTGCGACCAGCCGCCGTGGGCGAAACCGCCGTCGGTGTCCTCCTGGGGACCACCGGGGGCCTGCACGACACCGTCGAGGCTGATGAATTCGGTGATCACGATACGCATGGCTGCTGCTCCTGTGGTCCTGAGGTGATGACGGAAGTGCAGACCGACGGTAGCGCCGGAACTCATCGGCGCCGCCGAGAACCGCGCACGAGAACCGCGTACGAGAACCGCGTACGAGAACCGCGTACGAGAACCGCGTACGAGAACCGCGTACGGAACACCGCGGCCTTTGACCGGGCAGAACGGTCGCCGCCCCGGGGACAGGGATGGGCCCGGATACAGGTGCGGGTGCCGGCACCCGCGCGGGGTGGCACGCACGCGAGAACCGCATGCGGAACACCGCGGCCTTTGACCGGGCGGAACAGTCGCCGCCCCGGGGACAGGGATGGGCCCGGATACAGGTGCGGGTGCCGGCACCCGCACGGGGTGGCACGCACGCGAGAACCGCATGCGGAACACCGCGGCCTTTGACCGGGCAGAACGGTCGCCGCCCCGGGGACAGGGATGGGCCCGGATACAGGTGCGGGTGCCGGCACCCGCACGGGGCGGCCCGCACGGGTGGATGCCCCGGCCATCCGCTCACCCCCGCGGAGCTGCCGGAGGCCCCGCTCACACCCGCGGTGCCCCCGAGGACCCCCGCACCATCAACTCGCCCCGCACGGAGGCGATCCCCCCGGGCGGCGGCTCCTCGCGGCCCATCGCGATGCGGCCGGCCCGTGCCCCCGCCCCGGCGAGCGGCAGCCGTACCGTCGTCAGGGCGGGCACCGCGTCGATGCTGAACGGGAGGTCGTCGAAACCGGCGACCGACACGTCGTCGGGGATCTTCCGGCCGGAGTCCCGCAGCGCCGCGCACGCGCCCAGCGCGACGGAGTCGTTCGCGGCGACCACGGCGGTCAGCGCGGGGTCCCTGCGCAGGAGTTCGAGGGCGGCCTCATAGCCGGAGCGGCGGTCGTAGCGGCCGTGGACGGTCCAGCGGGGGTCCTCCTCGATGCCGTGCGCGGCCAGCGCGGCCCGGTGCCCCTCGAGGCGGTGGCGGGTGGTGGTGCGCTCCTGCGGGCCCGCGACGTAGCCGAGGCGGCGGTGACCGAGCCCGATCAGATGCTCGGTGAGCTCCCGGCCGCCACCGCGGTTGTCGAAGGTCAGCGCGATCGCCCCGGTGTCCGGTGCCGGCGGCCGGCCGCACAGCACCACCCGGGTCCCGGCGTCCGCCAGCTTGCGCAGCTTCGCGTCCATCGCCGCCTTGTGCGGGGCGTCCTCGATGGCGCCGCCGGTCAGCACCACCGCCGCGGCCCGCTGCCGCTGGAGCAGCGTGAGGTACGTCAGTTCGCGTTCCGGGGAGCCGCCCGTGTTGCACACCACCGCGAGTCTCTCCCCGCCGGCCCGCCCGCCCGGACCCCCGATCTCGCCCTGGATCGCGCTCGCCATGATCCCGAAGAACGGGTCGGCGATGTCGTTCACCAGGATGCCCACCAGGTCGGAGGTGGCGGCGGCCAGGGCGCTCGCGGGGCCGTTGAGCACGTAGTCGAGTTCGTCCACCGCCCTCAGCACCCGCTCGCGGGTGGAAGCGGCCACGGGATAGTTCCCGTTCAGCACGCGCGACACCGTCGCGGGGGAGACCTGCGCGCGGGCCGCCACGTCCGCCAGGGTCACCGTCATCTCTCGTCCTCCGGTCGCGCATCTCGTCGTAGCGGCGCCGTACGGCGCCGTACCGATCGACGCCGTACCGACGCCGGCCGCCTGTCCGGGCGTGTCCGGGCACAGAACCCGATGCCCCGCCCGACCAGACCCTATGGCCCCGCGTCCACTTGTTCGCCCCCTCGAACAAGTCGGGTTCTCCATGGTCTTGTCCGGACCGCCGTTCAGAGGCTAGCTTCTAGATACATAGAAAGCGCTTGCTGTGGCGTTCACCAGTCACCGGGCCACCGGCCGTCAGTCGCCGGCCGCGGTGCGTGACGGGTGGGGCGTACGCGGCGCGCGGGGACCGCGTACGAAGGGAACGACGTGACACGCAAGACGGTGCGTATCGCCATGAACGGTGTGACCGGGCGGATGGGCTACCGGCAACACCTCGTCCGCTCCATCCTGGCGCTGCGCGAGCAGGGCGGCCTCGACCTCGGTGACGGCACCGTGCTGTGGCCGGAGCCGGTGCTGGTCGGCCGCCGGGAGCACGCGCTGCGGGCGCTGGCCGAGCGGCACGGCCTGGAGCACATCTCCACCGACGTGGACGCGGTGCTCGCCGACGACAGCGTCGACATCTACTTCGACGCCCAGGTCACCTCAGCCCGTGAGGAGGCCCTCACCAAGGCGATCGCGGCCGGCAAGCACATCTACACCGAGAAGCCGACCGCCACCGGCCTCGACGGCGCCCTGGAGCTGGCCCGGCTGGCGAACGCCGCCGGGATCAAGCACGGCGTGGTGCAGGACAAGCTGTTCCTGCCGGGCCTGCTCAAGCTGAAGCGGCTCATCGACGGCGGCTTCTTCGGCCGGATCCTGTCGGTGCGCGGTGAGTTCGGCTACTGGGTCTTCGAGGGCGACTGGCAGTCCGCGCAGCGCCCGTCCTGGAACTACCGCGCCGAGGACGGCGGCGGCATCGTCGTCGACATGTTCCCGCACTGGGAGTACGTGCTGCACGAGCTGTTCGGCCGGGTGCGCTCCGTCCAGGCGCTGGCCGCCACCCACGTCCCGCAGCGCTGGGACGAGAACGGCAAGCCCTACGACGCCACCGCCGACGACGCCGCCTACGGCGTCTTCGAACTCGAGGGCGGCGCCATCGCCCAGATCAACTCCTCCTGGGCGGTCCGCGTCAACCGCGACGAACTCGTCGAGTTCCAGGTCGACGGCACCGAGGGCTCCGCCGTCGCCGGCCTGCGCAACTGCCGCGTCCAGCACCGCTCGGCCACCCCCAAGCCCGTCTGGAACCCGGACATCCCCGCCACCGAGGTCTTCCGCGACCAGTGGCAGGAGGTCCCGGACAACGGCGAGTTCGACAACGGCTTCAAGGCCCAGTGGGAGCTGTTCCTCAAGCACGTCTACGCCGACGCCCCCTACCGCTGGGACCTGCTGGCCGGCGCCCGCGGCGTCCAGCTCGCCGAGCTGGGCCTGAGGTCGTCGGCCGAGGGCCGCCGCCTCGACGTACCGGAGATCGCGCTGTGACCATCGAACTGCCCGACGTGCGGGGCCGGTTGCGGACGTACGAGCCCCGCACCGAGCCCCTCGCGCTCGCCGCCGGGGCCCCCTTCAGCTCCCGTACGGTCTTCTCCGCCGCGCATGTCGTCGCCGACCCGTACGCCGACACGACACCCGACTCGCCCGCCGCCGTCGACTGGGACGCCACCCTCGCCTTCCGCCGCCACCTGTGGTCGCACGGTCTGGGTGTCGCCGAGGCGATGGACACCGCCCAGCGCGGCATGGGCCTGGACTGGGCGGGCGCGGCCGAGCTGATCCGCCGCTCCGCCGCCGAGGCGAAGGCCGTCGGCGGGCGCATCGCCTGCGGCGTCGGCACCGACCAGCTCGCCGCGGGCACCCTCGCCCAGGTGCGGGCGGCCTACGAGGAACAGCTCGCGCTCGTCGAGGAGTCGGGCGCGCAGGCCATCCTGATGGCGTCCCGCGCGCTGGCCTGTGCCGCCCGCTCACCCGAGGACTACCTGGAGGTGTACGGCCACCTGCTGCGCCAGTCCGCCGAGCCGGTGATCCTGCACTGGCTCGGCCCCATGTTCGACCCGGCGCTGGAGGGCTACTGGGGCTCGTCGGACCTGGACGCGGCCACCGACACCTTCCTGGAGGTCATCGCCGCGCACCCCGACAAGGTCGACGGCATCAAGGTCTCGCTGCTGGACGCCGGTCGCGAGGTCGCCCTGCGCCGCCGCCTGCCGCAGGGGGTGCGCTGCTACACCGGCGACGACTTCCACTACCCCGAGCTGATCGCGGGCGACGAGCAGGGCTTCAGTCACGCCCTGCTCGGCATCTTCGACCCGCTCGGCCCGCTGGCGGCGCAGGCGGTCCGCGTCCTGGACACGGGGGACACGGAGGGCTTCCGCGCCCTGCTCGACCCGACGGTGGAGCTGAGCCGGCACCTCTTCCGGGCGCCCACCCGCTTCTACAAGACGGGCGTGGTGTTCCTGGCCTGGCTGGCCGGCCACCAGAGCCACTTCGCCATGGTCGGCGGCCTGCAGTCGGCCCGTTCGCTGCCGCACCTCGCCCGCGCCTACGAACTCGCCGACGGCCTCGGCCTGTTCCCCGACCCGAAGCTCGCCGAGGACCGCATGCGGACCCTGCTGCACCTGTACGGAGTGACCCCGTGACCGACCTCGCGCGTTTCAGCATCAACCAGATGACGGTCAAGCAGCTGTCGTTGCCGGAACTCGTCGACGCCTGCCGTGACCTGGGCGTCCCCGGAGTGGGCCTGTGGCGCGAACCCGTCCAGGCCTACGGCGTGGAGGCGGCGGCGAAACTGGTCCGGGACGCCGGCCTGACGGTGACGACCCTGTGCCGGGGCGGCTTCCTCACCGCGATCGACCCCGCCGAGCGGGCCGCGGCCCTGGCCGACAACCGCCGCGCCGTCGACGAGGCCGCCACCCTGGGCACCGACACCCTGGTCCTGGTCTCCGGCGGCCTCCCGGCCGGCTCCAAGGACCTGCCCGGCGCCCGCGAACGCATCGCGGACGCCCTGGCGGAGCTGGGCCCGTACGCCGAGGAGCACGGGGTGCGCCTGGCCATCGAGCCGCTGCATCCCATGTACGCCTCCGACCGCTGCGTGGTCTCCACCCTCGCCCAGGCCCTGGACCTGGCCGAACGGTTCCCGGCCCGGCAGGTCGGCGTCACGGTCGACACGTACCACATCTGGTGGGACGACACCGCGCCCGCGCAGATCGCCCGCGCCGGCGCCCAGGACCGCATCCACACCTTCCAGCTCGCCGACTGGACCACCCCGCTGCCCGAGGGCGTCCTCAACGGCCGCGGTCAGATCGGCGACGGGTGCATCGACATGCGGGAGTGGCAGGGCCACGTGGAGGCGGCCGGCTACACCGGCGCCATCGAGGTCGAACTCTTCAACGACGTCCTGTGGGCCCGGGACGGGCGCGAGGTCCTGGCGGAGACGGCGCAGAGGTTCACGGAGAACGTCCGGCCGTGAGCCGTGAGCCGTGAGCCGTGAGCCGTGAGCGGCGACCCCACGCCTCTTTCCGGGCGCACCGCGCTGGCTCCGATCCGATTCCGGCCGACCGTCGCCGCCTGAGCCCACGGACGGCCACGGGGAGCCCGGAGACGCCCCGCCGGGCGGGCGAGTACCGGCGGGGCGTCCTCATTGTCCGGGGAGAGCGACGGAGACCCCACGACAGGCCCTCTACGGGCGCTCAGCCTCCCAGCGCCCCAGAGTCGGACCCGCTCGTCGGCAAGGGGCGGTTCACTGAGACGGCACCCGGAGAAACAGGTTGTGCCCCGTGCCCCGGGTCCCGCCCGAGGTGCTGCCGACGCGGACGACGACGTCAGGCCTCCACCCCCGCCCCCGGCACACCGGCCCGCAGGTGCGCCGCCAGGCGGTGCAGCTCGACGAGGGCGCCGGCGTCCGATCCGTCCCCCAGCGGGTAGTGCAGGGCCGGCTCGGAGGCGGGCCCCAGGACGACGGGCCGTACCCCGACGGGCGGGCGACGGGCATGGGTGAGTCCGATGCCCCGCACGTCGCGCGCACCCAGGGTGAAGGCGACCGGGACGGACGGCGCCTGGAGCACGGGCGCCGTCGTGAGGTCGCGGGAGGCCCGCCGCACCGAGGTCAGCATCGTCGTCAGGCCGTGTTCCACGACGAGGGTCTCGGCGAGGGGTGCGATCGCCTCCAGGGGCGGTTCCTCGCCCTGCCCGTACCCGAGGGTGAGCGTCACGTCCTGCTCGACCCCGGCGGTCGTCCGCGTCACCCGGATCCATGCCAGCGCGGGCCGGTCGGGGTGCCCCGTCACGAGCAGATGGGTGGGTTCGGGGGCCCGGTCACGGGCCAGGTCGGTCAGCCGGCGCGGCGACCAGGGCAGGTTGACGGGTTCCGCGGTGCCCCAGCCGGCCGGGGCCGAGCCGGTGAGCGCGCGCCAGGCCGTCTCGAGCGCTTCGCCCAGAACGGCGTCCTCGTGCGCGGGGAGCGTCGTACGGAACGCCACGACGAGCTGCCGGTCGCCCGACGGGGACGTCCGGCCGAACGCCTCGGCGACCGAGGCCGTGCCGTCCGCCCCGAGTGCGGGCGCGAACGTCCCTTGCCGCCAGCGCAGCACCGCCCCGGACAGCCCGTCATAGTAGCCCTGTGCCGGGTCCTGGACGACCCAGCGGTTGGGCACCTGGAGGAGGGTGGCGCGGGCCGGGGCACTGAGCCGGACGTGCGGCGGGGTGACGATCTGCAGGGCCCGGCCCGACTCGGAGGTGCCGCGCAGTACCTCGGAGAGCCAGGTGGTCAGGGCCAGGACGGGCCGGTCGGCCAGGACGACGGACGTGGTGTCGGTGAGGACGTCCACGACCGGCTGTCCGTCGTCCGGCGCGACGGCCGCGCGCACGTCCACGACCTCGGTGCCCGCCGCCGGCTCGGGCCAGGTGCTGCCGCCCAGCAGCAGGACGAGCCGCCCGCACACCGATCCCGCCAGCCGCTCGGCCTCGGGCACGGCGCCGGAGGCCCGGGCCTCGGTCCACCAGAACGGCACGGGCACGTCCCGCCCGAGCAGCCGTTCGGCCTCCCCGGGGACCTGGACCAGCAGCGGGGCCTCCACCGACACGAGGGGTCTGCCGTCCGGGGCGCACAGCCGCAGCACGGCGCCACCGGACCCGGCGGTGACGCCCGCCTCGGGTCCGCCCGCGTACAGGCCGGCCAGCAGGGCCCAGGTGTCCGGCATCTTCGGGGTGAGGGCGATGACGTCCTTGGTCACGACTCTCCCTCCTCTTCGGCTCCGGTCAGCGCGGTCTGGACGAGTTGGTGGCGTCGGCCGCGGCGGACGAGAGTGCCGCGGCCGGGCGGTTGCGGGGAGGCGTACAGGCCGGGGAAGAGCTGCCCCTCGGTGCGGTCGCCGGTCATCACCAGGGCGGTGGTGCCCGTCTCGCGCAGGGTGGTCAGCAGCGGCTCGTACAGCGCGCGCGAGGCTCCCGCGACGCGGCGCGCCAGGACGAAGTGCAGGCCGATGTCCTGCGCGGAGGAGACGTACGGCAGGAAGGGCGCGAGGGGCTGCTGTCCGGCGGTGGTGAGGATGTCGTAGTCGTCGACGAGGATGACGATCCGCGGGCCCCGGAACGCGGGTTCGCCGGTCTCGGGTGCGTCCGGGTCGGCGGTCTCCGGCAGCCGCTTGTGCAGTTCGGCGGCGATGCCCGTGGAGAGGGCGGTGGCGAGCGTGGCGTTGTGGGCGTAGCCGCCCCGGTACGGCTCCGGGACGACGCCGCGCAGACCGCGGCGGGGGTCGAAGACGCCGAAGACCAGCTCGTCGTCGGAGTACCGCTCGACGAGCCCGGCGACGACCAGCTTCAGCAGGTTCGTCTTGCCGCACTCGTTGTCGCCGAGGACCAGCAGGTGCTGGTCGCCGCCGAAGAGGTCGAGCAGCACGGGGGCGAGGGCGTCCTGGTCGAGCCCGAGGGGTATCCGCCGCGGTTCGGCGGCCGGTGAGAGCAGCCGGGTCGCCGGCAGCCGGGCCGGCAGCACCCGCACCGGGGCTGCGGGCTCGCCGTGCCAGGTGGCGCGGACGGTCCGGACCGCCTCGTCCAGGGCCGGGCCCAGGTCGCCGGTCGTGGGCGAGCCGTCGATGCGGGGCAGGGCGGCCTGCGCGAACAGCTTGCCGTCGGTGAGCACCCGGCCGGGCACGTCCGGCGAGAGGGTATCGGAGAGCTTGCGGTCGACGGAGGAGTCGGCGGGGTCGTTCAGGCGCAGTTCGACGCGGGTGCCGAAGAGCGACTGGGTGGCGATGCGGACGTCGTTCCAGCGCAGCATGCCCGCCACCACGTGGATGCCGTAACCGCCGCCCCGCTTCAGCAGGTCGGCGACCGGCTCGTCGAGGTCGGCGAAGTCGTCGCGCAGCGCGCCGAAACCGTCGACCACGAGGACGACGTCGGTGGAGCCGAGCTGCGGCAGCCGGCCCTGGGCGCGGAGCCGTCGGAGCTGGTCGACGGAGTCGATGCCGTGCTCGCGGAAGACCGCCTCGCGCTCGTCGAGCATGGCGCGCACCTCGGCCACCGTACGGGCCGCGCGCTCACGGTCGGCCCGTCCGGCGACCCCGCCGACGTGCGGCAGGGCGGCCAGGGCCGAGAGGCCGCCGCCGACCAGGTCCAGGCCGTACACGGCGACCTCGCGGGGCGTGTGGGTGACCGCCAGGGACAGCACGAGGGTCCGCAGCAGCGTGGTCTTGCCGGACTGGGGGCCGCCGATCACGACCACGTGACCGCCGGCCGTGGTCAGGTCCAGCTCCCACCGGCCCTGCCACTGCCGGGCCGGGTCGTCGAGCACACCGAGCGGCACCCGCATCCCGCCCGTGGCGCGCGCCAGGTGCAGCCCGCGCTCGGAGACCCGGACCGGTCCCGCGGCCGCGTCCAGGGTGACGGCGTCCGGCAGCGGGGGCAGCCAGATGCGGCGCACGGGCGATGGGGGTCCCCCCTGCTCGAGCGGAGCCGAGAACTTGGGGGAGGCGCCGGCGAGCCCGCCGACCATGAGGGACAGGACGGTCGGGCCGGTCTCCCGCCGGGTGGCAGCGGGTTCCTCCTCCGGCTCCCCGGCCCGTCCCGCGGTGTTGTACGCCGGGTAGGGCAGGGCGAGCGGCCCCTCGTCCCGCTGCTCGCGCACCGCCGGGCCGCGGTGCGCGCCGGAGACGTACCCGGCCTTGAACCGTTCGTAGGTGGAGGTGTCGACCTTCAGGTAGCCGAAGCCGGGCAGCGGCGGCAGATGGAAGGCGTCGGTGGTGTCGAGGACCGTGCGGGACTCGTCGGCGGAGAAGGTCCGCAGACCCAGCCGGTACGACAGGTAGGTGTCCAGGCCCTTGAGCCTGCCGCCCTCGATGCGCTGGCTGGACAGCAGCAGGTGGACGCCGATGGAGCGGCCGATGCGCCCGATGGACAGGAACAGGTCGATGAAGTCCGGTTTGGCAGTGAGGAGTTCGCCGAACTCGTCGATGACGACGAACAGGTGCGGGAGCGGTTCGAGGTCCGGCCGCTCCGTGGCGCGCAGCACGGCGTAATGCCCGATGTCGGCGATGTTGCCGGCGTCCTTCAGGACCTGCTGGCGGCGCTTGACCTCACCGGCGAGGCTGGTGTGGACGCGTTCGACGAGCCCGGCCCGGTTCTCCAGGTTGGTGATCATCCCGGCGGTGTGCGGGAGTTCGGCGAAGGGGGCGAACGTGGCGCCGCCCTTGTAGTCGACCAGGACGAGTGCCAGCTCTTCCGGGGAGTGGGTGGCGGCCAGGGCGAGGACGAGGGTGCGCAGCAGCTCGCTCTTGCCGGAACCGGTGGCCCCCACGCACAGTCCGTGCGGGCCCATGCCGAGCTGGGAGGACTCCTTCAGGTCCAGCAGAACCGGCTCATGGCGGTCCGTCAGGCCGATGGGCACACGGAGGAAGTCGCGTTCGCCGCGGGGCTTCCACAGGGTGGGCAGATCGAGGTCGGCGGGGTCGGCGATGCCGAGGAGCGCGGGGAAGTCGACCGGACCGGTGACGGGGCTTCCCTCGGCGATGGACTCAGGCGACAGCCGCAGCGGGGCCAGCAGCCGGGCGACGCCCTCCGCCCCGGCCGCGGTGACCGGGTCGACGGCGCCCTCGGCGACGGAGGAACCGCGCAGGTCCTCTGCGGCGGAGGAACCACGCACGTCCTCGACGACCACCCGCTCGCCCTGGACGGTGAGGCGCACACTCACCTCGTCCGGTTCGTGCACCTGCTCCTGGAGGAGGTGCACCACGGTGACCCCCATGTCCGCCAGCCCGACCGTCGAGTCCGGGCGGGGCAGTTCGGCGGCCGGCTCGCCGTGGGCGTCGACGACCACCAGCAGCCGGCCCGCCAGCCGCAGCGCGGCCCGGTCGGCCAGACCGCGCCGCACCTCCGCCGCGTACGCGGACCGCCGGCCCAGCTCGTGCCGGAGCCCTTCGGCGAGCTGCCGGACATCGGGCGCGATACGGCGGGCGGCCACCGGACCGTCGTGCGCCTGCGGATCCAGCACGTGGGGCAGCCACTTGGCCCACTCCCACTCGGCGAGCCGCTCACCGGGCACGGCCAGGGCGAGCGCGACGTCGTCCGGAGCGTGCGTCACCGCCGTCTGCACCAGCAGGGCCCGGACGACCCGCAGGACGTCCTCCCGGTCGCCGACGACGCTGACATTTCCCGCCCGGTCCAACGGCACCGTCAAGGGCACGTCGGCGGCCGTCGCGAACCGGCGCTGCAGGGCGCGCGCCTCGTTGAGCATGAACGGATCCGGCGGCGTCAGCACCCCGCCGGCGCCGCTCTGCTGGATCACCGGCTCCTGGGCCGGCACGTCACCGAGACCGACCCGTACCCGCAGGAAGTCGGCGTCCCGACGGCGCCGCTCCCACAGCCGGGCGGGGTCCCGCACCAGGTCGTACAGCGCGTCCGGCGGCGGGTTCAGCTCCCGCTCCGCATCCCGCAGCCGGCGCTCCGCGACGCCGAGTTCCTCCCGCAGTTCCTCCAGGTACTCCAGGTAGCGCTCACGCTGCGTGCGCCGGGTGCGCTGCGCCTTGCCCCGCTGCGACAGGAACAGCGCCACCGCGCCCAGCAGCGCGAAGACCAGCACGACCGCGCCCACCACCGCGAACCGGCTGTTGCGGATCACGGTCATCATGACCACGGAGCCCATGACGCCGGCCATCGGCAGCAGCGCGGTGGCCGCGTTGCCGATCTTCCCCTCGGGAAGGTTCGGCGGGGGTTCGATCGTGCGGGGCCGGGCGGGTTCCGGGGGGCGGGTGCTGCGGGCGGGCCGATGGACGATCTGCAGGGTCACGGGCGGACTTCTCCGGAGCGGGTCGTGACGGAAGAGACGGAAGAGACGGAAGAGGGGTGGGGCGGACACGAGCTGGAGCGCACCGACCGGGCGCTCATCGCACCCTCACCGCGCGCCCCATCACCTCGGCGGCCAGCCGCAGCACGGCCTGCTGCGTGGCGTGCGCCAGGAGGTCGGTGCGGAGGGGGCCGCCACCGGCCAGATGCCGGTCGTACGGCACGGAGACGACGGTGACCCCGGCCTCCTTGAGATGCCCGGCGGCCGTCTTGTCGTCGAGGAGCATGTCGGGGGCGCCCAACACCAGCGCCACGACCGTCGTGGCCAGGGCCGAGTGCGGCAACCGGGCCAGCCAGTCCAGCACCTGACGGGTGGCGTTCACCCCCTCCGCGGTGGCCGGCGAGACCACCACCCGGGCGTGCGCGGTGTCCATGGCGGTGCGGGCCACCTCGCCGGGGAGCGTCTCGCAGTCGACCACGGTCACGGCGAAGTAGCGGCGCAGCGCCAGCGTCACCTTGCGGTACGCCGTCATGTCGAGCGGCGGACCGACCTGGCCCCGGCTCGCCGGGAGCAGCCAGCCGCCGTCCGGCACCGGCACCAAGTAGCCGGTCACGTCCGTCAGTTGCATGGACGGATGGAGGATCGACGCGAGATCGGCGCACGTCCAGCGCACCGCTTCCGCACCCATGCGCACCGGCAGGGTGCCCAGCGCGGCATCCGCCTCCAGGGTCAGCACCGGGTCGTGCCGGTAGTGGTTGAAGGTGCGCCCGAGCAGCGCCGAGACGGTGGACTTGCCGACACCGCCACGGATGGAGGTGACGGCCACCACCCGGCCCGTGGTGACGGGCTGCTGCAACTCCCGGGCGATCCGCGTCTGTTCGGCGACGTCCTGAGCCACGGACGAGGTGAGCTTGCGCAGCACCCTCCCCGTGCGCCGGGTCACAGAGTCTCCGTGCAGGGGGCGCCCCAGGGCGAGGAGGAGACGGGGATCGAGGGTGGGGGAGGACTCGGGGGCGGGAGCCGTGGGGAGGTGGGGGGCACGGGTGGGGACGGGGGCGGCGGGCACCGCGGGCCGCTCCGGGACCGGCTCGCCGGCGCCCCGGTCGGCCGGTACGGGGGAGGAGGACGCCGGGCCGGGCACGTCGCCTTCCGCGCCCGCCCCCGCTTCCGCACCGGTGTGCGTCCCCGCGTCCGAGGGGCCGCTTCCCTCGCCGCCCAACTCCCGCAGCACGTCCCGCTGCCAGTCGCCGCCACCGCCACCGCCGTGCGCCGACGGCTGCTCCTGCTCCTGCTCCTGCTCCTGCTCCTGCTCCCCACTCGTCATGCCGCCGCGCCCCTCAAGCCCTCAAGCGAAGGTGTCGAGCAGTCGCCCGTACACACCGAACACGCCGACGAGCAGCGGAAGCAGCGCGATGACCCCCACCGACTCGAGCAGGTCACCGGCCCGCCGCAGCCGGACCCGTACGTGCTCGGCCGGCTGCACGGCGAGCACGACGAGCGGCAGGACCGCCAGCACCACGAGGACGGCCATCGGTGCCGCGGCCGAGGCTCGCTCCGCCCACACCGCCAGCAACCGCACGGCGACGCCCGCCGCGGCGGCCAACAGCACGACCACCTCGGCGACCAGCGGAAACGCCCGGGCCCGCAGCGCCAGCACCACCGCGGCGACCGCGGCGAGCGGCACCGTCCACCCGGAGGGATCCCGCAGCGCCAGTACGGCGGCCACGGTGACCGACACCGCCAGAGTGATCGTGGCGAGCACCAGCCCGCGGTGGGCGGCGGCCAGGGCGACGGACACCTGGTGGCGGCTGACGGAGACCCCGCCGGCCCGCCGGTCGTCGAGCCCGGAGAGCCCGGACGCCATCAGCGCGAGCCGCGGCAGCACGCCGAGCAGCACCACCGAGACCACGCCGACAACGGCCCCGACACGGGCCTGCTGCTCCGCCGTCCCGGCACCGGACTGCACGGCGACGACGACCTCCCAGCCGACGGTGGTCAGGGCCACGGCCCCGGCACCCACGAGCCCGCCCCGCCCCAACGGCGTGAACAGCCCGAGCAGAGCGAGGACCAGCACACTCACAGCCGCCACCCCGGCGAGCCGCAGAGCGCCCGCCGAGGCCCCGCCGAGGTCGTCGACCAGGCTCCACACGCCCAGCACACCGAGCGCGCCACCAGCACACAGGAGTGTGGCGGCGAGCCCGTGCCTGCGCACCCGCCCCAGGACCGCACCCGCGACCGCGGCCGCACCGGCGGCGGCGAGCAGCGCGGCGGCGACGGCCGAACTGTCGTACCGCGCACGCGCGAACAACGCGGCGACGACCACCCAGCCCACGCTCGCGACCCCCGCCGTGACCCGCCGCGCGGCTGGCCCCCACACCCACGCCCGATGACCGAGATCCTCCGCCACCTCGTCGGTGACGTCGTGCACGACGGGGGCGGGCGGGGCGTCCTCCGCGCGGACGAGACGCAGGACGGCACCGTCGCGGATCCCCGCCGTCTCCAGGGTGCCGTCGTGGTCGAGCGCGGAGCCGTCCACCGTGACGAGGTGACGTGAGGCGGGCCGCCCCTCCACACGGTCGTCCAGCAACCGCATGACCTCGGGCAGCAGCAGCCCGACCGGTTCCCGCGCCGGAAGGACGAGGTCGACGCGGCGCCGCTCACCGACGAGCGTGACCCGGCTCAACACCGTCGGCCCACCGGCCGTTTCCGTGCTCAAGGCCCCGTAGACATCACGCTCGCGAACCTATCACCGGCTTGTAGGACTACTGGAGGGCGTGGAAACGCCGGGGGAGTACGGGCTGCTCTGCCCCATCAGCCGATGCGAAACGAACGACCACCCCACACACCCCGCGCACAGCACGGCCGCGATCACCATCCCGGCGATCACCTTCCCCACCCGCTCGTCCACGGCCCGCCGTTGCCGCTGCGCCCCGAACAACAGGGCGTCCCGCAACCGCCGCCGCCGCACGGAAACGGATTCGAGAAGCTGACTGTCGTAGTCCTGAGCGGACATGCTGCTCATTCACCTCGTGTCGGGTCAGGTGGGGAATTCGCCCAGCCAGCTGCGCTTGAGCAGATGCTCGGGCAGGTACTCCGATTCGACCTCGACGGGCCGTCCGGCGTCGTGGGCGAGGCAGGTGAGGGCGAGGATCGCGAGGGGGATGTCGCCGTCACCGGATTCCTCACGCTCCTCGCTTGCCGTCCAGTACTCCTTGTGGAGCTGGAGTGCCTGGACCAGGGCCTCGTTGAACTGGTCGGGGTCCTGCCCGACGAAGCGGTAGAAGAGGTTGATCGGCGGATACAGAACCTTGAGCATCATCTCGCGGTCCATGAACCGCAACCGGTCCGGGTCGGTCCCGTCGAACGTGGCGACGAGCTTGTCCCCGAGGCCCGGCCGTTCCAGCCAGTACGTCTGGAGGGTGTCCACCCAGTGGTAGATGTACTCCTCGAACACGGCGCCGGAGGCCCGCAGTGTCTCGATCGGTACCTGGCACAGCTGCGTCATCCGCGCCTGGTCGCGGCAGACGACCGCCAGCCAGAAGGCGTCCAGCCAGGTCCCGGCGTCCACGAAGTGCGTGATCCCCACGGCGGGGATCGTCCGCACCTCATGGCCGATCATGCACTCAACGGTGGAGCCCTCGGGAGCGGTCGCCGAGGCGAACAACGCGGACCCGACCTGCATGGCCATCACCCAGGCCTCCCACGTCTCCAGCTTCTCGGCGGTGGGGTCATCGAGGGTCTGAAGTTTAGCCGTGTCCAGGGCACTGCTGAAGGTCAAATCAAAGCTGTCCGGGTACTTCTCGAGGTCCTCGATCTTCGAGATAGTGCGGGCATTCAGTTCCTCTCGAAACGCGTCCGGATCTGGATGGGTTCCCTCCATCGCGGGCCGTGAAATCCTCGTCGGCACGTGCGGTTTCCTCATTTCGCTATATTGAAATGCAGCATTTCGTAGCCAGCGTACTGGGCTCCGTCAGGTTTTGCTTTTATGAGGACGTAGTCTATTTGGTCCTGTTTGAGCGCCTTATCTAGATCCTCGGCCAGCTTGCGTTCTGCCTTTGCTGCTTCGAGCAGATCCATATCTCCGGTTTTATTTGCCTTGCTTTCGTGCCTCTTGGCCCTTTTTTCCATTTCCATCAGGATGGTCTTGAAGTACTCCCGAGTCCCCTGCGTCACCAACCGACCACTGTGCCCCTTGCGCGCTCCGAGGGAGGCCGTCGTCGACCCCTTCGCCTCGACGACGACGTACCGGCCGTCCGTCGTCTGGTACACCTGGTCGAACCGATTGTTGCCGAACGCCCCGTCGTCCAGACGCACCGCACCCTTGTAGTGCTCGGGTATCGCATGGCGCTCGGCGGCGTGCTCGCCGAGCAGTTCGCTCTGCCGGTTCGCGTCGCCGTGGAGCGGTGAGTGAGTCTTGTCGGCGAGATCCCTCGCGGCGGCCAGTTCGTCCGTGGGGTTGGCGGCGTAGGCCTTCTCTGCGTCCTTGAGGGCGTCCTCCGCCGCCTTGTCGGCCTTGACCGCCGTGTCCCGTTTGGCGGCCTGTTCGTCCAGGTAGTCCCGGGTCGTGCCGGGGAGTTCCGCCGGCTTGCCCTCGATGGGATCCGGACGCACATAGCTTTCCTTGATCGCCGGAGGCATGTCACTGGCCGCGATCCATTTGGGCGGCGCGAACGGGTTGAGCGTGATCTGGGGTACGGCCTGGCCGTATCCGCCCTCTGCGGTCGTGTCGCGCCGGTATCCGTTCTCCCGGTAGTGATCCTTGAACCACTGGGGGTCGTTGTTGGCCCGTTCGACCTGCCGGCGCATGACCTCGCGTTCGAGGTCCAGCGGATCGCGGCTGCCGGACGGCGATCCGCCCGAGCCGTCCCCGCCCGCGCGACCGCCCCCGGTCCCACCGTGCTGGGCGGGAATCGCGCCACCGTCGGTCCCACCGCCGCCCGCGTGCCCGTCCCCGCCCGCCGCGTGCCCGCCGGTGTCGCGGGCGGGCACCGTGTCCGTGCCGCGCGCCCCGGCGTGCTCGCCGGCGTGCGCGGTCGGCGCCGTGTTGCCGCCGGCCCGCCCCGTCGCGTCGCCGCTGACGTGGGCCGCCGTGCTCCCGACGGCGTGCGCGCCTGCCCGGTCGCCCGCCCCGACGAGCGCACCCTCCTCGTGCGGCAGGCTCCGCTCCAGTAACTCCCGGTCCGCCGCAGACAGTTCCACCTTGGCCGGGGCCGCCGTGCCGTCCGCGCGGACGACCGAGCCGTCGTCCAGGTTCAGGCGGGTGCCGTCCGGCCACTCCACGACGTTGTCGCGGATGACGGGCGTGTCGTCGGCGACCCGGACCACGCTGCCGTCGGGCTGGACGCGCCCCGCGCCGGAGAGGACGCCGTCGTAGGCGCCCGCGTGCACGCCCCGCAGGCCGGCGAACAGGTCGGTGACCTTGACCGTGCCGAACGTCGCGGCCTTGCCCAGGTACGTCATGGGGTCGACCAGCCGGGCCGTCTTGCCGAGCGCGCCGACCGTGCGGGCCACCGCGCCGCTCTTCGCCGCCGCTCCGGCGCCTCCGGTGAACACCGTGGTCAGGACGTTGAAGGTGACCGCGCCGCTCGCGCGTGCGGGGTTCTCGCCCCACTGGTCCCAGGCGACCAGCGCCTTGCCCGTCTCCTTGACCGCGTTGCGGGAGTCGCGCAGGTAGGAGGGCAGTTTGTCCTCGGGCATCGCCCAGTAGGCGACGCCGACGACGGGCACCGCGGTGATGAGCACGCCGGTCGCGAGCTTGCCGAGCCCTTTCCAGGCCTCGCCCGCCGCGTCCCAGCCGTCGAAGCCGACGAGGGTGCCCAGGCCCTGGATCGTGCCCCACACCCCGTCGACGAAGAATCCCTTGCCGAACTCCCACACCTGGTGGCCCAGCCAGTCGAGCCCGTGCCGCTCCTTCTCCACGGTCCTGCCCCAGGGCAGTTCCTCGGCCTGGTTCAGCAGGTCGGCGGTGAAGCCGTAGGTGCTGGTGCCGCGCTCCACCAGGCGCTTGTCCGCGCCGTCCTCGAGGATCAGCTTCGAGCCGCCCACCAGCGCGGTGATCTTGTCGTGGCAGGTGATCTCCGCCTGCCAGAAGGCCTCCGTGGTGGCGTTGACGTCGTACACCAGGTCGTTGTTGAGCTGGACGTTGTCGTCGTCCTCGCGCCAGTCGTCGTCCCCCGCTATCTGCTGCCGGAAGGTTTCCGCACGCCGCTTGAGGCTCTTCAGCCTGGCCACGAGCGGCTGGATCTCCGTCTCGTACGAGCTGAGGGCCGCCGCGACCTTCTCCAGATCGTCGGCGAACTCGTCCGCCTTGGCCGCCACCGGCGCGGTCGTGGCGAACAACTGCTCCGCCTCCGGTGCCGTGTAGCACGCCGACAGCCCCTGGAAGCGGGTGTGCACGTCGGATCCCGACTGGCGGAAGACGAGGGCCTCTCCCGTCAGCAGCATGTGGTCCGTGCCCAGTTGCTCCAAGTCGCCGGTGAACTGCGGGATGTTCTGCGGGTCGATCAGGTCCGCGCTCACGTTCCCCCCTGCTGCCCGCCCGCCCCCGGCAGGTCGATCTTCGGTTCCTTCAGCGCGTTCGCCTGGGCCTGTGCGGCCATGTCCAGGTCGCCCTTGACATACGCGTTGGTCGCGGTGGCCGCCCCGTCGAGGGAGTTCGACGTGCGCACCGCGACGTACATCAGCTTTTCCTGGTAGGCGGTGAAGAACTCGCCCAGCGCCGCCGCGACCGGGCCCTGGACCCCGCTCTTCTCCACGCCGCCCTGCTGGATCGTGCCGGCGGACTTCGCCGCGCTCGGCATGGTCTCCTGCAGGGTCTTCCCGGTGTCCGAGAGTCCCTCGGCCGCCTCCGCCGTCCGCGTGAGGACGCGCTGCACGCCGGACGGCGAGATGTCCCACCCCGTCATGTGGATTCCCCGTATCCCCGTATCCCCGTGTGCCGTCGTCCCGCCGACGCGCCCGGGTCAGCCGATGTTGTCGACCGCCGCCCGCGCCTTCGCCATCGTCGCCTGGGCCGTCCCGTCGTTGTCCTCGAGGGTGGTGCGCACCAACTGGATGATGCTGCGCACCTCGTCGGCCGCGCGGTTCCAGCGCACCTCCTTGCCGTGGTACTCCTCGGAGACCCCGTCGGCCTGGAAGTCGGCCATGGCGGCCTTCACTGCCTTGTCGCGGTCGGCCAGTACGCGCTCCAACTGGCCGACGATGCCCTGCAGACCGCCCTGCACCTCGCTCGACGCGCCGGTGTCGTAGGAGCGGCGGTCCAGATTCTGACCCATCGTCACAAATCCCCTGTGGTTGTCGGTCTCTGCCCCGGCCGGCGGTCTAGCGCGCGCCGAAGCGGGCCGCGTCGAAGTTCGCCGCCCCCATGTTCTTGTGGGCGTTGTCCTGCTGTTCCACGTCACCGGTGCCGAACGCGGTGTCCATACCGCCCTGGCCTTCGAGGATCGCGCCGAGCGAGTCGTTCAGGGCGGCGGTGATCTCGTCCGCGCGCGTCTTGAACGAGTCGAAGGCGACCTTTCCGGATCCGTTGAACTTGCCCTCCAGCGGCTCGGCCGCCTGGATGAGCATGCGGATCAGCGTGCCCAGGTCGGTGCTCGAACCGACCGTGTTCTTGCCCAGATCCGACAGGGTCGTGGACCCCATGTCGAACTTCACGTGTGTCACCCCCGTGCGTCACGTACGCATCACAAACCTGCTCGAACATGCTGTCGCACAACCCGTTGCGGACGCAACGCTGTTGATCGCGATGTGACGTGATCCGGACACGTTGGAGACAACACCCGACGGCTCGGGCGTGACCACGGTGCCGCGGACCCCCGGCACCACACCCGCGCCCGCACCTGGCTGAGGGCCGGAAAAGTTTTCGCGAAGTCCGTACAACCCTCCCCGCACCCCGCGGGTCGTACTTGCTGTCAGGACTTCTGTGGGGGACCCGGGGGGATCCGAGAGGTTCTGACGGGGGAGGAAACCGAGGGGGCCCGGTCACGTACCGGGCCCCCTCGAAAGTTTCTCCGCGTCGGAGTTTCCCCACGCACGGCAGGACCCCGTCCCCGTGGCCCGGCTCGGCCGGCGCACCGGGAAGACGCCGGTTGGGTATCCCGTGCTTCTTCACAGCGCGGCGACCTCCGCCGCCGTCGGGAAGGGCACCTGCGCGCCCTCCTTGGTGACCGTCACCGCCCCCACCCGGGCCGCGTACGAGGCCGCGTCGGCGAGGGAGTCGCCGAGACCGAGCCGCCAGGCCGGCGCGGCGGTGAAGGAGTCCCCGGCGCCGGTGGTGCCCACGGCACGCACCGGTACGGAGGAGATGCGGGCGACACCGTCGGAGGAGGCCACCAGGGAACCCTCACTGCCCAGCGTCACCACCACCGACCGGAGCTCCTTCGCGAGCAGCAGCCGCGCCCAGTCCTCGGGCCGCTCACCGACGCGGGCCTCACCCAGGATCACCCTCGCCTCGTGCTCGTTGAGGATCAGCGGGTCGCACGCTGCCAGCACCTCGGACGGCAGTGGCTGCGGCGGCGACGGGTTCAGCACGAGCCGGCTGCCCGGCGCCAGCGTGCGCGCCACCTCCGCCACCGTCTCCAGCGGGATCTCCAGCTGTGTGGAGACGCCCCGGGCGGCGTGGAAGATGCTTCCGGCGGCGCGTACGTCCGCGGGCGTCAGCCGACCGTTGGCGCCCGGCAAGACGACGATGCTGTTGTCACCGGACGGGTCCACCGTGATCAGCGCGACGCCGGTCGGTGCCCCGCCCACCAGCACGCCCACCGTGTCGACCCCGGCCTCCCGCTGCGTCCGGCAGCAGCCGCCCGTGCGCGTCGTCGCCGACCCGGGCCGGCAGGGCCGTACGGGCGCCGAGCCGGGCGGCCGCGACCGCCCGGTTCGTGCCCTTGCCGCCCGGGTGGACGGCCAGGTCGGAGCCGAGCACCGTCCCCCCGGCGCCCGGCCGGCGCTCCACGCCGATCACCAGGTCGGCGTTGGCCGACCCCACGATCAGCAGGTCGTAGTCGTACACGGACTGGTTCTCCATGGCTCCTCATAGGGTCGTTCCGGGCGGGCGGCCGTCGCGGCCGCCCGCCCCCGGTCGGCGCGGGCGGCGGTGGTCAGCCGCCGAAGCCGGCCACGTTCTCCTTCGTGACCACCTTCACCGGGACCATCACCGTCTCGTCGACCTTCTTGCCCTCGACCGCGCACAGCGCGTTGTCCACCGCGATCCTGCCCAGTTCCCTCGGCTGCTGCGCGACGGACGCGTACAGCGTGCCCTCCCCGACCGCCTTCAGGCCGTCCGGCGTGCCGTCGAAGCCGACGACCTGGACCGATTTTCCGGCCTTGGAGCCGAGCGCCTTGATCGCGCCGAGCGCCATCTCGTCGTTCTCGGCGAACACACCGTCGATGCCGGGGTGGGCCTGAAGCAGGTTGGTCATCACGTCGAGGCCCTTGGTGCGGTCGAAGTCCGCGGGCTGCTCGGCGACGACCTTGATGCCCGGGTACTCCTCGAGGCCCTCGGCGAAGCCGGAGCCGCACGCACGTATGGCGTCCAGCGCGCCGAGCGCCGTCAGGTTGTCGGCGGCGAGGACGACCTCGGGCGGCTCGGCCAGGTCGAGGAAGCCCTCGGTGACCCGGCGGCCGCTGTCGGCCTGGAAGTCGCCCTGGCCGATGTAGGCGTCGGGGAGGGGGAGCCCGTACACGCCGAGCGCCTCGCGGAAGGCGTCGACGCGCTCGCGCCCGGTCGTGGTGGCGGCCGGCCCCGCGATGATCGCGAGCCGCCGGTGCCCGAGCCCGTACAGGTGCGCCACCAGGTCCCGCACGGCCCTTTGCCCGTCCGACCGCACCACGGGCACGTCCACACCGGGGAGCCAGCGGTTGACGAAGACCATCGGCGTCCCCCGCGCGGGCGGCGTCCAGCATCCGGGGCGAACCGCCGTCGGTGATCGCTCCAGGCCGGCGTCGTGGTGTTCGTGGAGCAGGGCGGGAGCACGATGGGCGAGGAGCCGGCGGGAGTGGAGCTGCTGCTCACCTTCTTCCTCATGGCGGCGATACCCACCGTCGTCGGAGGAGCGGTGATCCTGTCCCTGGTCGGCCTGACGATGTGGGCGACGGCGCCGCTGCGGCGCCGCAGGCGGGCGAATTCCGAAGACGGCCGGGTTCCGTCCGGCGGATCATGCGAATACTGAGGGCTGTCCCGTACGTTGTGGTCGTCCGGGGTCCGGCGGTCGTCCGGAGGTGAGTCGCGCTCCTCTCGGAGCACCAGAAGAAGCGGCACCGGATCCGCTGTGGGCCATCGACGGCACCTGGTAACGGGACTTCACCACGCTGATGGCCCAGGCCGACGCCGACGAGGACCTCAACTGGGCCTTCCCGGTGGACTCCACGATCGTACGGGTCCACCGGCACGCGGCCGGAGCCCGCAAAAGGGGGACCCGGCCGGCGAACCGGCCGATCATGCCATCGGCCGGTCCCGCGGCGGACTGACCACGAAAATCCACCTCGCCGCCGACGGGAACTGCCGACCGCCCGGTAACCCGAGCGGAACTGCCTACCGTGCACGAGCTCGTCGGTGCGGCCGACGACCTGTGTGTTGTTCAGTGGCCGATGCCGTCCAGTTCGGCCACGTCCTCGTCGGAGAGGGAGAGCCCGGCGCCTGCGATGTTCTCGCGCAGGTGGGCGGTGGACGAGGTACCGGGGATGAGCAGGATGTTCGGCGAGCGTCGCATCAGCCAGGCCAGCGCGACCGACATCGGCGTCGCCTTCAGCCGGCTCGCGACCTGCGAGAGGGTCTCGGACTGGAGCGGCGTGAAGCCGCCCAGGGGGAAGAACGGCACGTAGGCGATGTCGTCGGCGGCGAGGTGATCGACGAGGTCGTCGTCGTGGCGGTGGGCGAGGTTGTACATGTTCTGCACACACACGATCGGGGCGATGCCGCGCGCCTCGGCGACCTGCTCCGCGGTGACATTGCTGACGCCGAGGTGGCGGATCAGACCGTCGTGCTGGAGGCCGGCAAGTGTTTCGAACGCTTCGGCGATCGAGCCGGGCCGGGGCCCCTGAGCGTCGCCCATGCGCATGTTGACCAGGTGAAGGGCCTCGACACCGAGGGAGTCGAGGTTCTCGTGGACCTGCCTGCGCAGGTCTTCGGGGCGCCGGGCCGTGGGCCAGCCGCCCTGCGCGTCGCGGGTCGCGCCCACCTTGGTGGCGATGAACAGCGACTCCGGGTAGGGGTGCAACGCTTCGCGGATCAGCTCGTTCGTGACGCGCGGTCCGTAGGCGTCGCTGGTGTCGATGTGGGTGATCCCGAGGCCGACCGCCTCGCGCAGGACGGCCAGGGCACCGTGGTGGTCGGCGGGCGGCCCCATGACCCACGGGCCGGCGAGCTGCATCGCGCCGTAGCCGAACCGGGTGACGGTCGAGTCACCCAGCGTCCAAGTTCCGCCGGGAAGAGGAGGTGTGAAGGTGGTCTCCATCGCAGTGCCTTTCGCTTCTTGCCAGGGGTGGTGTCTCCGTCCCTCTTGCACCAGCATTGGAGACTTGCTTCCCATCGGGAAGTAGGCACTCTGAAGTGCGTAACTACCCCAGAGGTTGACGGTGAGATCAGTGACGACGACGAAGGCTGACAAAAAGGCGCAGGCCAAGGCGGAATACAACGCGTTCCTGGCGGTGTGCCCCAGCCGTCAGCTCCTCGACCGGATCTCGGACAAGTGGGTCGTCCTGATCCTGTGCGCACTGGGTGGTGACGCGTCCGGACAACCCGGCGCATCGCACGCCCCGAAAGCGATGCGCTACTCCGAACTCGCCCGGCTGCTGGCCGGCGTCAGCCAGAAGATGCTGACCCAGACCCTACGAGCCCTCGAACGCGACGGCTTGCTCACCCGCACCGTGACACCCACGGTCCCCGTCACCGTCACCTATGAGCTGACTGACCTCGGCCTCACACTCCACCACCTGACACGCGGGCTCAGGCAGTGGGCGCAGACTCACATGGACCAGGTCCTCACCAGCCGTGAGAAGCACGACGCAGGAGCTTCCTAGCGAGGACAGTGTTCTCCGTCTCGACTGCGGGCTGAGAAGTACCTGACCGTGAGGGACGCGCAGGGGGCGGATCGAGCCGCTGCTTCCGGACCGGACACGCGACCGGGCCTGAGGCCGGAACAACGAGCGGCCGATCCGAACGAGATCGCCTAGGCGGTCTCGAGGAGGGCGGCCAGCTCGCACCACATGTAACTTGCCCCGGTCGCCCTCCCGGGTCAGCGGCTGCCATCCCCACACGTCGGCGCAGGCCCGCACCAGGGCGAGCCCCCGGCCCGTCTCCAGCTCGCCGGCCTGCTCGAAGGGGGTCGGCGGCTCCGGTGGTTCTGGGTCCGCGTCCCAGGCCCCGATCCGCAGCGTGCCCGGCGGCGACCAGCGGACCCGGAGGGCGGCGGGGCCCTTGGTGTGACGCACGGAGTTGGAGACCGGCTCCGTCGCCGGCAACTCGGCGACATCGACGAGGCTGATCAGCCTGTGCATGGTCAGGATCAGGCGCAGGGTGCGGCGGCTGATGGTGACGGCGCGGAGGTCGTTGGGGATGGAGAGGGAGTACTCCCACGGTTCGTTCTCGCTTTCGGGCATGCGTCAACTCCGTTCGATGAGGGAGGGGTTCAGGGGAGCGGGATCGGTGTCATTGCCGCGGCCGCCGTGGCAGGACGGAGCGGTGCGCTTCCGGGGTCCCGGTGTCGCACGGTGTGCGTCGCGTCACTGGCGGTAGACCTGAAAGTTTCGGCGCTGCAAGCCGGTCGCGTAATCTGACCCCGAACGAGTCGCGTCGTCAGACGTGTTGGAGTGAGGAACAGCCCAATGCCCACGAGGCGCGCACCAACGGCGCGGCAGATGCGTCTGGCGGTAGAGCTGCGCAGGCTCCGTGAGGCGGCGGGCCTTACCGCTCGGCAGGCTGCAGCCATGCTCGGCGTGAGCAACGTCCAGATCAGCCAGATCGAGGCGGGACTGTCAGGAGTGAGCGAGCGGCGGCTCCGACGTCTCGCCTCCCATTACGCCTGCGTGGACGAGGAGTTCGTCGGCGCCTTGGTGGCGATGGCAGTCGACCGGACGCGGGGTTGGTGGGAGGAGTACCGAGGGCTGCTACCCACGTCGTTCCTGGATCTGGCCGAGCTGGATCACCATGCCACCTTCCAGCAGGACGTGGCCGTCCTGTACGTGCCGGGACTCCTGCAGACGGAGGACTACGCCCGAGCCGTTTTCTCTTCCAGGATTCCTGAACTCACCGAAGAAGAAATAGAGTTGCGCGTCCGGCACAGGCTGACGCGTCAAAGCAGAGCCACCTTTCCCCATGAGATCGTGATCCACGAGTCGGCCCTCCGTATCAGGGTCGACGACCGTGCCGCTACGCGAACCCAACTCACACGTCTTCTGGAGGCTTCCGAAACAGACGGCGTCACCTTGCGGGTCATCCCGTTCGACCTGGACGGCTTCGCCAGGGCCTCAAGCACGATGACGTATGTCGGTGGGGCTGTGCCCAAACTGGACACAGTTGCACGCGACGCGCCTCACGGGGCACTCCTGATCGACTCCGAAGCCCAACTCAGCGCATACCGAACGCGCTTCCATAAAGTAGAAGACGCGTCACTCGAACCGGGCCCATCGCGTGACTTCATCCACCGGCTGACGAAGGAGCTGTGAGGCACCCCATGGACAACTGGCGTAAGTCGTCCTACTCCGGCGAAGGCGACGGGAACAACTGCGTGGAAGTCGCGGTCTCCCCCACGCGCACCGCCGTCCGCGACTCCAAGGCCCCCACCCGAGCCACCCTCACCTTCCCCGCCGCGGTCTTCACTCCCTTCCTCGATGCCCTGAAGGAGTCGGGCAAGGAACTGTGACGCGTACCGGGGCCGTTGCCGGCGCGGGGCTCAGGAGGGTGTCGGCAGCGCCTGCGGCCGAGTCTCGTGGCCGGCGAGGTGGAGCCGCAGGCGGGTGAGGTCCTCGGCCTCGACGAACACCTGCTGTCCCCAGTACGCGGTGAGGCGGTGGGCGACATCGACCAGCCGGCGGCGGTCCTCGGGCGTGTACGCCGGGAAACGCGCATAGCCGTGGTCGGCGATCTCGTTCCCGAGCTCGCTGAAGAGTACGGTCCGGAAGCGCTGTTCCTCCTCGTCGGACAGCGGTGCGGCACCGGCCTCGGTGGGCCGCAACCGGACGTTGTAAAGGTCTCGCATCACGCGCGGCCCCGCCATCTGCTCGAGTTCGTTTGCGAGAGCCTACCGACTGCAACCTCTCGGGCAGGGCCCCGGCTGTCACACCCCACCGGTACCGTCACCGGGTCCTTTGGGCAGTCCTCCCGCGTGGGCTTCACCATAAGGCTCGGCTGCCATCGCTCAATCGCTAGCCGACGGAGGTCAGTTGATGATGTGACTGCTGCCCTTGGGGTGCATGAGTGTGGTCTACTCGGCTTTTGTGACGAATGCGGGGGAACGGCGACTCTTCCACTTCACGCACGTACGCAACCTGCGCGACATCCTTACCGAGAAGCAGTTGGTGTCGGACGCCGTCATGCAGGACAGGGGGGTGCTGCTGGAGCGCGGAGACAGAGAGGTCAAGGCCGAACGGCGCACCCGACGGATCACCGTCACGGCAGCTGTAGTTCGTGAGGCGTAAGGCAACGCGGCTGGTCAGCGTGGTGGATG
>NZ_JBHSPC010000168.1:0-561 GCF_042656345.1 Streptomyces incanus
TTAAGGGCGCACGGTGGATGCCTTGGCACCAGGAACCGATGAAGGACGTGGGAGGCCACGATAGGCCCCGGGGAGTCGTCAACCAGACTTTGATCCGGGGGTGTCCGAATGGGGAAACCCGGCAGTCGTCATGGGCTGTCACCCGTACCCGAACACATAGGGTACGCGGAGGGAACGCGGGGAAGTGAAACATCTCAGTACCCGCAGGAAGAGAAAACAACCGTGATTCCGGGAGTAGTGGCGAGCGAAACCGGATGAGGCCAAACCGTAGGCGTGTGAGACCCGGCAGGGGTTGCGCCTACGGGGTTGTGGGATCTCTCTTTCATGGTCTGCCGGCCATGAGACGAGTCAGAAACCGTTGATGTAGGCGAAGGACATGCGAAAGGTCCGGCGCAGAGGGTAAGACCCCCGTAGCCGAAACGTCAACGGCTCGTTGGAGAGACACCCAAGTAGCACGGGGCCCGAGAAATCCCGTGTGAATCCGGCGGGACCACCCGCCAAGCCTAAATATTCCCTGGTGACCGATAGCGGATAGTACCGTGAGGGAATGGTGAAAAGTAC
>NZ_JBHSPC010000169.1:0-543 GCF_042656345.1 Streptomyces incanus
GGCCCGGTCGCCACCACGATTGAGGCGGTGGCGGTGGGTGCGCCCCGAGGAGGCCGGGATCGGGGCGACCCCGGCCAGGTGCGCGAACGCCGCTTCGGAGCGCATGCGCTCGGGGTTGTCGCCGGCCGAGGCCAGCAGCTGGCCGGCGGTCTCGGGGCCGACGCCGAACAGCTCCAGCAGTGCGGGGGCGGCCTGCTTCACCAGCGGCCCGATCTCGCAGTCCAGCTCGGCGATCTCCTCGTCCAGCGCCTGGTGACGGCGGGCGAGCCGCCGCAGCGAGGCCCTCGTTGCCGCCAGCGGCCGGGACAGGTCATTGCCGGGCCGCAGCCGGGCCAGGGTGCGTATCAGTACGGACCGGTCCAGCCCGGCGACCTGCTCGCGCAGCATCGCGGGGGCCGCCACCAGCAGGCCGCGGATCTGGTTCATCGCCTGGGTGCGGGCCTTGACCGCGCTGCGGCGGGCGATCCGCAGGACGCGGACCGCCTCGACGACGCCGTCCCGGCTCTTGGGGATCCCGGTGGCCCGGCCGGACAGCACGGCCGT
>NZ_JBHSPC010000170.1:0-1054 GCF_042656345.1 Streptomyces incanus
CGATCTTCTCGCGGTAGAAGGCGTCGATGTCGCGGGCGGCCTGAACGACCAGGCTCTCCGCCCGGCGTTTGCCCAGCACCCGCCCGCACCGGTCGGTGATCGCCGCGACGGCCTGTGTGAACGAACCACGGACCGCTTCACGGACCGCGAGGCGCTTGATGCCGTGGCTGTGCCGGCCGCGCGGCAGCGACAGCGCCGCGTCCGCCGGGTGCACATTGCCGCGGCCCCGGCTCCGCCAGGCACAACGCGTCACGGTCACCTTGCCGAACAAGCAGGTCAGCTGCCGGGCATGCCCGATTTCACGGTGCGGGCGCACTGCGCCGTCCGCACCCACGACCGTCTGAGACGGCGGGTCGTGTTCCTCGCGCAGGGCACGCAGATCGAGGTGGTCCTGGAAGAAGCGGCGCAGGATCTCCCGGCCCTCCGTCTCGATCAGCCGTTCCACCGCGGCATGGTCCAAATCTGCGGTCTCGGGTGCCGACAGCCGTACTGCCAGCGACTTGGCAGCCTCCATCGAGCAGGCAAACGGGTCAGGGACGTCGTTGGTGTCGTAGCGTTCCATCCGGGCTCTTCTTCCAGGCAGTCGTTACTGGTTGGCACCTACGAATGTAGGAAGAAGAGCCCCTTGAACACCGGGAGTTGACTCACTGCATCGCACGATCCGCTGTCCGGCGGGCGGACGGGGTGAACAGCCCCGCACTCTCCTCGGCCAGCCAGCCCCGCTCGACCAGCCGTTTCAGCTTGCCCCGCGTCCCCTCGATCTTCGCCGTCTGGGCCGGCAGACCGATCCTCGGCACGACCTGCTTCGCCCGCACCGCCTCCGGAGCATCATCGATCACGTCCACGATGTCCCGGTAGACCGGCGGGAGATCACCACTGGTCATCCCCTCCCGCCACACGTGCACGGTCTGCACCCCCACCACCTGGCCACCGCCCACCGGCCCGGCCTGCGGCCGCGGTGTCTCATCGACCCCTACACCGTCCGCCGCGAGTTCCTCCAGCGTCTCCCGGGTCACCGTCAAACGCTCCAGACGCTCCCGCTCCGCCTCCAGCC
>NZ_JBHSPC010000171.1:0-1003 GCF_042656345.1 Streptomyces incanus
CGA
Organism: Streptomyces incanus; assembly: GCF_042656345.1. Classification (NCBI taxonomy): domain Bacteria; kingdom Bacillati; phylum Actinomycetota; class Actinomycetes; order Kitasatosporales; family Streptomycetaceae; genus Streptomyces; species Streptomyces incanus. Next base: position 4 of record NZ_JBHSPC010000171.1, read on the forward strand.
GCTCGGCGGCCGGGAGGTGCGCGGGGTCGAGCAGGTCGGTGGCGAGGACGATGAGTTCGCCACCGGGGTTGCGGTCGGGCACGGTGTACTCCACCACCCGCACCAGCTGGGCCCGGTCGTCGTCCAGGGGGTGTCCGGCGCGGGCGGTCCGCAGCAGGCGGCGGCGGGTGGGGGCGTGCAGGCCCGGCGCGTACAGCAGGGCCAGGTAGGAGCCGTCGTCCAGCGTCCGTACCAGGGGCAGCTCCACGCTGGCGCCGATGCGCCAGCACAGGTGGGCACCGTGTTCACGGGCCCGCTGCCACAGCGGCCAGGAGTACAGGCCGGCGTCCGCCAGCAGCAGCATGCCGTCCTGGAGGCAGTGCAGGGCGTCGGGAGCCAGGGTGCGTTCCCCCTCACGGATCGAGCCGACCACGGCGCCGATGACGGCGTGGGTGCCGCATTCGCTGACCGCGACCAGGTGGGCCTTGGGGAAGGCGGATGCCTTCGGGCCCGATCCGCAGCGGCCGAAGCGGGCCGCGTTCTCGGCGGTGTCCGCGACGTCCAGGCTGGTGCCGTCCAACGCGACCAGGCGCATCCCGGCCAGCCAGGCACCGCGAGTACCCGGCTGGGCCACCGGCACCGCGGCCCGTTCGAACAGCAGCCGCATCGGTTCGACCCCCAGCCGCTGCCGGGCCTGGGTGAGCGCCGACGGTCCGGGCACCTTCCAGGCTCGCTCCCACGAGGCCAGCGCCACCAGCCCTCCGGCGAGCTTGCGCATGACCTCCTCGTAGGAGTCCCTGAAGAACAGCGACAACGCGAGCACGAAACGGATCACCACGTGTGCGGGCAGCAGCCGGACCCGCTTCTCCTGGCGCCCGGTCGCGGTCAGGACCTCATCCAGCAGCTCTCTGGGGAAGGCGTCGGCCAGCACTCCCAGTGCGATGTGATCCGTCAACAGCCCGCCGGCCCCGGGCACTTCCGTCTTCGTCTGAGCGCCAGTCACTCGCCGACCTTACCGACC
>NZ_JBHSPC010000172.1:0-986 GCF_042656345.1 Streptomyces incanus
CATGGAGGCCCTGAGGTGGAGGCCGGCGTCGTAACTCTCGGAGGTCTTGTCATAGCGGGTTGCGATACCTCGCCAGGCTTTCAGTTTGTTGATCATGCGCTCGACGGCGTTGCGGTCCTTGTAGAGGACCGCGTCGTGGACGACGGGCCGGCCGCCCCTGTGACCTCTGTTCTTGCGGTGGGCGGCCTGGTCCTTCTTCTCCGGGATGACGGCTTTGATGCCGCGTCTGCGCAGGTAGGCACGGTTGGCGCGGGAGGAATACGCCTTGTCCCCGGCCACGGCGGCGGGCCGGGTGCGAGGGCGCCCGACGGGCAGCCGGACACGGACCTTCTTCAGGACCGGGACGAACTGCGGGCTGTCGGCGGCCTGTCCGGCGGTCACGACGATCGACAGCGGGCGGCACCTGCGGTCGGACGCGAGATGGACCTTGCAGGTCAGGCCGCCCCTGGATCTGCCGAGCAGAGCCTGCTTCAGACGGGCCTTGTGTCTGCGCCGGACGCGTCGCCGCTCTTCCCGGCCGGAGTCGTCTCCGGCGTCCTGTCCGTTCTGTTCCCCTGGGCCGCCCCCTTTTGCCGGGCCTGCTCCTGTTCCCGCACGGCTTCCTCCAAGGCCTCCATGACCTCGGGATCGATGCGCATCCCGGCGGCGTCGTGATGCGCGCGGGCGGTCGTGGAATCCACGCTGACCAGCGACAGATCCGTCTTCCCCTGCCGGGCAGCCTCGGCGATCAGTCCTTCCAGCAACGCGGTGAACACTCCCGCGTCCCGCCAGACCCTGAAACGGCCGTAGACGGTCGGCCAGGGGCCGAACTCCTCCGGCATCTCCCGCCATTGAGCGCCGGACCGAAAGCGCCAGATCACTCCCTCGAACTGGTCCCGCAGCTTCACCGGGTAGGGGCCGTACTCGCCGATCGGCAAGTACGGCTTGATGAGTTCCCACTGGTCGTCGCTGAGCTGTCGGCGCGTCACAGCAGCGTTCTACCGCTT
>NZ_JBHSPC010000173.1:0-509 GCF_042656345.1 Streptomyces incanus
GTCCAGGAGAAGTAACGACCGTCCACAGGCAGGAGGCCCTGATGGACCAGATGCAAGCCTACGACGGACCCCAGATCGTGGGCATGGACCTGCACCGCAACCGCTCGGTACTGCTGCGCATGACCCCCCAAGGGGAACGGCTGGAGCGGATTCGCATCGACAACAGCCCGGCCGCTCTCAAGGCCGAGATCGCCAAGGCCGGCCCGCACCCGCAGGTGGTGCTGGAAGCCACCTACGGCTGGTACTGGGCCGCCGACACCCTCCAGGAAGCCGGAGCCGAGGTGCACCTCGCGCATCCGCTGGGCGTGAAGATGTTCGGTTACCGGCGGGTGAAGACCGACGACAAGGACGCCGCCGACCTGGCCGACCTGCTGCGCATGGGACGCCTGCCGCAGGCGTGGATCGCTCCCCGCCAAACCCGCCAGGTGCGGGAGCTGGTGCGCTACCGGCACAAGCTGGTGGGCATGCGCACCTCGGCCAAGGACCAGATCCACGCGGTGCTCGGCAAG
>NZ_JBHSPC010000174.1:0-546 GCF_042656345.1 Streptomyces incanus
GAGGAGATCGAGCAGGCCGAGGAACTGGTGGCGCGGGTCGCGGCGATCGACATCGCCAAGGCGTCAGGCATGGTCTGCGTGCGGGTTCCTCACGAGGACCAGCCCGGCAAGCGTGTGCAACGGGTCTTCAACACCGTCGCGACATCCGGCGCGATCCTGGATCTGGCCGACCACCTGATCTGCCAGGGCGTCACCCGCGTGGTCATGGAAGCGACGTCGACATACTGGAAGCCGTACTTCTTCCTCCTCGAATCCCGAGGACTGGAGTGCTGGCTGGTCAACGCCCGTGACGTCAAGAACGTCCCCGGCCGGCCCAAGACCGACCGCCTGGACGCGGTCTGGCTGGCCAAACTCACGGAACGAGGCATGCTCCGGCCCTCGTTCGTCCCCCCGAAACCGGTCCGTGAGCTACGCGATCTGACCCGGGCCCGGGCGGTCATGACACACGAGCGCACCCGCCACAAGCAGCGCACCGAGAAACTCCTCGAAGACGCCCAGATCAAGCTCTCCACTGTGATCGCCGACATCTTCGGCGTCTCCGGCCGG
>NZ_JBHSPC010000175.1:0-657 GCF_042656345.1 Streptomyces incanus
CCGTCGGGCCGCACAGCGACGTCGGCGTCCTCAACGGCAGTTGCTGAACACCGACTTGGTTCTGCGGGAGCGCGTTCTGGCGGACCTGCGGTACGGGCGGACACCGAACCAGATCGCGGGGCGTTTGAAACTCGAGTCCGCAGACGCGAGTGTGGCCCTCATGGAAGGCTCGCTCCCGGCCGGCGGGGAAACGATCTCGCACGAGGCCGTCTACACGTGGATCTACGCGCTGCCCAAGGGCGAGCTCGCCCGCCTGGGCGTGATGCTGCCCAGCCGCCGCACCGCCCGCGGCCCCCGCAGCAGGCCCGACGCCTCCAAGGGCGCCCGGATCACCGGCATGCGCTCGATCCACGACCGTCCCGCCGAAGCCCTCGGCCGGCAGGTCCCCGGCCACTGGGAGGGCGACCTCATCATCGGGAAGAACGGCGCCTCCGCCGCGGCGACCCTCGTCGACCGCTCGACCCGCTTCTGCGTCATCCTCGCTCTGCCCGCGGGCAGGAACGCCGACAGCCTGTCGACCGTGCTCACCGAACAGGTCCTGGGAATGCCCGAGTTGGTCCGCAAGTCGCTGACCTGGGACCAGGGAACGGAGATGGGCCGTCACGCGGCGCTCACCCTGGCCACCGGCCTGGACGTGTACTTCGCCGACCCGCACAG
>NZ_JBHSPC010000176.1:0-1372 GCF_042656345.1 Streptomyces incanus
CAGCATCACGGGTGAAGGAGGGCTGGTGAGCCGGAAGCTGCCGGTCGGCGAGGGCGAGACCTCCCGCACAGCGTGCGCGCGTGGCCTGCTGCGCGCGGCGGTCGACGAGAAGACCGGTGAACTCATGTCCGCCTCCTTGCTGGCCGAGCGGGTCGGCTGGGCCGTGGACCTCGTGTCCGGCATGACGAGCGAGCTGACTGCCGAGCACTGGAACAACCTCGATGTGGACGTCCTCGCCTCCGGTGAGGACGCGAGCGGCAGGAAATTGCCGTCGAACGCCTGGATGGCGCTGCGCCGCCTGGGCTGGACCGTGACCGCTCCGGGGGGTGTGAAGGTCAATGACCGTATCGTTCGCATGGCCCAGGAAAAGGTCGGCCGCACGCTCCGCTCCGCGAAGTGGCGCGTGGACCTCACCTCCGGTGTCCTTGGGGCCTGGCCCGCCGATCCGGCCAGGCGGACCGCCCAGGAGTGGGACGCGGTCCGCGAAGCGGTACCCGGCGGGCAGCATCTGCCGTCCAGTGTCATCAAGTCCCGCACCCGGCAGATCGCCGCGTTCGCCAGGAAGCACGGGCGGATGCCGGCCGATGTGTTCCAGCTGGAGGCCGCGCCCCGGATTGCCCGAATGCTGTTGCTGTCCGCCTGCGACGGACAGCAAGCCACCATCGAACGGCACGAAAGTGATCCGGGCCGGGCACTGCTGCGCCTGCAACTCCCCACCCGGCCCGACCCGTGCTCCTACCGGGACTGGACGTGGATCGCCTGCCCCGTTGCGCTGCCGCCGACGATCCCCCAAGGCGCGGTGCTGCACCTGCCCACCCCGCGCATCCACCAGGGCACGGTACGGGCCGATCTCGCCTACACCCACGCCGTCCCGAAGACCCGGCGTAGCGGGCACACGGTCGCGCTCGGTGTGGACTGGGGCCTGAACACCCTGCTGTCCGCCGGCACCGCCCGCCTCCACGAGGACGGGCGTATCACCGCTCTCGGCAGCGGGGGCATGTTCCGTACGGTCGGCGTGCTCGCGAAACAGCACCGCCTGCGCCGCCTGTCCGAGCACCTGCAGGCGAAGGCCGACCACTACCAGCGGCTCATCGGCGACGACACCAACCACCCGCTGGCGGCCAGGACTCTGGCCCTCACCGAGGAGATCCGGCGCGTGTCCGCCCGGCGGTCGAACCTCAACAACGCCCTCGCACAGGCTGGCGCCCGCTGGACCGTCGACCAGGCCATCGCCGCCGAAGCGAGCGTGATCTACGTCGAAGACCTCCGCTCCATGGAGGCCCGCGGCATGGGCCGCACGATGAACACCCGGCTCTCCCAGCAGGTGCGCGGGCGGATCGTCGACCGGATGCGGCACCTCGCCGCCGAAGCG
>NZ_JBHSPC010000177.1:0-504 GCF_042656345.1 Streptomyces incanus
GCGGTCGCGCGCGATCGCTGTCGACGGCAAAGCGCTCAAAGGCTCAGCCCGTCTCACCGCGACGCGCAGGCATCTGCTCTCCGCGGTCACTCACGGCACCGTCGTGACCCTCGCCCAGGTAGAGGTCGGCGCGAAGACGAACGAAACCACACACTTCCGGCCGCTGCTGGCACCGCTGGACCTGACCGGCACCGTCGTCACCTTCGACGCCCTGCACTCGGTCAAGGCGAACATCTCCTGGCTGGTCGAGACCAAGAAGGCACACTACATCGCCGTGATCAAGACCAACCAGCCCACCGCCTACGCCCAACTCGCGGCCCTGCCCTGGCAGTCCATCGCAGTCCAGCACACCGCCTCCGGGGCCGGACACGGACGCCGCGAGTCCCGCTCGATCAAGACGTGCGGGATCGCCGACGAACTCGGCGGAATCGCCTTTCCCCACGCCCGCCTGGCCATCCGCGTCCACCGCCGCCGCAAGCAGACCGGCCGGCGTGAGACCCGTGA
>NZ_JBHSPC010000178.1:0-655 GCF_042656345.1 Streptomyces incanus
GCCCTGCAGACCGAGCTCGGCCATGATCTCCGCGACGGTGTTCACCGACACCTTCCAGTTCTCCGCCCACAGGTCCAAAGTGATCCTCGGCGAGCCGTAGGTGCCGCCGGACTCGGTGAAGAAGTGGATGATCCGCTCCTCCAGCCTCGCCCTCCTGACCTCGCGTTTCGTCGGCTCGTCGGGGCGCCGGCGCCACTTGTAGAACCATGCCTCGCTCACCCCGGCCACCCGGCAGGACACCCGGTGCGGGACGCCATGCTCGACCCTCTGGTTACCGATGAAGGCGACCACCGCCTCCGGAGCGTTCTCGGTCACTTCACCCAGAGGGCCATGCATCGCTTGAAGACATCACGCTCCATCTCCAGCTCCCGGATCCGCTTGTTCTTCTCCCCGATCTCCCGGCGCAGCCGCTCCAGCTCGGCCCGCTCGGCCTCCCGCACCCGACCGCCACCGCCACCACCACTGGCGACTGTCGGTTGTACGGGCCGGTCCGAGGACGTCGTCCCGTTGCGCCGCCACCGCGACACCCAGCTGTGCAGCGTGCCCGGGTTGATGCCGAGCTCCTCGGCAACGTCCCCGGCCGGCCTCCCGGTCTCGACCACGATGCGCACCGCGCCCTCACGGAACTCGGCGTCGTACGGCGGCTTCTTCTTGG
>NZ_JBHSPC010000179.1:0-1013 GCF_042656345.1 Streptomyces incanus
GTACGATCCGAGGACTCACGCCGAAGGAACGCCGGCACCGGGAGGACCGGCGGTCGGCCGCGGCGGACCTGTTCGACCAGGGCGTGCCGCAGGCCGAGATCGCCCGACGCCTGGACGTGACCCGGCAGGCGGTGCACCACTGGCACCGGCTCTGGCAGGACGGCGGCCGCACGGCCCTGGCCTCCACCGGACCGCCCGGAGCGCGGCCCTACCTGACCGAGGAGCAGATCGAGGCGCTCAAGGCCGACCTAAAACGGGGAGCGGTCGCCCACGGCTGGCAGACCGAGCGCTGGACCGTGCCGCGCATCCGGGTACTGATCCACGAGAGAACCGGCGTGTGGTACTCCTCCCTCGGCTCCCTGTGGATGTTCCTGCACCACATCGGCTTCACCTGCCAACGCCCCGAGCAGCGCGCCTCCGAGCGGGACGAGGAGGCCGTCCGCACCTGGCGCGAGGAGACCTGGCCCCGGATAAAAGCACCGCGGCGGACCTCGACGCCTGGGTCGTCTTCGAGGACGAATCCGCCGCCACCTTGAACCCCGCCCTGCGCACCACCTGGGCCCCGCGCGGCCGCACCCCCGTCCTGACCGCCCCAGCCAGCCACCAGAAGACCTCCATCGCCGGCTGGTGTTGCTACCGCCCCGGCCGCACCCCGCGCCTGATGTTCAGTCTGCGTCCCGACGGCCACTTCACTGCGGTGGACTTCCCCGACCTGCTCCGACGCCTCCGCCGCTTCCTGGGCACCAGGGTCGTCCTCGTCTGGGACAACCTCACGGGACACGTCCGTGACCTCGCCGTCAGGGCTTTCCTCCGCGAGAACGCCGACTGGCTGACGGTCTACCGGCTCCCCGGGTACGCGCCCGAGCTCAATCCGGCGGAAGGACTCTGGGGCGAGCTCAAGAACGGCCCCCTGGCCAACCTCACCGCACGCAACCTCGACGAGGTCACCACCGCTGCCCGGCACGCACTTCGGCGCGTCCAGTACCAACCCGACCTGCTAAACGGCTTCCTGG
>NZ_JBHSPC010000180.1:0-541 GCF_042656345.1 Streptomyces incanus
TGAGGAGATGGAAGAGGTTCGCCCGCGCCTGGAGGCGTTCGCGGCCCAGATGCTGGGCTCGCTGGCCCGTCGGGATCAGCGAGCCAAGGGCGAGCTGTACCTGCGGGGACTGATGCTGGACGGCAAGCGCAAGTCCATGCAGCCCATGGCCGAGCGTCTGGGCGTGGACCACCAGCAGCTCCAGCAGTTCGTGTCCTCCTCGACCTGGGACTATTCCAAAGTCCGTGAGCGGATGGCCCGGTGGGCCGCAGCGCACATCGGCCCGGAGGCGTACGCCATCGACGACGTCGGCTTCCCCAAGGACGGCTATGACTCCCCGGGGGTGGCACGGATGTACTGCGGCGCGCTGGGCAAGCGCGGCAACTGCCAGATCGGGGTCAGCGTGAACCTGGTGTCCGACCGCGCGTCCTCGGCCGTCGACTGGCGCCTGTTCCTGCCCGAGAGCTGGGACGACGCCAAGCACGGCGAGGACCCGCTGCTGGCCGAGGCGATCCGGCACCGCCGCGCCAAGGCGGGTATCCCCGACGCGGCACGGCATCGG
>NZ_JBHSPC010000181.1:0-1637 GCF_042656345.1 Streptomyces incanus
ATCCCGAACGGTTTTGGGTGTCCTGGTCGCCCGCGTGCTCGCCGCGTCCGGCGGCACGGATCGTGTCCGTGGTCCGGGAGTGCGGGGGCGGGGTCCCTCGCGCCCGAGGGCATCCGGTCGGGCCTGGACGGTCCGATGCCCCTGCTCATCACTCTGGTGAGCAGGGGGCGGTGTCGTCCGTCGCCGGATCGGGCGCCCCTGGGCGCGTCGCCCGATCGCGATGCTCGCCGCATCGTGACGGGTCGCCTTGCGGTTCTTGCCGGTGAGGGGCTTCTGCCAGTGCTGGGCGCCCCATTTCGAGGTGTAGGCCGGGTCGACAGCGATGATGCTGATGCCGGTCCGATCCGCCATCGAGGTGAGGCGCGCGCGGAGTTTGCCGGTGGGCATGCCGGAGATGAGCTGCTTGAACCGCTTCTTTCGGCCGTGCCTCTCGCGGGTCTTGTCCGCCGCGAAGTCCAGGTCTTCGATGGCGACAGCGGCCACTTGGCAGGACTTCGCCCAGGTCAGCAGCCGGGACAGCGCGTGCCGTACCTGGGCGTCACGGTGCTCGGCCGACCCGCTGAGCTGGTAGGAGAAGTGGCGGGGCCGCCCGACCGGGTTGCCGTGGGCATCCAGGCGCCAGGCCGCAAGGTGGTCGGCGTTGGTGTCCACGCCGACCACACCTTCGGCGAGGGCGGCGTCGATCGGGATGGTCCTGGTGGGCGGGATCTGCCACGAGGCGGTCAGGTACCAGCGTCCGCGTTCCACGTCCAGGTGGATGCGGTAGGCAACCGCCCGGTTCGCCTCCACCCGGTCCGCCCATTCTTCGCCGCGGTGCGGGAATGAGACCTTTGCGGCGAGTACGTACCGGCCGTGCTGGGCGTTCGCCAGCTCGGCGAGCGGGGCAGGGAGCTTGATACTCACCTCCCCGTCCGGGGTGACGCGGATCGTCTCGTTCCCGTACCGCTTCCCGGATTCGCCGTCCGCGGCGAGGAACCAGCGCTCGGCTTCCCACCGCTCGCGCCATTCACTCTCGGTGAGCTGCGCGGCGCCGAGGTGGTGCCGATTACGGGCCAGGCGCTTGCCGCCGCGCACGACGTGGACGACACCGGCCTCACGGTCGGCCCGCTCTCGCTCCAGACGCTCCTCGAGGACATGCAGACGCCGGGTCTTTTGGAACCACTCCTTCTTCGAACGGTAGCCGCCCGGAGCGCGCTTGGTGCCCTTCTGGCCGATCGGCTGGGACAGGCGGTGCCGAATCGTCTTGATACCGGCCTGAAGGCTTTGGATGTGGGCGAGTTGGCAGCGACGCGACAAGGCCCACTGGTCATGCGTGGCCTTCGTGATCGCCCCGCCCCACCGGGACGACGAGGCGGCGGTCAGCTCCCGCTTCCGCGCCGCCCAGGTGTCCGTGGAGTGGCCGAGCCCATCACGGCAGCGGGCTGCGAGATCCCTCGCGGCCAGCGACCCGAGATGCGCGCCGAGCAGGCGCAGTACCTGCTCGTCCTCGGTGGTGAGGTGCCCCAGCCGGTCGCGGATCGCCACACCGGTGGGGCCCAGCGCGACGAACGGGACGTCGATCGGGCGGAGGTCAGCCATGCTCGGCGGCCTCCAACGCCTTTCGCGCCCGGTTCGTCGCCGATCTGCGGCCGTACAGG
>NZ_JBHSPC010000182.1:0-1217 GCF_042656345.1 Streptomyces incanus
TGTCCGGTGGGCGCGCGACGTACGCAACGAAGCTCCGTTGTGCAGGTGACCTTCCCAAGTCGCCTTCGCCCAACGGAGCTTCGATGTGCCGCCAGTCTGCCACCGTCTGCCTGATCAAGTCGCCCACTCGTCAGCATCGTGCGATCGGCCCGTTGGCCGATCGGCTGCGGACGCTGGCCGATCCGCGGTGCCGGCGCGGGAAGCGTCACCCTTTCGTGGCCGTCATGCTGGTGGCCTGCTCGGCGGTGGCCGCCGGGGCGAAGTCTTTCGCGGCCGTCGGACAGTGGGCCGGTCAGGCGCCGCAGGACGCCCTCGCCGGGCTCGGGGCCCGCACCGCCACGGCGTTCGCCGTGCGCGTCGCGCCCAGCAGCGCGACGATCCGCCGGGTCGTCCAGCGCACCTGCCCCGGCGGGCTCGCCGACCTGCTGGGCTGTGATCCGGCCGGGGCCGACACGCTGGCCGTGGACGGCAAGAGCGCCCGCGGCTCCAGAAGCGGCGATACCCCGGCCGCGCACCTGCTGGCCGCCATGACCGGCAGCGGCCAGACCGTCACCCAGCTGCGGGTGCCGGACAAGACGAATGAAATCACCTGCTTCGCCGCCCTGTTGGAGCCCTACGACCTGACCGGGGTGACGGTGACCGCCGACGCTCTGCACACCCAGCGTGACCACGCCCGCTTCCTCGTCCAGGCCAAGAAGGCCCACTACGCGTTCACCGTGAAGAAGAACCAGAAGGGCCTGTACGAACAGCTCCGGACCCTGCCCTGGGGTGAGGCGACGGCGAAGTTCTACGACCGGTCCACCGGACATGGACGCCTGGAGACCCGCGTGGTGCAGGCCCTGACCGTCACCGGCCTCGGCGTCGACTTCCCGCACGCCGCCCAGGTCGCCCGCATCGTCCGCCACCGCACCGACACCAAGACCGGCAAGCGCAGCCGCGAGACCGTCTACGTCATCACCGACCTGACCAGCAGACAGGCCTCCCCCGAGCGGATCGCGAAGATCGTGAGGTCGCAGTGGGTGATCGAGAATCGGCTCCACTTCGTACGGGACACCGCCTTCCGTGAGGACGCCTCCAAGGTCCGCACCGGACATGGGCCGGAGAACATGGCGACCCTCCGCAGCTTCGCGATCAACCAGCTTCGTGCTGCCGGCCACACCAACATCGCCGCCGGACTCCGCGAGATGTCCCTCCGCCCCTTCGAGCGGCCCCTGACC
>NZ_JBHSPC010000183.1:0-679 GCF_042656345.1 Streptomyces incanus
ACCCCGAACGGGCAGGACTCCCCCGCTGCGGGCCCTGCCCGGCGGCGAGCCCCACACTGTGGGGCGGCCCTGCCACGTCCGCCGTCGCCGTGCGCGACGAAAAGGCCCACATGGTGCGACAGGCCCCAAGCGCCCCTCCCGGAGCGGGCTCCTACACCCCCCGGCGGTGCACCGGCCGCCGCAGACGTGCCGCCGGACGGGCCCCGACGGCACCGAGCTCACCACCGGCGCCGACAGGGCCAGCCCCCTCACCCACTCCGCAGGTGCGGCCGCCTCGGCCGAAGGAGACGGCCCGCCGGCGTTTCACGCCCTTCACGGGAGGAACGGGGTGGCGGAGCGGGCCCGCTCCCACACGCCGTGCAGCTGTTCCCCGGGACGCTGCTGCTCACCGTGCAGGGCGTTGAGGACCACCAGGCATCCGGTCAGGGCCGGCAAGGCCCACTGCGCGTAGGCCAGCTGCCGCCGGGCCCTGTCCACGTCCATCGGATGCTGCTCCGCCTTCTCCACGTCCCGCGGGTCGGACGAGGAGGCCAGCTCGACCTTCTTGCCCAGGATGCGGGCGTAAGCGGTGGCGGCCAGGGCCCCGGCGGTGACGAGGGTCTTGGCCGTAGTGGAGGCGGCCACCCCCTTCTGCGCGGCGACCCGGTGGGTGTTCGCCGCGAGCAGCCCACCGCCGCCG
>NZ_JBHSPC010000184.1:0-1858 GCF_042656345.1 Streptomyces incanus
CAGCGTTCTTACCGCAGCGAAACCCGTCAGATCCCTAGTGACACGATTCGCGCGGTCATCCTGCGTTGACCTGAGGAAAGTCGTGTAACGTCTAGCCACATGTACGTGCGCACGTCGTCGCGGCGGAACAAGTCCGGGCAGGTGGTGCGGTACCTCCAGCTCGCCCACAACGAGTGGGACGCGAAGGCCGGGGTGTCACGCACCAAGGTGCTGCACTCCTTCGGCCGCGAGGACGAGATCGACCGCGCCGCCGTCGAGCGCCTGGTCGCTGCGCTGACCCGGCTGCTGGACCCTGCCCGTGCCGCGGCACTGACCGGCCCGGCCGAGCTGACGTTCACCGAGGCCCGCCCGCTGGGCGGCACCCACGTCCTGGACGGCCTGTGGCACCGGCTCGGTCTGGACCAGGTGATGCGTCGCCAACTGGCCGGCCGCCGACTGGATCCGCGTGTGGAGCGGGTGCTGTTCGCGCTGGTCGCCAACCGGGCCCTGGACGCCTCCAGCAAGCTCGCCGCCGCCGACTGGATCACCCGCGACGTACACATCGAGGGCCTGGACGCCATCGACGAACAAGCCTGCTACCGGGCCATGGACTGGCTGCTGCAGATAGAACCCGCCCTGGCGAAGGAGGCGTACTTCCAGGTCACCGACCTGCTCAACCTGGAAGTGGACCTGCTGTTCTTCGACACCACCAGCACCTACTTCGAGACCGAAGAAGCCGACGAACCCGTCCCGCGCGACGCCCACGGCGAGCGCCTGCCCGAGGGCACCGATCCCGAACTCGCCGTCAAAGAAGCAGGGTTTCGCACCTTCGGGAAGTCCAAGGACTCCCGCGACGACCTGCCCCAAGTCGTCGTCGGCATGGCGGTCACCCGCGACGGCATCCCGGTCCGCGTCTGGTCATGGCCGGGGAACACCACCGACACCAACCTGATCCGCCAGGTCAAGGACGACCTGCGCGAATGGTCGCTCTCGCGGATCGTATGGGTCGCCGACCGCGGCTTCACCTCCGCCGCGAACCGCCGCGCGCTCATGCAGGCAGGCGGCGGCTACATCATCGGCGAGAAGCTCCGCTCCGGGTCCCCCGAGGTCAAGCAGGCCCTGTCCCGGCCCGGACGCTACGCGACCGTCCGCGACAACCTCCAGGTCAAGGAAGTCAACATCGACTCCGACGACCGGTTCGTGATCTGCTTCAACCCCGAGCAGGCACTGCGCGACGCCGCAATCCGCGAGCGCATGGTGACCCAGCTCGAAGAGGCCATCGCCGGCACCGACAAGCTCAAGGCCACCGAACGCGCCCACCTAGCCGGGCAGTTGTCCACCAAGCCCGGGCTGAAGCGCTATCTGCGCACCACCCCGGGCGGATTGCTGCGGATCGACAAGAAGAAGATCGCGACCGAGGCGAACCTGGACGGCAAGTACCTCCTGCGCTCATCCGATCCGAAGCTGTCGGCCGAGGACATCGCCCTGGGATACAAGTCGCTTCTCGAGGTGGAACGCGGCTGGAGGGACATGAAGCAGATCTTGGACCTGCGGCCCGTCTACCACCGCCGCGAGGACCGCATCCGCGCCCACGTCCTGCTGTGCTGGCTGGCCCTGCTGCTGATCCGCGTCGCCGAGAACGCCACCGGTCAGACCTGGAACCGCCTGCGCGCCGAACTCCAGCGCCTGCAGGCCGCCACCTTCACCGGCCACGCGGGCACCTACCGCCAGACCACCGAGCCCACCAAGCCCCAGCGCGACATCCTCACCGCCCTGGACATCCCCGCGCCCAAGAAGGTCATCGAGCTCACCGCAACGCTCTGACCAGCGCGAACACCCACGCCTAGTGACACGCCCCCACAGCGTGAATTCACGCATT
>NZ_JBHSPC010000185.1:0-2433 GCF_042656345.1 Streptomyces incanus
TCGGGGTGGACGCCCTGCTGCGGCTGGTGGAGGTCATCGGAGCGATCCGCGGCCGGGGCCACGAGCACGACGGCGGTGAGGACCCATGCCGGCCTCTGCTGACATCCACCCCCCTTGACCTGGGTAAACGTCCCGCATTGGGAGGAGTTCCCGCCGACCAGCCGCCGCCTGGCGCTGCGGTTGCTGGGAACGCTGCTTGCGCGCCGGGCCAGGGCGACGATGCTGGAGACGAACCGGGGCGGCGGCCCTCCGAGGAGCGGAGGTGATCATGATGATGGCAGTGGCGGCTCAGGACCGGCCGCCGGCCGAGGCGCCGGGCAAGGTCCGGGCAGAACACCGTGACCGTCTCGCGGTCGTGTACGTCCGACAGTCGACGCTACGTCAACTCCGCTGCAACACCGAATCAGCGAAGATGCAGTACGCGCTGGTGGAACGGGCCACCACCCTGGGATGGCCGCCCTCGCGGGTCCTGGTGATCGACGAGGACACGGGCCACTCGGCGGCCGGTGTCCAGGAACGCCCGGGCTTCACCCGGCTGGTCTCCGAGGTGGGCCTGGGACACGTGGGCCTGGTGCTGGGGACCGAGATGTCGAGGCTGGCCCGTTCGGGCCGGGACTGGCACCAGCTGCTGGAGCTGTGTGCGCTCTCGCAGACCCTGCTGGCCGACCCGGACGGCATCTACGACCCGGCCGAGCACAACGACCGCCTGCTGCTGGGGCTCAAGGGCACCATCAGCGAGGCCGAGCTGTACCTGATCAAGCAGCGGATGTGGGGCGGCCGACTGGCCAAGGCCCGCCGCGGAGAGCTGAGCGTAGACCCGCCGCTGGGCTACTGGCGCCGCCCCTCGGGCGAGGTGGTCCTGGACCCCGACGAGCAGGTCCGCGCGGTGGTCAGCCTGGTGTTCACCAAGTACGAGGAGCTGGGCACCGTGCACGCGGTGCTGCGCTGGATGGTGGCCCACGGGATCGAACTGGGCGGACGGGAGCGGTGTGGACCCGAGCGCGGCAAGGTGGTGTGGCGCCGCCCGAACCGCACCGTCCTGCGGAACATGATCCGCAGCCCCGTCTACGCCGGGATCTACACCTTCGGCCGCAAGCACAGCCAGTACACCGCCCACGGAGTGCACACCACCGAGGTCAAGGACCCCGAGGACTGGCTGGTCTACCTGCCCGGCCGCCTTCCGGCCTACATCACCGAGGAGCAGTGGAAACGCAACCGGGCCCGGCTGCAGGCCAACCGTCAAAGCGCCGCCACCCCCGGGGCACCCCGTGAAGGACCGGCCCTGCTGACCGGCCTGCTGGTGTGCGCCCGCTGCGGCACGCACATGAACGTGCGCTACCGCACCGACCCGCACGGCGAAAGTCACATCTACCTGTGCAACTGGGAGGAGGCCCACTACGGCGGACGGATGTGCCAGCAACTGGTCGGTGCCTGCCTGGATGCCTGTGTCACCGAGCAACTGCTGGCCGCGCTCGCCCCGGCCTCCTTGGAACTGTCCCTGGCCGCTGCCGAGCAGGTCCAGGCGGACCGGGCCGCGGTGGAAGACATCTGGCGCCAGCGCCTGGAGCGGGCCGACTACGAAATCGACCGGGCCCGCCGCTGCTACCACCTGGCCGAACCGGAAAACCGCCTGGTGGTACGGCAGTTGGAGAAGGACTGGGAGCAGGCCCTGGCCGCCCGCGAGGACCTGCTGCGCGAGCACACCCGACAGCTGGCGACGGCCCCGCGGGTCCTGACCGCCGCCGAACGCGAGGCGATCCGGTCCCTGGCCGACGACCTGCCGGGGCTGTGGCACGCCCCCAGCACCACCATGGCCGAGCGCAAGCAGCTCGTCCGCCTGCTCATCGAACGCATCGCGGTCCGCGTCGTAAACGACAGTGAGATCGTCGAGGCCACCATCACCTGGGCCGGGGGCCGCGCCAGCACGGTCCGCACCCGACGCCCTGTCGCCAAGGTCGAGCAGCTCTCCTACTATCCGCAGCTGATCGCGCGGATCCGGGAGCTGTCCGAGGCCGGCCTGGGCCCCCGGAAGATCGCCGAAGTGGTCAACGCCGAGGGCTACCGCACCGCCAAGCGCAACGGGCCGTTCTCACCGGCCGGCATGCACAGCCTCCTGCGGCGGCAGGGCCTGCTGCAATATCCCGGACGCACCGGCTGGACCCGGGCCACCGACCAACTCGGCGCCCACGAATGGTTCCTGCCACAGCTGGCCGCCGAACTCGACATGCCGCAGATCACCCTGCACGGCTGGATCGGCCGCGGCTGGGTCAACGGGCGCCGGGACCGCACCGGCCGCCTGTGGATCCTGCACGCCGACCCCGCCGAACTCACCGCCCTGCGCGAGCGACGCGCCCGCCCCAACGGCTACTACACCCGGCAGCAGTACCTGGACAACCAGGAACCGGCCCTCGCACCACGGAAGGGAGAAGATCA
>NZ_JBHSPC010000186.1:0-617 GCF_042656345.1 Streptomyces incanus
CCGCCAGCGGGCCGGGCGGGGGGACCACCAGGGCCGCGCCCCAGGGGAGGCTCATGCAGAGTTCGAGCACCGAGGCGTCGAAGCTGGGTGAGGAGAACTGCAGCACCCGGCTGCGCGGGTCGACGGCGCACCGCTGGGCCAGCACCGTGGCGAAGGCGGCCAGGCCCTGGTGGGAGACCACCACGCCCTTGGGGCGTCCCGTCGAGCCGGACGTGTAGATCACATAGGCCGGATGTGCCACGGTCAGCTTCGCCGGCCGGTCCGCGTCCACCGGGTCCGTCACCGGTTCGGCGGTCAGGTCCAGCCGGTCCAGGACCACCCGGCCGGCGGCCGTCGCATCCGGTAGCCGGTCGGCTTCGTGGCCGGTCGTGAGGACCAGTGCGGGGTCCGCGTCGTCGAGCATGTAGGCGATGCGGTCGGCCGGGTAGTCCGGGTCCACCGGCACGTACGCGCCGCCCGCCTTCATCACCGCGAGCCGGGCCACGACGATGTCCACCGAGCGCGGCAGCAGCAGGGCGACGATCCGCTCCGGGCCCACGCCCCGCCCGATGAGGTGGTGGGCGAGCCGGTTGGCCCGCTCGTTCAGCTCCGCGTACGACAGCGCACCGTCGTCGGAC
>NZ_JBHSPC010000187.1:0-1231 GCF_042656345.1 Streptomyces incanus
GGTTGCGGTAGTGGTCATGGGCTGCGGCGTTGTTCGTCCACCCGGCGAGGTGGGCGAGGCTGATCGACAGACTGCGGAAGGTCGCGAGGGCCCGGGGCAGGCTGCCGGTGCGGGCACGGCAGGCGTCCTCGCCGAAGGTCACGTCGCGGACGAAGTGCTGGGCTTCGATGGCCCACTGGCCGCGTACGCAGCGGGCGAGGACGGCCGTGTCGGCGACGTCGGACGGGGCGGTGGTGATGCCAAGTTCGGCGTCCGCGTGGATCTTTCCGTCGCCGCGTCCGGTGGTGTACCGCTCGACGAGCAGGGCCCGGGTGGCGTGCGGGAAGTGCACCTGCCCCGGTGCGAGGGGCTGCACGCGCACGATCCGGATCTCGTGTCGGCCCGAGTTGGTCTCCTCGGTGCGGTTGACGGCGATGGCCGCATTGGTGTGCTCGTCCCAGTCGAGCGCGTCCAGTTGGGCGAAGAGGACCGAGCGGTTCTCCTTGACGGGGAAGAGGCCGAAGGCGCCGCGGCGGTGAAGGTAGTGGGCGTGGCCGGCGACGGTGTGCAGGGCGTCGGCGGTGACGATCGCGCCGGTGATGTCGGCGATCAGGTCGAGGGCTGCGGTGAAGTGCACCGTCTCGTGCGGTTTGTGGCGCATCTCCCGCTGGGCGAGCATCACGCCCGGGTCGACCTGGTAGACGCCGAGGAGGTGCAGTTGCAGGCCCTCGCTGTCACGGGCGCCGCGCACCGTCTTGCCGTCCGCTGCCAGCTGCAGCACGGGCGGGTCTCCGGCGATGCCGGCCAGCGGGTCGGCGGTGTGGGCCTGCACGAAGGCGCCGACGGCGGTGTCGAGCGCATCGGCGTCGACCCGGGCGAGCGTGCGGGTGAGGGTGGTGGCCACCGGCAGCCGGCCGGGGTCGCCGTCGGGGACCTCGAGGGAAGCCAGGATGCCGGCGCCTTGGCCGCTCGCCCAGCGGATCACACCGCGCACCGAGCGCACCCCGCACAGCATGGCGCAGGCGACCAGGCCGAGCAGCATCGGCCAGGCGTGTGTGACCAGGTGCGGCGCGCGTGGGTCGGGCACCGCCCGGACCGCCTCCAGCAGCGACAGGAGTCGTTCCGGCGTGCACAACTCCTCGGCATCGAGGCCGTGTTGCTCGGAGAGTTGGCGCGACGTGGGCAGGGTCGGGCAGGATGGCATGCGGGCGCGGCCTTCACGATCATGCTGAGTGGTATCAACGTGATCATG
>NZ_JBHSPC010000188.1:0-899 GCF_042656345.1 Streptomyces incanus
GCCCGTGTGGTCCCCAAGTCCGGGCAGACGTAAGGCCCCTGCTAGGAACGATCTTGCGACAGATTGTTCTGACCGAGGGGCCTCACGTGCCGACCAGTGTCACATACACCGCCGTGCTCGATGTGAAGCGGTCCACCGCCGAGCACCTGGCCCGGCTGCTGCGCGATCACCGCATCGCGGCCGGAACCCGCAAGGGGCGGCGTGCGCTGGGCTGCTTCCGTCAGGGGGTGCTCATCCTGCGCTGGTTCATCGACGGCACCCGTCTTTCCCAACTCGCCCGCGACAACGGCCTGTCGGTCTCCACCGCATACCGCTACCTCCACGAGGGGCTGACCGTTCTGGCGGCCGGGGCACCGGACCTCGCGACCGCGTTGGAGCGGGCGAAGGCGGCCGGGCTGACGCATCTGAACCTGGACGGCACCGTCATCCGCACCGACCGCGTGGCCGCCCCCGGCCCCCACGGCGCAGACCTCTGGTGGTCCGGAAAACACAAGCACCATGGCGGGAACGTGCAGGTCGTCGCCACCCCGGACGGCTGGCCGATCTGGGTCTCGCCAGTACGGCCGGGCAGGGAGCACGACACCACCTGCGCCCGTCACCACGGGCTGGTCGACGCCCTCAACCGGATCGCTGCCGAGCTGGACATGCCGACCCTGGTCGACCTCGGCTACGAGAACGCCGGCGACGGCTTCCGCCACCCGCACAAGAAGCCCGCCGGAGGCGAACTGAGCGAAGCCCAGCAGACCTACAACAAGGTCATCCGCGGCATCCACGGCGTCTGCGAACGCGCCAACTCCCTGCTCAAGACCACCTTCAAGGCCCTGCGCAGGGTCAGCCTCGACCCCAGCCGCATCACGAAGATCGCTGCTGCAGCCCTCGTCCTGCTCCAACTCGAGTAC
>NZ_JBHSPC010000189.1:0-814 GCF_042656345.1 Streptomyces incanus
GGCCGGGAAGCGCACCCCGCCGAACAGCTCGACCGGGTGGCGGCCCTCGAAGGCGCTCAGGTCGAGTTCGGTGGGCTGCGCGAAGCGGGAGAAGTTGTTCACGCAGAGCACCAGGTCGTCCTCGTACTCCCGCAGGAAGGCGAGGACGGCGGGGTTCGTCGACGGCAGTTCGGTGTAGGTGCCCAGGCCGAAGGCGGAATTCTGCTTGCGGATCTCGATCATCCGGCGGGTCCAGTGCAGCAGCGAGGACGGTGACGCCATGGACGCCTCGACGTTGGTGACCTGGTAGCCGTAGACCGGGTCCATGATCGTGGGCAGGAACAGCCGTCCCGGGTCGGAGGAGGAGAAGCCGGCGTTGCGGTCCGGGGTCCACTGCATCGGTGTGCGGACGGCGTCGCGGTCGCCGAGCCAGATGTTGTCGCCCATGCCGATCTCGTCGCCGTAGTAGAGGATCGGTGAGCCGGGCAGTGACAGCAGCAGGGCGTTGAAGAGTTCGATCTGGTTGCGGTCGTTGTCCAGCAGGGTGGCCAGGCGCCGGCGGATGCCGATGTTGGCGCGCATGCGGGGGTCCTTGGCGTACTCGGCCCACATGTAGTCGCGTTCCTCGTCGGTGACCATCTCCAGGGTCAGCTCGTCGTGGTTGCGCAGGAAGATGCCCCACTGGCAGCCCGAGGGGATGGCCGGGGTCTTGGCCAGGATCTCGGAGACGGGGTGGCGGGACTCGCGCCGTACGGCCATGAAGATGCGGGGCATGACCGGGAAGTGGAAGGCCATGTGGCACTCGTCGCCGCCGGCGGTGTAGTCGCCGAAGTAG
>NZ_JBHSPC010000190.1:0-2451 GCF_042656345.1 Streptomyces incanus
GGCGAGGCACCTGTTGTGCAGGCCCTTTTCCGACGACCCCCAGCCCGAACGACGCATGCAGCTTTCACTGCACGTCGCTCTCCAGTGACTGCCCCGTGATGGTTGAGAGCGGCTTCCCGGTGTGGATGTCCTGATGGCACGGCATGCAGACCACGAGGGTCTTGCGGCGTCGTTTTGCCATGAGGGTCGCCCAGTCGGGTTTCGGTCCCGGCTTGTCGAGGTCGGCGAGTTTGGAGACGTGGTGGACTTCCATCGCGCCGGTCCTCCCGCAGAACTCGCACCGTCCGGCCAGGAGCCGGGTGACCAGCTGCCTGCGCTTGACGGTGGCCGGGGGTGATTGGCGATCCGTGAGGGTCGCCCATTTTTGCCGTCTCAGCGGAAAACCGCCGAACCGTCCGACCAGTGGCTTCCTGCCTTGGCGTTCGATGCGGGCTTCGAAGCACGTGCGAGGCCCGTACGGGGTGTCGACTTTGGCCTTGTACTTCTTGGCCATCTTCGACACCGACGAGCGATGCTTGGCAGCCAGCGTCATCAGCATCGACGTCTCCATCGCCCACCGCAGTCGGTAGAGCCGGAAGACGTCGCCGGCCAGCAGGTAGTACTGGGCTATGCCCCGGAACTCGGCTCCGTAGGTGCTGACGATGACACGGTCGTCCTCGTTGATCAGCTCGGGCCGATACGCGGGTTTGCCGCGTTTGAGATACGGGGCGCTCTTGACCGATACCACCGAACGGGGGACATGCAGACCGACCGTCCCGTTGACGGCCCGTCGTTTGCCCGTGACCTTGCGGTCGTTGTGCCGAACGGTGATGTCATAGCCTAGGAATCTCGCCGCCCCGGTTCGGGCGTGTGTGATGAGTGTCTTTTCCGGCGAGAGCTCCAACTTGAGCTCGGTTCGCAGGAATTGGGTCAGACGCTCTCTGATTTCCTCGGCTTCGGCCTTCGGTCCGGTGAACCCGAGCAGAGTGTCGTCGGCATAACGCACATACCGCAGCCGCCGGTAGCGGGGATCCTGCGGATCCCCGCTGGGCATGGTGCGGAGTTGCTTGCGCAGTTTGGGCACCATCGTGCGGTCACCTCGCATGCGTGCGCGCCGGAGCGTCCCCTGTAACCTTTGATAGGTGTGGTTTGGCGCTTTGACGCTTCCTCGGGTGTATTCCGGAATCAGAACCTTCTCGACGAACTCATCCAACCTGTGCAGGTAGATATTGGACAAGATCGGGGAGACAACCCCGCCTTGCGGACTCCCGCTCAGCGTGGCGTTCCAGACCCAGTCCTCCATGTATCCGGCTTCCAGCATGTTTCGCATAAGCCGCAGGAACCGGTTGTCATGGATTTTCTCACCCAGAACCCCGAGCATGACCGAGTGATCCAGCCGGTCGAAGCACTGAGTGATATCACCCTCGACAAACCAGGTAGTCCCTTTCCAGGTGTTCACCACCTTACGGAGCGCGGTGTGGCAGCCTCGTTGGGGACGGAAACCGTGAGAGGAGTCGGAAAACGTTGGTTCGTAATACGCCTCAAGGAGCAGACGGATCACTTCACCGACGAGTTTGTCCGACCATGGCGGCAGGCCAAGCGGGCGCAAATTCGTACTGCCCCGCTTCTTCGGGATGTAGACCCTCCTGGCCGGGCTCCATCGGTAGCGCTCGTGGCGCAGTGCATCGATGATGCGGTCGATCTTGCCCAGTGACATGCCGTCCACAGTCTCCCCGGTGACTCCGGGTGTCATCGCTCCCTTGTTGGAGTACAAACGCCCGTAGGCCAGCAGATACAAATGCGGGTTGAATAAACTGCCGATACAGTTCGTCACACGACAGGCCGCGCCTGCCGCGATCACGGAGGACACCTAGCACCGTTTCGGCGCTCTGCATTTCGCATGCCTCCCCATACTTTGGTGTCCGATCACCTGGCCCCCTTCGCCCGTGCGGACGGCCTTCCCGTCCTCCTTGGCCGGTCGTGACTCCGGCGACTACTACGGGGCCTCCGTCGCCATAGGGTTAACACCCCTTAGGCGATCCCATGTTCGTCCTTGTTATACGTAATAGCGCGACTTAGGCGTCCCACTCATCCCCTTGAATGCCCTCGTTGGACATCGCTCCGCACCACAGAGGTTGCGCCGGGTCGTTCACTGCCCCAACGCAGGATGCAGCATCGGTTTCAGGCACTTTTCCGATGGATTCGATCTTTAATCTCCTGGGGATTGGGATTCAGGCAATCCAGCTTTCGCCCTATCACGCGGGTCCCGCAACGCACCGCCCCTAATGCCTGAGCCCGGTCGCCGCTTTTCTGGCATGCTGCGGTCCCCTTCACCTTTCGGATTCAGGTAAGCCATTGGACCCAAGAACCTCCCTCCGAGTTCATCCCGGCTGAACCGGGGATATAACAAGGCGCCTCATGGCGCACTGAACGCGATCCTGTACCAGACCCGCACCGGCTGCCAGTGGGACC
>NZ_JBHSPC010000191.1:0-1582 GCF_042656345.1 Streptomyces incanus
GCCCCTACCCCAGAGGGCGGCAGCGACGGGCCGGGCAGCACGGCTGTGGGCCCTGCTGCCGGAACCGAACCGGCGCGAGGCACTGACAACCCTGATCGGGCTGGTGGAACGGGCCGTGACCGCGGCCGAGGCGGCTGCGGGAAGCCCGGGCGGGGGTGAGCGCGGTGCTGACCGGTGAGCGCGACGAGGGGAAGATCGAGGGTCGGCATCGTGACCGCCTGGCGATCGTCTATGTGCGACAGTCCTCGCGCCAGCAGGTTGCGGACCATGGCGAGTCCACGCGGCTGCAGTACGGCCTGGCCCAGCGGGCGCAGGCTCTGGGCTGGCCGTCCTCGCGGGTGATGGTGATCGACGAGGATCTGGGGCGGTCGGCGGCGAACGCGGCCGAGCGGCCGGGGTTCGCGCGCCTGGTCACCGAGATCACGCTCGGGCACGTCGGACTGGTGCTGGGCCTGGAGATGTCGCGGCTGGCCCGCGCCGGATACGACTGGCATCAGCTCGTGGAGCTGTGCTCCCTGGCCGGGGCGCTGTTGGCCGACGCCGACGGGGTCTACGATCCGAACTGGTACAACGATCGGCTGCTGCTGGGGTTGAAGGGCGCGATGACGGAGGTCGAGCTGCACCTGATCAAGCAGCGGATGGCCTCGGGCCGGCTGGCCAAGGCCGGCCGCGGACAGCTGGCGTTCCCGCTGCCGGCGGGCTACGTCCGCCGCTTGGACGGTGAGGTCGCCCTGGACCCCGACGAGCAGGTACGCGACGTGGTGCGCCTGATCTTCCGCCTGTTCGAGCAGCTGGGCACGGTGCACGCGGTGCTGCGGTTCCTGGTCGAGCACCGGGTGCAGATCGGGATGCGGGAGCGCAGTGGGCCGGCCAGGGGCGAGCTCGTCTGGCGCGCTCCGCACCAGCAGGGCCTGGTCAATATGCTGCGCAACCCGGCCTATGCGGGGATCTACGCCTACGGCCGCAGCCGCACCGATCCGGCCCGGCGCCTGCCCGGGTGTGAGCATTCCGGACGGGTGCGCGGCCTGGATGCCGGCCAGTGGCTGGTGCGCATCGACGGCGCCTGGCCGGCCTACATCAGCGTCGAGCAGTGGCAGCGCAACCTGGACCGGATGGCCGCCAACCGGGCCCGGGCGGCCAGTGTCGGCGCCGCCCGGGACGGCCCGGCACTGCTGGGCGGCCTGCTGCGGTGCGGGATCTGTGGCCAGCGCATGCAGGTCAGCTACGAGAGCACCCACAACGGCCTGATCGGCCGCTACGTCTGCCAGTTGCGCCACCACACCTACGGCGAGCCGCGCTGCCAGCAGATGGCCGCACGCTTCCTCGACGACTACATCACCTCCCAGGTCCTGGGCGCACTGGCCCCGGCCGCCCTGGAGGTGTCGGTGCTCGCCGCCGAACAACTCCAGGAACAGCGCAGCCAGGTCGACCAGATCTGGCGCCAGCGCCTGGAACGCGCCGCCCTCGCCTGCGACCGGGCAAGGCGCCAGTACCGACTGGTCGAGCCGGAGAACCGCCTGGTGGCCCGCCAGTTGGAGCGCGACTGGGAGGACGCCCTGGCCACCCGGGCACAACTGGCCGA
>NZ_JBHSPC010000192.1:0-1025 GCF_042656345.1 Streptomyces incanus
GTGACCGGAGCCGCTGGTTCTCGCGGTTGCGGAAGCCGAAGGCGTTGCGTGCTTCGAGCTTGATGAGGCGGTTGTTGCCTTCGGAGGCGGCGTTGGTGATCCCGGTGACCAGGTAAGTCTCGATGCCGTCCCACCACTGCTCGACAGTTTCGGCGAGGGTGACGAGTTCGGGCAGGTGGGCGTGGTCGGCGACGTGGACGAAGAAGCGGTGGCGGGCGGCGGAGATCGCGGAGTGGTCCGGAGTGACGTGCGTGCGGCTGACGGCCAGACCGAGGAGGTCACGCAGGAGTTCCTTGGCCTGCCAGGCCGCGTAGATCTGTCGGCCATAGGTGCCCATGTAGTCCAACTCGGACCGCAGAAGGGTGCGTTGGTCCTCGGTGAGGTCCTCCTTGTTGCGGCGCAGGAGTTTGCGGACGGTGTAGACGCTGTCGCCCTTGCGGGCTCGGCGGCCGTGCTGTTTCCAGGTGAGGCGTCGGCGCAGGTCGGCGAGGTGGCGCTGGGCGAGCTGGACGATGTGGAAGCAGTCGACGACCACGGCCGCGTGCGGCAGGGCCCGGTGAACGGCGGCGCGGAAGGTGGAGCACAGGTCGATGGCGACGTGGCGGACCTGCTCGCGCCAGGCGGCGGGCTGGGAAGTGAGCCAGTCGGCGACCGATG
The DNA here is from genome assembly GCF_042656345.1 of Streptomyces incanus. NCBI lineage: Bacteria > Bacillati > Actinomycetota > Actinomycetes > Kitasatosporales > Streptomycetaceae > Streptomyces > Streptomyces incanus. Next base: position 658 of record NZ_JBHSPC010000192.1, read on the forward strand.
CCGCGTTGCGGCCCTCGACCTGGCCGAACAGGCCACGTCCGCCCATCGCGTCGACGAAGCCGATGTGCCAGGCGTCCGCGACGAGTTCCCACTTCTGCGTTGCCGGGTTCTGCTTCCATACCGGCTTGCCGCGTCGGGTCTCGTCGATCCCGATCGCCGAGGTGGTCGGCGGGTCCTCGGGCAGGACCTTGGCGGCGTAGTCCTCGAAGCAGTGCTGCACGGTCGGCCAGCTCAGGTGCAGGTCGCGGCCGGCCTGCACGACGGTGCGAGAGCCGTCGCAGACCGCGGCCCCCGCCGCCCGGCGCAGAGTGAGGGTGGTGCGCATCCCGGCGGGCACCGCGCGGATCGCCTCGGTGAACGAGCCGCGT
>NZ_JBHSPC010000194.1:0-587 GCF_042656345.1 Streptomyces incanus
GCGGTCATCCAGTGGCGCAGGATGCGGCAGGTCTCGGTGTGCAGGCCCTCGGGGTCGGTGTCGAAGGCGACGGGGTGGATGTCCTGGTACTTCTTGGGCGGGTTCTCGGCGTGGGCGATGGTGTTGTCGGGGCGGTGGTGGAACCACTGGGGGTGTTTGTGCACCCAGGGGTGGTCGGGGGAGCACTGGAGGGCGAAGTCCAGGGCGATCTCGAGTTTGTGGCGGTGGGCCTGTGCGACGAACCAGGTGAAGTCGTCGAGGGTGCCGAGGCGGGGGTGGACGGTGTCGTGGCCGCCCTCGGGGGAGCCGATGGCCCAGGGGACGCCGACGTCGTCGGGGGCGGGGGTGAGGGTGTTGTTCCTTCCCTTGCGGTGGGTGGTGCCGATGGGGTGGATGGGGGGGAGGTAGACGACGTCGAAGCCCATCGCGGCGATGGCGGGCAGGCGGCGGGCCGCGGTGCGGAACGTGCCGTGGGGGGTGGTGGGGGTGCCCTCGGAGCGCGGGAAGAACTCGTACCAGGAGCCGTAGAGGGCGCGTTCGCGTTCCACGAGCAGGGGCATCGGGTCACTGGCGGTGACCAGCTCCCG
>NZ_JBHSPC010000195.1:0-500 GCF_042656345.1 Streptomyces incanus
GGGGAAGCCGTAGCGAAAGCGAGTCCGAACAGGGCGACGCAGTAGCATGCCCAAGACCCGAAGCGGAGTGATCTAGCCATGGGCAGGTTGAAGCGGAGGTAAGACTTCGTGGAGGACCGAACCCACCAGGGTTGAAAACCTGGGGGATGACCTGTGGTTAGGGGTGAAAGGCCAATCAAACTCCGTGATAGCTGGTTCTCCCCGAAATGCATTTAGGTGCAGCGTCGCGTGTTTCTTGCCGGAGGTAGAGCACTGGATAGGCGATGGGCCCTACCGGGTTACTGACCTTAGCCAAACTCCGAATGCCGGCAAGTGAGAGCGCGGCAGTGAGACCGTGGGGGATAAGCTCCATGGTCGAGAGGGAAACAGCCCAGAGCATCGACTAAGGCCCCCAAGCGTACGCTAAGTGGGAAAGGATGTGGAGTCGCACAGACAACCAGGAGGTTGGCTTAGAAGCAGCCACCCTTGAAAGAGTGCGTAATAGCTCACTGGTCTAGTGA